>NZ_JACYLP010000045.1:0-338083 GCF_015272455.1 Thermoleptolyngbya sp. C42_A2020_037
GAAGAACGAAGAGAGAAGAACGAAGAGAGAAGAACGAAGAGAGAAGAACGAAGAGTGTCCGTTTTTCGTTCTTCGTTTTTCGTTCTTCGTTCTTCATTTTTTCCGCCTCTCCCCCCATTACCCCACCCTCGGTCGCTGGGCTGGTCTGGGAAATAGCGTGCGGAGCGTGCGATCGCGCCCGTGTAGCGTTTCGTAGAAGAAGAACGACACGCCCGCAAAGCCCTGCTGCCGGACGGCATAAACCTGTTGGCGGATTACTTCTGGGCGGGCGGGACGATCTTTGAGTCCGGCTAGGATACCGATGGCGACAGGAATGTGGCTGCGGGCTTCGACAATTTCGGGGCGGCTGAGTTCGGCGGCAAAGCTAGTTACGTTATCTCGATAAATCTGGATAATTAGCTCCTCCACATAGCCGCGCCGCTCCCAGGTCTTCCAGTCTTGCAGATAGTGGCGATAGGCGTAGTCCTGGGTGTTGGGCGACAGGGCCACCAGGCAGTCGGGGCGGTAGGATTTCACGGTTTCAAACAGGCGCACCATCAGAGCAGAGATGCGATCGGCCCGCCAGCGTGTCCATTCAGCATCGTAGGGATTGGCGGGCGGCGACTGGCCCTGATGCTCCTGCTGATAGAGCCGGATGGTGTAGGGGTCATAGCCTAGTTCGGCGGGTAGCCCAAAGTGGTCGTCCAGTTGCAGCCCGTCGATTTCGTAATTGGCGGCGAGTTCGGCAATTAAGCTCAAGATGAATTCCTGCACCTGCGGATGGAATGGGTTCATCCAGACGCGGGGCCAGATCCCTTCCATAACCACCTGAGAGCCATCGCGCCGCTGCGTCAGCCAGTCGGGATGCCGTCGCGCCAGTTCTGAATCAGCCGGAGCCATAAAGCCAAACTCGAACCAGGGAACCACGGCCAGACCCAGGCGATGTCCCTGCTGCACGGCTTCAGCAAGCATATCGCGCTGTTGCAACCCGGAGTGGGGGTCTACCTGTCGCCCAATGACTCGCTCGGCAGTGGCGCTAGGATACAGCGTATAGCCCCAGTTCCAGACAGTGGGATAGATGCTGTTGAAATGCAGGCGCGAGAGGCGGCGGAGGCCATTGGAGAGGCGATCGCTCGAAAACAGCACATCGCTGTCGATATTGGTGAGCCATACGCCGCGCAGCTCCGTCGTGGGCAGCGCAGACTGCGCCATCCCGCTCAGCGGCAGGTGAAGCAGCATCGACAGCGCCAGACCCAGCGCGATTAGCCTGGTGCGCCAGGGGCGAAACGGATGCCGTTGAAAGGCAGTGAAAACGCCGGCAAGAAAGGCAGAAAAAGGAGTTTCTCGCCGGAAAGCAGAGTAGAACTGTCGAAATTTCACGATTTGTCGTGGAATTAACTTTTTTGATTGACTTTGCAGATAGATTTTAGGATTTCTCTACCCAGACAGAAGTTCCCGCGACCAGTTGCCCTTTCAGCGCAAACACAATCCAGGGAGTAATCAGACTGGCAATCTGAGCGATCCTCCGACCGCATCTGCTGCGGCCCGTTTCTCAGTTTCACCGCCGATCGCCAGGTCGGAGGGGGTTTGGGGGACGCGCTTCGTCCCCCAAGCGGGGGTTTGGGGGAAAGCTTCCCCCAAGGATTGCTGGCTCGGAAAGCGCTACCCGCCGCAGAACCCCGCCCCACAAAAAAGCCGCCTCTGCAAATGCGGAAGCGGCAAGTTCATACAAATGTACTAGAATCAAATTACTCTTGGGGCAGCAGCGACATGATTTGCTCAACAAACCGCTGGTGATCCACCACGGGCTTGGAGATATAGTCGTCGGCTCCGCTCTGCTTCAGGAAATTCTCGCGATCGCCCTCCATCGCATGAGCCGTAACCAGAATAATCGGCAAATCCGCCGTTTTGGGATCAGCCTTCAGCATTTGGGTAATCTTAATGCCGTCAACGGGCTTGCCCTGATAGACGCTGTGCGACAGCGACACATCCATCAAAATAATGTCCGCTGCTCGCGCCGTCGCAATTTCCATGACCTCATCCACATTCTCGGTGTGGCGAACCTCCAAGCCGCCCCGCTTGGTCAAAATCTTGGAAAAGACGCGAGCGTTAATTAAGTCGTCTTCAACAATTAGAACTGTCTTCATGCCAATTGCTCACTCTCTCCACTATTCACCCTTACTCAAAAGAATGAAACATTTCTAACCAAGACAGTTAGGCTACATGATGAAGAAATATAAAAGAGGAATAAACCTGAGCATAGCATTTCAAACCTGTCTCAAGGGCGATCGCCCCGTCCCTTGGCCCCTCTCCCCCTCTGTTAATTTATCGCTTACCGCAGCGGGTTGCCCGTCTGCCCCCCAAGCTCGTGCTCCACTTGCAGATTCTCAGCAATTCAGTAATGCTGCTGATAAATGCGAAATTAGCGCTATGGTTGGGTTTCGGGCATCGCTTACGCTCCTGTTCCCTCGCTCGTTTCACCTGCCTTTTAGTTCTTAAACACGCTCATGGCTAGACAGCTCAACCTCTCCGCCGGCCAAGTGGTGGCTACGGCGCTGCATACCGAAGTGCAGCAATCCTATCTGGAATACGCAATGAGCGTCATCGTGGGACGGGCGCTGCCAGATGTGCGCGACGGGCTAAAGCCGGTGCATCGCCGCATCCTCTACGCCATGCACGAACTGGGACTCACGCCCGATCGCCCCTTCCGCAAATGCGCCCGCGTCGTGGGCGACGTGCTGGGCAAATATCACCCCCACGGCGACCAGGCGGTGTACGACGCGCTGGTGCGGATGGTGCAGGATTTCTCCAGCCGCTACCCGCTACTGGGCGGCCACGGCAACTTTGGCTCGGTAGACGACGACCCGCCCGCCGCCATGCGCTACACCGAAACGCGCCTTGCCCCCATTAGCCATGAAGCACTGCTGACAGAAATTGGCGAAGCTACGGTCGATTTCATCCCCAACTTTGACAACTCGCAGCAGGAACCCGTCGTACTGCCGGCCCAGTTGCCAACGCTGCTGCTGAATGGGTCGTCCGGTATTGCCGTGGGCATGGCGACCAACATCCCGCCCCACAACCTGGGCGAAGTGGTGGACGGGCTGGTAGCGCTAATCGACAACCCCGACCTGCCCGATGAACAGCTTTTTGCACTGATTCCTGGCCCCGACTTTCCCACAGGCGGCGAAATCGTGGGCACGGAGGGAATCCGCGATGCCTATACCACTGGGCGCGGCAGCATCGCCATACGCGGCATTGCCCAGTTTGAAGAAATTCAGCCGGGCCGGGGTCGCCATCGCCGCACGGCCATTGTTGTAACAGAACTGCCCTTCCAGGTAAACAAAGCCGCCTGGATCGAGAAAATTGCCGATTTGGTGAACCAGACCCGGATCGAAGGCATTCAAGACATCCGCGATGAGAGCGATCGGGACGGGATGCGCGTGGTCATTGAACTGAAGCGCGAGGCCAACCCCCAGCGGGTGCTGAGCCAGCTTTACAAAATGACTCCCCTGCAAAGCAACTTTGGCGCAATTTTTCTGGCGCTGGCCGATGGACAGCCGCGCCAGATGCCGTTGCGGGAGCTATTGCAACAGTTCCTCGCCTTCCGTGAAGAAACCCTCACCCGCCAATATAGCTATGAGCTAAACAAAGCCGAGAGCCATATTCATATTCTGGAAGGGCTGCTGCGGGCGCTGGCCAATCTGGATCGGGTGATTGACATTTTGCGAAATGCGCCCGATGGCGGTGCGGCCAAGGTTCAGTTTCGAGAAGAGTTCGACTTTAGCGATCGCCAGTGTGATGCCATCCTCTCCATGCCGCTGCGTCGCCTCACCGGGCTAGAACAGCAAAAACTCCAGACCGAATACGACGAAACCGCCGCCCGAATGCAGGAACTCCGCACCTTGCTCAGCAACCGTCGGGAACTGCTGAAATCTCTGAAAAAAGACCTGCGGGCCCTCAAGAAGAAGTTTGCTGACCCGCGCCGCACCCGCCTGCAAACGGAAACCGAGCGGCTCGAAGAAGCCGAAACTCTTGCAGACATTGCCGAAGAGGTGATCGAAGAGGAAGTCGTGCTGGAGTTTACCCAGCGGGGCTATGTGCGCCGCTCCACACCCAAAGCCTTTGAGCGGCAGCAGGCTAAGCAAGAAGACATTCCGCCCAAAACATTGATCGAAAGCGAAGACCCCGCCCTACAAACCGAATCGGCACTGACCACGCAGGAGCTACTCGTCCTCACCCGCAGCGGCAAAGCCTATACGCTGAGGGTTGGTGATATTCCACCGACCTCGCGCCAGTCGCGGGGAACGCCCCTGGTGACGCTGCTGCCACCAGGAGCACAGACCGGAGAGGATGCGATCGTGGCGCAGTTTGTGCTGGCTCCAGAGTTTTTGGAAAGCCTAGATTTGGTGATGCTGACGGCTCAGGGGCGGATCAAGCGGGTGCCGCTGGCAGAGTTTACCAACTTGACGGGGCGGGGGCTGACGGCCCTGAAGCTGAAAGACGGCGACACGCTGCAAATCGCGCTGCTGGCGGCTGAGGGTGAACAACTTGTCCTAGCAACAGCAGGCGGACGGATGCTGCGGTTTGAAATCAACGAAGACCAGCTTCCGGTGCAAAGCCGCACGGCACAAGGCTTGCAGGCCATTCGCTTGGGCAAGCAGGAAACCCTGGCGGGCTGCGTTGCGCTGACGGCAGACGACGAGATTCTGCTGATTTCGCGCCAGGGCATGGGCAAGCGACTGCCCGTGCGGAGCCTGCGTCTGGCGAATCGGGGTGACTTGGGTCAGGCGCTCCAGTTCGTGGCCAAGACGGATGCGGTGGTGGGGCTAGTGCCGGCCTACGACGGGACGATGGTGACCGTGCTGACCAGTGGCGATCGCCTCGCCCGCCTTCCCGCCGAGTCCTTCCCCAGTGGCGCGACAAGCGGCGAAAAGCTGCTCAAGCTGACCAAAACTGAACACATCACAACGCTCATTCCTGCCCTCTTGCCTACCGAAGACGCGCCTGAAGAGGCTTATCAGGATCGGGAGTAATCTCAAACCCTCTTGAATTCCAACTGTACTTGTCTACAGCGAGGGTTCAATTTGGTATTTCTATGTCGAGAGTGTAATCGTAGAAACACCCAATTACAGCGGGCGATCGCCCTCGTTTCCAAGAAAGTTCTCTAATTTTGTCGATGGCCTGTAAAGTGCTGCTTCTTACAGTAGAAGACTCAAACCTTTCAATTCACCCAATATATCGGTTCACTCAATCCGTTCCCTGAATGTTTTCTCCCAACCAATCGCAAATAAGGGTCTTGTTCCCAGCGCTAGTTTTTGATAGCTGCTCGGTCGAGACAGACAGCCCCAAAATGACGGTCGAAGCGGTTCAAGAGGAACCTTCACCCAACATCCACTCGGTAACGTTTGCAGATATAATTCGATTTCCGAATGGCTCAGGGTGAAATGTTCTGGGTGTATCCCAACTTTTATAACCCTCACCCTAAATCCCTCTCCCAAAGCGGGAGAGGGACTTCCAATCCGGCTCCCCTTCTCCTTTTTTGGGGAGAAGGGGCTGGGGGATGAAGGCAAACTTGCATATCTGGGATGCGCCCAATATTCTTGCTACCGTGCCATCAGGCGCTCCGGCATCACGGCAACTAAGTCTAGCTGCTCCGAGTTTTTCTATTTTCAATTACTAAGCAGGCGACGATTTGCCATCCTTGGTTGGCACCGATTGCTGCATTCATAACATCAGCCATAGTTTGACTAGGGACATGAACCCTGAACAGTCTCCTCCGCCTCCAGAGTATGGCGACGCTGTTACGGGTTTTCCCATCCGTCCGTCCATCTACGATGAGCGCATCGGAAACCCAGCCGCCAGACCACTCACCGAGCTTGAAACGAACCCAGTCTTTCAAGCGCTCTTCAGGCTGTCTTTTGACGCAATGCTAGCGTTTGACGATGCGGGCTATTGTCGAGCTGCCAACTCAGCCGCCAGCAATCTTCTAGAATTGCCAGTGGATGTGCTGTGTCAGCGGCGACTCCAGGATTTTGTGCCGCTAGAGTGCCAGTCCGAGGCTGCTTGGGCCCAATTTCTGCGCGATCGCCAGCAGTCTGGGCAAACGCTGATTTCGACAGCCGACGGACGCTTGCGACGGGTTGCCTATCGGGCGATCGCCGCCTGCCCTGCGCCAGATTTACACTTGGCAATTTTGCGAGATTTGGGCGAGGCAAATGACTCTGAAAATGACCCTGAAAAAGAGGACGAAACCCTGGAGGGGCGATCGCTGGCTGACATGCAGCAGACCCTCGCAACCGAACAGCACGCGATTGAGCGAGAGCGCTTCATCACCCGACTAGCACAAACCATCCGCCAGTCGCTCGATTTGCAGACCATGCTCCACGCCACAGTGGAACAGGTGCGACACTTCCTCACGGTAGATCGGGTGCTGATCTACCAGTTTCAGCCCGACTGGAGCGGCAAAGTCGTCGCCGAGTCGGTCGCCCGCGAATCCCTGTCGCTGCTCGATCGAGTCATCGAAGATCCCTGCTTCGCAGCATCCTTGTCCCTCCCCGACTCGCATCCCTACGTGAGTGGCCGCATCCATCGCGTCAACGATGTGCAGCGTGATGATCTGTCGGACTGCTATCGAGAGATGTTGACCCAGCTTCAGGTGCGGGCAGTGCTGATCATTCCCATCGTCGTGAAAGATCGGCTATGGGGACTGTTGGTGTCTCACCATTGCACCGCGCCGCACCAGTGGGATGCCCTCAGCGAAGACCTGCTGCAACAGCTCAGCACCCAACTGGCGATTGGCATTTCCCAGGCCGAACTGTATCGACAAACCCAACAGCAAGCCCAAAAGGAACAGCTAGTAAACCAGCTTGTCCAATCTGTTCGCAATTCTCTGGATTTGCAAACGGTTTTCGCCAACGCCACGACTGCGATCGGCGAAATGCTGAGGCTCGACCGGGCGGAACTGGTGCGCTATCAGCCTACGCAAGGCTGCTGGATGAATGTGTGCAGCTATCGCAACCGCCCAGAATTGCCTGATGCTTATGGACTGATCATTCCCGATGAGGGCAATCCATTGGCATCTGGGCTAAAACAACTCCAGGTGATGCACGTTGGCAGCTTAGCGGACCAATCCGACCCGATTAATCAGTCCTACGCGGCTGATTTTCCAGGAGTTTGGATGCTAGTGCCGATTCCCCGAATGGGCTTGGCCGAAACGGAGACGGCTGAGGGGCGGGTGTGGGGGGCGCTGTCGCTGAACTATCAGCAGCCTTCGCGGCAGTGGCAAAGTTGGGAGTTGGAAACGGTTCAGGCGGTGGTCGATCAATTGGCGATCGCCATTCAGCAGGCGGGTCTGTATCAGTCAGTGCAGCGACTGAATGATGACCTGGAGCATCAGGTCGCGCACCGCACTGCTCAATTGCAGCAGGCGCTAGAGTTTGAGGCACTGCTAAAGCGAATTACTGACAAAGTGCGCGACAGCCTGGACGAAGCCCAGATTTTGCAGGGCGTGGTGGAGGAGGTTGGGCGCGGATTGCCCGATATCTTGTGTTGCCGGACTGCGACCTACAGCCCTGACCTGCAAAGCAGCGTTATCGGCCATGAGTACACGACCTGGCTGCCCAACGCCGAGGGGCAGGTCGTGCGGTTTGCCGACAAGCCAGACCTGTATCGACAACTGCTGGCGGGGCTGCCTTTTCAGTTTTGCCAAATGGCTCCTGATCCCGTGCCCCAGATGCAAGAATCTCTGGCGGTTCTAGCATTTCCGGTGTTTGACGACCAGGGGATTTTGGGCGATATCTGGCTATTTCGAGAGCGCCAGCAGTGGTTTAATGAAGCGGAGATTCGTCTGGTGCAGCAGGTCGCAACGCAATGTGCGATCGCCATCCGGCAGGCCCGACTTTATTACACATCGCTGTCTCAGGTCGAAGAGCTAGAGCGGCTCAATCGCCTTAAGGACGACTTTCTCAGCACGGTGTCCCATGAGCTACGCACACCCATAGCGGGCATCAAGATGTCGATTCAGCTTTTGGAAATTCACCTGAATCGGCTGGGCATTTTGGGCGATCGCAGCAACCCCATTACGCGCTATTTCCAAATCTTGCAAGACGAGTGCCAGCGCGAATCAGACCTGATCAATAACCTGCTCGACCTGTCGCATCTCGATGCCGAGGTCGATCCGCTGCTGCCTAGCGAAGTCCGCCTCGATCTCTGGGTGCCGCACATCGCCGAAGCGTTCATTGAACAGATCCGCGACAATCAGCAGCAGTTGTTTATCAACGTTGCAGCAAACCTGCCCCCGCTCATCACCGACTCGTCCTACCTAGAGCGCATCTTGACGGAGCTGCTGACCAACGCCTGCAAGTATACGCCCGCTGGAGAGCGCATCACCGTCGAAGCCAGACCGTGGAACCGACCGCGCAACCACCAACAGAGTAGCCAATCTTTCACCGACCCAACCGAGCCAACCTACCCCAACGCGCCGACCCTCTTCCAAATCTGCGTTACCAACACAGGGGTTGAAATCCCTGAAGCAGAGCACGATCGCATTTTTGAGCGGTTTTATCGCATTCCCAGCAACGATCCCTGGCGCTATGGCGGCACGGGGCTGGGGCTGGCGCTGGTCAAGCGGCTGGTGGAACGACTGGGCGGGGCGATCGCCGTTGAAAGCAGCCACACCGAAGACAGCCGGGGAGAAACCTGCTTTACTGTTACGCTGCCCAGCTTGGAGATGCCACCGGAGGAGTAATGCAGTGACAAATTGATCAGTGACAAATTGATACAGAAGGGGGAGACACTTGCGGATCATGGCTCCTCCTTCGCCTCGTACCCCATTGCCGGATTACCCAACCACTCGTATGGGCCCTTCCACGCTGCCCGTAAAAAACTGCCGCATGGCTGGATTGTCCGTCGTGTCGATCTCCTCCACTCGCCCTTCCCACTGCACTTTGCCCTGGTGCAAAAAAACAATGCGGTCGGCGGTGCGGCGAATGGTGCTGTGCTGATGGGTCACAATGGCGTAGGTAGTGCAGCCATCCTCGGTGCATTGCAGCTTGCGGATCAGGTCTTCGATCACCGTAGAGGCGATTGGGTCTAGCCCAGCGGTTGGCTCATCATAGAGCAGCAGTTCGGGGTTGTCTGCCGGATTATCGGGGTTTTTTAGAATAGCGCGGGCAAAGCTGACCCGCTGGCGCATCCCGCCAGAGAGTTCCGACGGATAGCGATCGCCCGTTCCTGGCAACCCCACCATTTCCAACACCCGCTCTACCTGCTGACGAATTTGCTGACGTGGCAATCGAGAATGCTGATACAGCAAAAAGCCAACGTTTTCATCCACCGTCAGCGAATCGAACAGCGCCGCCCGCTGAAACACCATACCCACGCCGAAGGGATCTTTGCCCTCGTCTACTAGCCCCATGCGGCGTTGCCCTTTCAGATAGATTTCGCCTGCATCCGGCGCGATCAACCCCGCAATCAGGCGAAGGATGGTTGATTTTCCAGTACCCGATGGGCCGATGATGCCCACTGCCTCATTGGGGTAAATGGCCAGATCCACTTCGTCCAGCACGACGCGATCGCCAAAGGACTTGCTCACTCCGCGCAACTCAATCAACGGTTCGCCCATGCTTTGCGCCTGTGTGCCTGCTTCCAGTGTTCCTTCCCCCTGGGTGCTTGCTTCCAGTGTGCCTTCCCCTGGTGTAACTGCTTCCAGTGTGCCTTCTTTTTGTATCCGCACGTTCGCTTCGTACATATATCCCGCCGACTAGCATCCTACCAACTGGCATCCCTCCGGCTACCCAAATGATAAGTCCAGTCTCGCAAACCCGCAGCGATTGCAGCGTGAAAGGGTTCACCCGCCCCAGGCAAGCGAAAGCCAGCTTTCTTAAAAAATAAACCGTGGATTCAATCGGGATAGGCTAATATCCTTGCAGCGGAAGTAGACCCAATTCAACCCTGAACGACAGTGGCATAAGTAGGAAAGTGCAATCAATGGGAAGCTTCCAAAACTTCATCACGAATTCATCAAGACTTTACACGAGCGCACCCCACAGCCCTGAAATGTCAGGATAGTTAACGAAATACTGACTTCGCTGACCCCGTCAGAGGATTGAATTTAATCCGTTCTTAATCATTCTTCTATTCCGTTACAGCGTCATCTAGTTATAGCTTCACCTGTGAAATACCACGAGGCTAGAACGTTATCAGAGCGTGATAGGTTTTGCAAAACCCAGGTCGATTTTCAGAGTATAAACTGATACGCAGCGTTGCCGCCCTTTTGCCCCAGACAGGTCACCATGTCAAACGGACTCTTAAAGCACGCCCTCCAAGCCATCAAGCCTGAGCCGCGCCTCCGCCGGGCCAACCTATCCAAAAAGCCCGCGCCCAAAGCGGCAAACCGCCATCGCACGCCCCATCGGGTGAATCAATGGTTTAAATGGCTATCGCCGGGGCTATCGGTCAAGCGGTGGCTGTTTATCACCATTGGGGGCTGTCTGCTGTTGCTGCTGGGGATTGCAATTTGGTCGCGGCAAACGCCAATCTTTCGCCTGGGGCAGCTCATTGGGGATGTGCTGGAAGTCATCACGCGCATCGTGCCGAACTACATTAGTGGGCCACTGGTAATGCTGGCAGGTCTGCTGCTGGTGTTTTGGGGGCAGACGCGCAGCTTGGGGTCGATTACTGAAGTGCTGATGCCGGGAGAAGAGGAGGAACTCGTCGATCGGCTGATGGCCCATCGCCGTCTAAATCGGGGCCCGCGAATTGTGGTGCTGGGCGGCGGCACGGGTCTGTCTACGCTGCTGCGGGGGCTGAAACACTATAGCGCCAATATTACGGCGATTGTGACGGTGGCGGATGATGGCGGGTCGTCGGGGCGGCTGCGGCGCGAGATTGGCGTGTTGCCGCCGGGAGATATCCGCAACTGTCTGGCGGCGCTGGCGGATGAAGAAAAGCTGCTGACGGAGCTATTCAAATATCGCTTTCAGGCGGGCGATGGGCTGGTAGGTCACAGCTTCGGCAATTTATTTTTGACAGCGATGAGCGAGGTGGCGGGGGATTTGGAGCAGGCGATCGCCGCTAGTTCCAAAGTCCTTGCCGTGCGGGGGCAGGTGTTGCCTGCAACCCTGAGCGACGTGCGCCTCTGGGCTGATTTGGAAGACGGCCGCCACATCGAGGGCGAATCAAACATTACCGAAGCCCAGGGCAAAATTGTGCGAATTGGCTGCACGCCCGCCAATCCGCCTGCCTTGCCCCGCGCCCTGGCAGCTATTGAGGAAGCCGATTACATCATCATCGGCCCCGGCAGCTTGTACACCAGCATTATTCCCAATCTGCTGGTGCCAGAAATCGTAGAGGCGATCGCCCAGCGTCAGGTGCCCCGGATTTATGTCTGCAATGTTATGACCCAACCTGGCGAAACCGATGGCTATGCGGTGTCCGACCATATCCGCGCCATCGACCAGGTGACCCCGGGCAAGCGCCTGTTTGACGCAGTTCTGGTGCAAAAGAAAATGCCCTCTGCCCACTCGCTCATCCGCTACGCCCAGGAAGGCTCAAACCCGGTTTACTTTGACCGAGAAGGCGTGATGCAAACGGGTCGCCGTGTCGTCATCGCCAACGTCATCGACGAAGAAGTCGAGACGGGCCTAGTGCGCCACGACAGCGATCGCCTCGCCCGCATCCTGCTGCGCTGGTATAGCCGCGTGGCCGGGATTCGGTAGCGGAGTCACCCTCTAGCCCTGCTGCTGCATATACAAGAACGCCCCCACTTCTGCGGGACTGGGCTGAGCGGCGATCGCTCCAGGTCGAGTCGTCGTGAGTCCGCCCACCGCTGAGGCATAGGTCACGATTTGCCGGGCCAACTCAGGATTGGCCAGGGCCGCGATTCCCTGCTGGCAAATTTGGTGCAAAAACCCAGCGACGAAGGCATCGCCTGCGCCCGTCGTGTCTTCCACTTCGACCGGGAAGGCCGGAACGCGCCCGTCGTTACCGCTGAGGCAATAGGCACAGCCCTTGTCGCCATCGGTAATCAGCACCCCTTCCAAATTATCCAGGCGATGGGCAATGATGGCGGGGTCGCGGGTTTCAAACAGCCAGTCGGCTTCTTCGGCGGAGAGCTTTAGAAAATCGACTCGCTTGATCAAAGCATGAATCGGCTGCCGAGCCGATTCGGGATCGGCCCAAAACACGGGCCGCCAGTTGACATCCACCAAAATTTTGACAAAGTGCTGCTCCGCCAATTCCAAAGCGCGGGCGATCGCCCCAGCCGACTCTGGATAGGCCAACTCCAGCGTACCCAGCACCAAAAAATCGGCATTGGCAAACAGGTCTTCGGGCAAAGCATCGGCTTGCAGGCGCGTGTCGGCAAAGGCATCGGAGGGCCGCCCGCCAAATCCGGCAAAATGGCGATCGCCCGCCTCATCCCGCACCACATACACGCCCCGCGTCGGCGCAGTGTCGTGTCGCTGGATGCCCGTTCCACCTACCCCCGACTCTAGCAGCAGCTTCACCAGTGCGTCGCCCGCTTCATCATTGCCGACACAACCCACAAAGCCAGACGGCGTACCCAGCTTTGCCAAAGCGCAAGCCACATTCGCGGGCGCACCGCCCGGATACGCCGTCCAAGACATCACCTGCTCCATTGGTTTCCCGGGCTGATCGGCTAGATAATCCAGCAACACCTCACCCAAACAAAGCACACGCGGCTGTGTCATCTTGCTAATCCATCATTTCCTGTAGTTGAGCAACCATCCGTTCCCGAAACTCCAAGTCGGTATTTGCCAGCCCCAACAATTGCAGATATTCTCGCTGGGTCAGCCCTGCCGCCTCGATCAGGCGCAGCGCCTCCAATTCCACCTCTTGCTGCACCCGTTGGGATTCTAGCTGAGTTTCCGCAGCCTGTAGCTCGCCCTCGCGGCTTTCCACGAGTTTCAGCACCTTGAGATAGGCTTGCACAAACTGGTGAACCTTCTCAGTAGCAATATCTTCTGCGCTCAGGCTAGTCGGCGGCAGGGGTTGGTCAATGGGCGCAGGCGTTCCTGCTTGGGGCGCAAGATCGGCCGCATTCCCCGCCGCCGCACCCATCAGCAGCAGGCCAACTAGGCAGCCCAGCAGCAGTGCGACGAGCGATCGCCCTCTCCTTCCAGCCTGCTTTTGCCAACCGGTTCTACAGTGCAATCTCAGCATCGGTCAAATTTTACCCTCTTCAGAATAGCCCAGCCCTCCGGTCTGCGCTGACCAATCGGACTGCCAAATCTCGATTCACAGATAGATTTAACAACAGTTTTGCAAAACAACCGCCTAAAATTGAAGTATCGAGTAGGTACATATACGTGACAGGGCAGACTATGGGGGTTGACGAGTCTCAAAACTCTAGTTCTCTTTCCGACCGGGAACTGCAAATTGTTGAACTAGTGGCAGCGGGCTTAACCAACCAAGAGATTGCCGAGAAGCTAGAGATTAGCAAGCGCACAGTCGATAACCACATCAGCAATATCCTGACTAAAACTGCAACGGGCAACCGGGTCGCACTGGTGCGCTGGGCGTTGCAATGGGGAAAGGTCTGTCTGGATGAGGTGAACTGCTGCGTGCTGCCCACGGCTGGGGCAATTCCTAAAGTGTCTAGTCCCCTGCCTGATGCAAAACCTCAGACCGAAGCGTCCGACTCTGGGGAAATCGTAACGGAAGCGGTGGATAACATGGTTTCGGAAACAGGGGCTGACTCGGTTAATGCTGACCGAGTGGATGCTTCAGTGAATGAGGTTGTTGATCGGGTGAACGAAGTAGCGCTATGAAGCGGCAAATCTGCTTGCCTCAACTCCCGCTTGCGGTTTACCGAGAGGTAGCCGCTCATCTGCGTCAGGTTCCTGGCGTGTCAGTTGGCCTACTGCCCCAAGCATCCACTGAGTTTGACTATCGGCAAAGCCAGGTGGGTGGTTTGGAAATTGATGACGAGGAGGCGACCGTTGCCGCACAGCAGCAGGTTGAGCGAATTTTGCAATATTACGGCGATCGCTTTGGGGCTTGGCAGGCGATCGCCCCTACCTTCTAAGGCGCTCAATCCAGCTTGAATATCCAGCAAAAAGGGCGACCTCCAATCGAGAGAGTCGCCCTTTTCATTCATGTCATTACAGTTCCACTTACGCAAAAGCCCTAAGTGATCAGGCATTACAGACGAAACGACAGAGAAACACAGAAAAACACAACAGGGAAACGAGTGTATAAATCAGAGAGCCAATCGATACGCAGTGTATCTATCGACACTCTGCGTAGATAGCTTCACAGGGCGGGTTTTTAACCTGCAAGTCTTGCAGATAGGACACGTTTTCGCTAGCAAAAAATGAGGTGAGAGAAGTCAGCAGAACAGCGGTAAGCGTAATGATATCCATAGTTTCCTGGTAGATGCGTCCGTGATTCAGTCGTGACTCAATAGTGGCTTATAACAAGGGGCTTCTCAATCAGGGCATTTAACTAACAGCAAACCGAGGTAGTTGAAAATACCAGTAATTCCACTAAGATCTGTATAAAAATGATTCAGCAAGCATCCTTATGTTAATTTTTTTACAGCACGTCGCGGGAAACACACTAGTCTTAAAAGTTTGAATCGGCGGTCAATCAAAGTTTGAATAGGGTCTTAGATAGTAATGTCCCCAGACCAGTGCAAGACTCGCGCAGGATTTTAAAGATTTCATCGTTCGTACATCGTTCATGCATTCAGGGTTTACGTCAGGTTCATCCTGAGATTGCTTACCTAAATTCGCTTCGTCGCCCAAAGCATACCGCCAAAGCATGATTTATTTGTGCAGGTTTTATACAAGTTTTAGAAAGATGAGAGACCTTGGCGATCGCCCACGAAATATCTGGATGGTTCGGCAGTCTCTGGTCAGGCTGCACACCTCTGCAAACCAGTCTCTCCCTTCCATTTCACCACTCAGACGACTTTCAGTACAGAGAGGCTGCCTTTTAGTTTCTAGCGAAATAGCCTGAAGCTGCACCTCCTAAACGCCACTATGGATGAATTTGTCCGTCGGGCATCGTCGCCCCGCTCAAGTTTGCCCCATCCAACTGAGCTTCCCAAAGGTTTGAGTGTCGCAGGTTTGCCTGCCGCAAATCGGCCCCACACAAGTTGGCATGGCTTAGATTCGCCATGCTCAAGTCAGCCCGAAACAGACTTGTGTTCGATAAATCTGCCTCGTTGAGCGCGGCTTCGCGCAGGTCGGCTTCCGTCAAGACGCTCGCCCTCAGGTCTGCGGTGTAAAGATTTGCGCCAATTAGATTCGTGCCAATCAGAATAGAGTCGCCCAGGCTCGCATGGCTCAGGTTCGCCATGCATAGGTTCGACATGCTGAGGTTTGCCCGCGTCAAATTAGCCTGATACAGGGTTGCACCCACGAGGTTTGCCAGGCAAATGATGGACATACCAAGGTTTGCCTGTCGCAAATCGGCTTCGCGTAGGTTGGCTTGGCTTAGCGTAGCCTCGCGCAGATCGGCCTGACTCAGGTTCGCCCCGTAGAGATTGCTGTGGGAGAGATTAGCAGTATATAGCCGTGCGCCCCGCAAATCAGCCCGGCTCAGGTCGGCTTCGCGCAAGTTAGACAGACATAAATCTGCCTGATTCAGCGAGGCATGGCTTAGATTTGCGCCCTGTAGGAGGGCTTCGCGCAGATTTGCCCGTCGCAGGTCTGCGGTACACAGAGTTGCGGTGCAAAGGCTGGCCAGCGAGAGGTTGGCGCTACTCAGATTGGCTTCTCGCAGGTCGGCACCAATTAAGTTGGCTTCGCTCAGGTTGGCTTCGCGCAGATCAGTTGTGTAGAGAATTGCCTCGCGTAGGTCTGCCCGACTCAGATCGGCCTGCTGCAAACTCGCCATGCAGAAATCGGCTCGACTCAAGATGCCCTCTCGCAAATCAGCCTGGTTGAGGGTGACTTCGCGCAAGTTGGCCTGGTTGAGTGCAGCGTGGCTGAGGTTCGGATGAATTTCAGCATGGGTTTCGCGCCATTGGTTCCAGGCGTTTGCGCCCTGTTTCAGCAGAGCTAGATGTTCATGATTTGCCATGAGTGGTGCATCTCTTTTGCAAACTGCCAGAACGCGAAACTGGAGACAGGACGGCGCGGATGTCTTTGGCGAAATCTCAGGCTGGTCAGCAGGAGGACTTTCAGGCGGTTCCTGGGTTGAAGATGGTTGCGCCAAGGGGGGAATTTCAGAAGATTTCCATATAATTCCAAGATAAAAGTGGCACTAATTCAGGTGAAGCCAAACCGAGAAATTACGGAGGAATGATGCTGGAATTGCGGAAGGTCTGAAAAAGGTTTGTAAAAGGTTTGAAAGGAACCTGCAAGCCTCTCGCCATCTGCTTGCAGGGGGCTTGCAAAGACTCTGTATGGCAATGGTAACGAGCGATCGCCCTGATCCCTAGCAGAAGCGAGAATTCTGCTCTGGGGCGCGATCGAACCCAAATTACATAGAAACGTAACGAAAAAGAGACTGAGAAATCCGTGCTTTGGGGCTTGAGTACTGTCAGTATTCCCAAAACAGGTCAAAAATCTCTCAGCCCCAGCGTAAGCCGTTGCAACGTTAGTTAGAATGCCAGCGGTTGGTCTTGTGGCACAGCACCAATGCCAGCAGCGAGCTGATTTTGCCAGGTGGCGATCGCCCCTTGCGCCGCGTCGTAGGCAGCCGTACCGGGCGGCACCAGCTGAGCCACCTGCACCGCCTGGGCCAGGGCACCCGACTGGGCGTGAACATTCGCCAAATTCAAAATTTGCTGACTCCATCCGGCGATCGCCTGCTGAGCCGCTTGATAGGTATTGGCGCGATCGCTGGGTACGAGCTGGGCAGCGGCGATCGCCGCCCGATAGTTGTTGGCTGCCAGCCACAGGTCGCCTCCGTTGCGCTGCATGGCTCGACCCGAAGCCATATCCAAAATCACCTGACTCCAGCGATCAATCGCCTGCTGCGCGTCTTTATACAACGGCTGATCGGGACGAATTTGCCGCAACAGTCGAATTGCCTCTGAAAGTTCCGACACCTGATTGCTCGACGATTCGGCCCGCACCTTGGTCAGAGTTGCCATCGCCGCATTCATGATGTCGCGATCTGACAGGGGCGGTGCAGGCTCGCTCACAGGGCGGGTATCCGGCACAGACGGTACAGGAGATTGAGCAGGGAGGTTCAGCGAATTGGCTGCTGGGTTTGCCACCGGAAACGGAGTGGGCAGCGGTGCAGGCGACGGGGCGGTGGAAGTAATCGAGTTGGCGGCAGGGTTTGGCAGCGAGGTTCCAGCAGGCGAGGCAACCACACCCGGACTGGACTGCACGGCAATGGTCTGGCCGTCGGAGGGCGATCGCAAGACCATGCCCACATTTCGCACAATCACTGCCGCCATCAACAGCGACAAAAGCCCGCTCCCCCAGCGCACCAGTTGCCACCAGGAGCGATCTTCAGACGCATCAGAGGCGATCGCCACTGGCGTACGGTGGGGTGGGGGTGGGGGTGGCGCAGGGAGTGATGAGGACGGCGGGAGCGGTGTGTCTGCTGGCTCACGACGGAGTTCCGCCTCCGACACAACCGGAATCGGAGGCGGAGATGGCGTAACTCGCTCGACCGGGTGATCCTGCCGAATTGCAGGGGTTTGCAAGCTGGGATTTTGCGGGCTGGAGTGTCGCCAGTCGGGGTGGGATTCAGGACTCTGGGAGGGCTGCCACGCCGACCCTGCCCGACGAGGCGGTTCATCCCGATGAGGAACGGGCTGCAACCGATCCGGAGCGTCCACAGGCGCAAAAGATGGCAGAGCGGGCGATAGAGTCTCCTTTCCGGGCACGATTAGCTGATAGCGCAGGCTATCTGGAATGATGGCCAAAGGCTCTTGGCGGGGTCGCCAGTGATGGTCGCTTAGCTCTGGCAGGCGCGTTTGCAAAAACTGCACCAGATGCTCCAGCGTGACGCAGCCCGGACGCTTTAGCCCCTCCAGCACCGCAGCCGTAAACAATCCGTGACGCAAGGCAATGGTTTCATGGGAAAGCTGGTTTGGACGACAGGACAGCAGCGTGGGAATGCCATACTGCTCGGCCAGGGCTGCGGTATGGGTGCCCGCGCTGACCCCCGACAGCACGCCCTGGCTCCGGTTCATGTCCAGCAGCACGAGCAGGTTTTTCGTCGGCGCTGCCTGCAACAAGGAATAGAGAAATTCGACCGAAAGCCCCGTCTGGGCAGGCTGGGTGGGGTCGCTATCTTGAGGCATTAAATAGTCTTTGCCTTGATAGTGCATCCCATAGCCGCTGAAAAATAGCCAGAGGCAATCGTTTGGCTTGAGCCGCTGACACACCTGGGCGATCGCTGTTTGGATACCGGCGCGGTCGGGGGTGGTGGCTCCCCAGGCGGCCGGGGGCGAGTTATCGGTCAACCGCACGCAAGAGTCGGGCAGAAACCCTGCGTCGTTAATCAAACTTTGAATCAAGGACTGGGCATCCCGCTCGGCATAGACGAGGGGCTGCAACTGCGGATACTGATTAATGCCGATGGCGATCGCCCAGTAGTTTGTCATCGTTTCAGACACCCCAAGCAGTTTCCCGAAAAAGGACTTTCAGCTTCCAACTGCACCTAAGACGCTACTCAAGGGAAGTTGCCAAGCTCAGCATAAACTCCGACCTCATAATCCAGCCCCAAAGCCTCAGAAATCTGAGAAATCGAGGCCTGACCCAGTCTCCAAAGCGCCAGTTGAATCCCGCTTTTAGACTCAGATCATATCTATCCTTCTTCTAAGATGCCCAAAAAATTGAAAAGTGGTGCAAAAACCTCTGGAATTGCAGCACCGGATTACGCAGTGCCAAATCACGCAACACCAAGTAGCACAGATTTTGCGGAGGTGGTATGAACAGCTTCTCTGGCTGTTGAGTTGCAGATGAGTTACAGACCCACCGTTTAGGCATCTGCCCTAGCATGTAAAGCCGTGCTAGCGTGAGGAAATGAGCATTAGGACGGGTGATTGAGCAAGTTGGAAGACTTGGAATGGCAGGGTGTGGGCGAATGGGAAGCGCTGGTGCGAGAGGCAGAGCGCGATCGCTGGCTGTGGTTCCAGAATCCGGTGGCGAAGTATGAGGTGTATGACCTAGCGGACGTGCTGCCTGCGCTGGCGGAGATTGAAGCGCGGGTACAGCAGGAGTGCCTGTGGGCGATGGGGCTAGTGAGTTACGAAGCTGCGCCTGCATTTGATCCCGCCCTGACAGTGCGGAACGAACACCCATCTGCATCCGTCTGCTTTCCGCTGCTGGCGTTTGGGCTATATCCAGCACCGCAAATCCTGTCGCAGCAAGATCTGACCCAGCGAATGACAGCAGCCAGCCCGCCCCTGCTGAATTGGCAGCCTAACCTGTCGGTCGAAGAGTTTCAGGCGGCGATCGCCCGCATCAAGCACCACATCCACGCAGGCGACACCTATCAGGTCAACTATACCTTTCGGCTGCAAGCAGAGAATGTGCGCGATCCGTGGGCCCTCTGGTGTCAGATGATTCGGGCGCAGCCGCTGGGCTATGGCGCGTTTATCCATCTGCCAGAGTGGGCCGTGTGCAGCGCCTCGCCAGAGCTATTTTTTTCGCGGAAGGGCAACACGCTCATTTCCAAGCCGATGAAGGGAACGACGGCACGGGGATTGTGGGCAGCGGGCGATCGCCAGCAGGCTGAGGATCTGTACCACTCGGACAAGAACCGTGCCGAGAACGTGATGATCGTAGACATGGTGCGAAACGACCTGGCGCGAGTAGCGCGGTTGGGCAGCGTGCAGGTGTCGCACTTGTTTGCCTTGGAGCGCTATCCCACTGTCTGGCAGATGACTAGCACGGTTCAGGCAGAAACCTCAGCCAGCCTGCCAGCCATTTTTCAAGCCCTGTTTCCGCCTGCGTCTATCACCGGAGCGCCTAAAGCCCGCACCATGTCTCTCATCGCTGACCTAGAAACGGCCCCCCGACGGGTCTACACGGGCACCATTGGGTACATTTGCCCCGACCCGCAGGCCTATGCTCAGGCGCATGTTCAGGCGCAATTTAACGTGGCAATTCGCACGGTGCTGGTGCATCGCCCCACAGGGCAGGCGGAATATGGGGTCGGCGGCGGTATCGTTTGGGATTCTACAGCCGACTCTGAGTTTCAGGAATGCCGCACCAAGGCGCAGGTGTTGACTCAGGTGCGTCCTGCCTTTTCCCTGCTGGAGTCGATGCTGTGGACTCCAGAAGCCGGAATTGCCTGGGGCGATCGCCACCTGGAGCGCCTCCGCGCCTCCGCAACCTATTTCGGTTTTACGGTAGACTGGGATGCTGTTGAAAACGCCGTGCAGCACTGCATCGCCACCCTCCTCCCCCAGCCCCACAAGCTGCGGCTGATTGTGCCGCCCAGCCAGCCGCCCACGGTCGAAGCCCAGGCGATCGCCCCCCTGCCCAGCGTCTATCGAGTGGCGATCGCCCGAACGCCCATTGACTCTGGCAATCCGTTTCTCTATCACAAAACCACCCATCGCCTCGTCTACATGCAGGCACGACAGGCACACCCCGAAGCCGACGACACCCTGCTGTGGAACGAGCGCGGCGAACTCACCGAAACCTGTATTGCCAACCTGGTGCTAGAACTGGATGGCGAATGGGTGACTCCACCCGTCCATTGCGGCTTGCTGCCCGGTATCTATCGCTCCTTTTTGCTGGAACAGGGCAAAATAAAAGAGCGCATCGTGCGACTCAGAGATCTCTCCCGCTGCACTCGAATCTTGCTGATCAACGCCGTTCGCTACCAGTGGAACGCCACACTCGATTCAAACTCCCTCCGCCGATTAAAGTAGAAATTGAAGTAGAAAGGGCCGCTTTGTAGATCTGCCGCCGTAGCAGCAGTCCTAGTAGTTTTAACAGCAGCCTCGAACCTCCAACGTTTAGCGTCTAGCTCCCTCCAAAATGTCCAACGAAACCATCACCCTCATGTCACAGCGCGAAATCGAGAAGATGCGCCAGGCCGGACAGCTTGCTGCCCAACTCCTCGCCTACCTGGAGCCGATGGTGAAGCCAGGGGTCAGCACGCTGGAGCTAAACGATGCCGCAGAGGAATGGACTCAAAGGCATGGAGCCAAAAGCGCCCCGCTGGGCTACCACGACTTTCCCAAATCGATCTGCACCAGCGTCAATGAAGTCGTGTGCCACGGCATCCCCAATGCCAAACAAATCCTACGCGACGGCGACATCATTAACATTGACGTAACGCCGATTGTGGATGGCTACCACGGCGACACCTCGCGCATGTTCTTTGTGGGAGAGCCGTCGCCCCTTGCCCGCAAGCTGGTGGAAGTGACGGAAGAGTGCATGTGGCGCGGCATTCGCGAGGTCAAGCCAGGGGCCCGCATCGGCGACATTGGTGCAGCCATTCAGGAATATGCCGAATCCCAGGGCTTCTCGGTGGTGCAAGATTTTGTGGGGCACGGCGTTGGGCGCATCTTCCACACGGCTCCCCAAATTCCCCACTATGGCAAGCGCGGCAAGGGCAAAAAGCTGCGCCCTGGCATGGTGTTCACAATTGAGCCAATGATTAACGTCGGCACTTGGGAAGTGGAAGTTTTATCGGATAAATGGACTGCGGTTACGAAAGATCGGCAGCTTTCTGCCCAGTTTGAACACACAGTTGCAGTGACGGCCACGGGGGTGGATGTGCTGACGCTGATGCCAGAATTGGCCGTCGCATAGCCATTAGGGGGCTTGTACGGGTCTTGTTCAGGGCTTGTGCGGGGCTTGTGCGAGTCTTGACCCATTCTTAAGAAATTGCAAGCCTGCAACCGCGACGGCAGTGGGGGATTTTCTACGAACCCCTCCTCCAAAAAACAGCTCTAGGCTCTAACCAGAACCTGGGCAGACACTTCAGACTGAACTGGAATTTGCACCACAAACTCTGCGCCCTGCCCTGGCGAACTGTAGCATTCCAACGTCCCGCCATGATTTTCTGCCACGATTTGATAGCTGATGGATAGCCCCAGACCAGTTCCTTTACCCTCTGGCTTGGTGGTGAAAAAGGCATCAAACAGCTTTTGCCGGACGGCTTCGCTCATGCCCGGTCCATTGTCGGCAATGCGGATTGTGACGGCATGGTCGGTAGCTGTTGTAGAAATCGTAATCGTATTGGGATGCTGCTCTAGCTCCGACAAAGCTTTCCCGGCGTTGCCCTCTTCCATCGCGTCGATGGCGTTGGCAATCAGGTTCATAAACACCTGGTTGATTTGCCCGCTGTAGCACTCGACGGGCGGCAGCGTGCCGTAGTTCTTGATGATGCGGATGGCGGGGCGATCTGGCTTTGCCTTGAGCCGATGGGATAGGATGAGCAGCGTGGTGTCTAGACCTGCGTGCAGATCGGTGGGGCGTTTTTCGCTGCCGTCGGCGCGGGAGTAGGTTCGCAGCGATTGCATGATGTCCCGAATGCGGTCCGTGCCCAGCTTCATGGAGTTCACCATTTTGGGCAGATCATCAAGCAAAAATTCCAGGTCAATCTCTTCGGCGTGGTCTTGAATTGCTGCGACGGGTAGGGCGTAGTGCCGCTGATACAGGGCTAAATGTTCCACCAGATCTTCGATATAGCGGCTGGCGTGGGCCAGGTTGCCTGCGATGAAGCTGACGGGATTGTTGACCTCGTGGGCAACCCCGGCCACCAGTTGCCCCAGTTGGGAGATTTTTTCAGTTTGCACGAGCTGCGCCTGGGTTTGCTGGAGCTTTTGCAGGGATTCCTGGAGGCACTGGGATTTGTCCTGCTCGCGGGCATAGAGCTGAGCATTTTCTAGGGCGATCGCCGCTTGGGTCGTCAGCAGTTTCAGCAGTTCTAGCCGCGACGGTGGAAAGGCGTTGGCCGTCAGCAGGTTTTCGAGATACACCACGCCCGTGCGCTTGCCCTGATAGAGAATTGGGGCACAGAGGACAGACTTGGGGTGGTGCTGCTGGAGATAGCGATCGCCCTCAAACCGCGCATCGCTGGCTGCGTCTGACAGCACCAGCGGTTGCTGCGTCCGCCATACTAGGTGGATCATCGACACGGGCACATCGCGGCTGCTCTCCAGCGGTGTCGATTGCAACACCACAGCCGTCTGGTCTGGGTCGGTGTCGATCGCCTCGATCCGCAACTGACCTGCCTTTTCCAAAATCAGGCAGCCCTTTTGTGCGCCTGCATTTTCCAGGATGATCGAGAGAATGCGGCTGAGCAGCGCGTCGAGATGCAGTTCGCTGGCGATCGCCTCGGCGGCTTTCATCACCGTGTTCAAATCGAGGGAATCGCGCTGGCCGCTAGTGCTGCGGGTCGAGCGGGTGGTGGTCGCAGTAGCGGTGATGGTGGCATCGACGGCTGGAGCGCTGCTGGCTTCGTCCTGCTGGAGTAGCAGAGGATGCTCAGCAGTGAGCGCATGAACTTTGGCGATCGCCCCCCACTGGATATAGCCGTAGTAGGCATCGATGAGATAATTCTGGGAAATGCGGGTTTTGCCCAGCACCGCATAAAACTGGGCAGCGCGTTCGCTGGCCACGGCCGCTTCGTGAATAAAGCCCTCTTCGGTGGCGCGGGCAATGGCGCGATCGTAGCAATCCATCGCCGTCTGGCGATCGCCCCGAATCTGGGCCAACTCCGCTGCCAGCAGGTCGGCCTTGTGCTGGTGGTTCATCGGTGCAGACGCAGCCCACCGCTGCACAGTCGTCTGACAGGCGAGCAACTGCGGCATCCATTCCGCCTGTTGTGCGGGCGTGCCGTTTGGATAGGCGGCCAGCAACGCCAACCCATAGTAGAACCAGTAAACCGGGGTGGCCATCAGCCCCGCGCCGCAGCCCGCATATTGTTCCCCGCGTTTGGCAAAGGCGATCGCCGCTTCGTATTCACCAAACCAGTAGTGCAGCATCAGCTTGGCCAGGTGAAAGACAAATAGCGCCTGGAAATTTTGCGATTCTTCCAAACGCGGCAGCATTTCGATTTCATCAAACACCTCACCCACCAGCAGCGTAGGATTGTCCGATTGCCCCAGCAGGTTAAGCGTTACCTGTTGCCACATGCGAGCCGCAGAAAGCTGGAAATGCTGCTTCAGTTGCAGCAGCAGCGCTCCATACTGCACCTGGTTTTCATAGTGACTTTCCAGCAGATCTCCGCTAAAAAATCGGTGATCGCAATAGTTCATGATGGAATAGCTGACATAGCCCAGATCGCCCGTCTCCAACCCAACGTGGATGCCATCCACCAGCGGCGCGAAGGTATTGCGAATGTGTTCCTTGTGGTGTCGCACAAAGCACTCAAACAGTTGCACAATGCTGCACTGCCACTCGCGGCACTGGTAGCGCTCCAGCAGCTTCATGGCAATTTGCCCCGCCTCGTAGGCGCGGTCTGCGGCGGGAATCGTGCTGCAATACCACGCATAGGTGGCGTAGCTAGGGGCCGCCAAGGGCGAATGACCATAACGGACGCAGAGTTCAAGCTGCGTGGTGGCAACCCAGCGAAACACCTCTGGCTGAGTTTGATACGCGGTGCCCGTTACTGCGTTCAAAATTCGCAGGGCTGCCAGCTTTTCGGGATCGGTCAGTTCGGGTACGGCATCCAGCGCATCCAGCGCAGGCAGGGAAATTTGGAAATGATCGTGGTTCAGCGGGCTAGCGATGGTAAAGCCCAGCAGCATCAGCCCGTCGAAGGCAACCGCGAGCGATCGCCACATTTGAAGCTGGGCAATGTAAATTTGGATCTTTAGCTCGTAGGACTGCACTGCATCGAGAACGCTGGCGGCATGTTGCTCCAGAGTATTGGCGATCGCCTCGGCTTCGTCATACTTCGTCACCAGGTAAGCCGCCTGGGCGGCTTCGGCGTGCAGTGCCAGCGTCAGGTCATAGTGCGTCGTCCAGGCGTTTTCTGGCAGGAGCGATCGCCCCTGTCGCAAAAAGCTATCTGCCGTTTCATAAGCCGCCGCCGCCTTGGCCCGCCGCCCCGCCGCCAGGTTCAGCCGCACCAGGTCTACCCGCTCCTGCGGCTCGTTGATGAGATCAGCCCCGTAGTTCAGCGCGTTGACAATTTCAAATAGCCCTTCAAACTGGCCCGTGGCGCGATCCGCAGCGGGAATCGTTTGCAGCAGCAGCCGACCAATTTGCAGGTGCGTGGCGGGGCGATCGCCCTCAGCGATCAGCGAATAGGCCGCCTGCTGCACCCGGTCATGCAAAAAGCGGTAGGTAAAGGGCTGCTTGCTGCCGGTTTGGGCGGTGTTTGCCAGGAATTGACCCAACTCTTCTTCAGAAAACAGCAGGGGAATTTTGTAATCCTGGCTGAGGGGCAGGATAAACCGTTCCTCTAGCGCAGGTTGCAAGGCCCGCGCCAGCGCCGACAGGCTAAGTCCGCTGATCGCCACTAGCGTCGGCAGCGTAAAGCGATCGCCCACACAGGCCGCCAGCTTCAGCACAGTCTGCGTTTCTGGCGGCAGCTTCACCAAATTACCCGCCACCAGTTCTACCACCGATAGGTCGGCAATGCCCGTCTCTTGAATCGCTTGCACATCCCACCGCCAGCCCCCCTTGGCAAAGTCAAAGGTAAGCAGTTTCTCCTGATACAGCGTCTTCAGCAGTTGCGTCAAAAAGAAGGGATTGCCCTGAGTTTTGGCAAACAGCAGTTCCGCCAGCGGGTGCAAGTATTCCGAGGGCTGTTCTTCGGCTCTCCGGCTGCGCGAGGCTCGCTTGCCCGTCAGCGCGTCTTGTACTAACCGCTGCACTGCTTCCAATGGCAAGGGCTTCAGCACAATCTGGTTCACCACGCCGCCCGCCTGCTGAATCTCTTCCACCGTCTTCATCAGCGGATGAACCGGGCTAACTTCGTTGTCCCGATACGCGCCGATCATCAGCAGATAGCGGCTATCAGGATTGGACATCAATGCTTGAATCAGCTTGAGCGAGGCCGAATCGGCCCACTGCAAATCATCGAGAAACAGCACCAGCGGATGAGTCGGCTGGGCAAACACGCCGACCAGCGATTGAAAGACCTGAAGAAAACGGTTTTGTGCTTCCGTTGCGCCCAGTTCGGGGACGGGCGGCTGGGAACCCAGAATTAGCTCCATCTGGGGAATCACGTCAATTAGCACTTGTCCGTTGGAGCCTAGCGCATCGAGCAGCTTTTCGCGCCAGTTCTCCAGGCGATCGCCACTTTCCGTCAGCACCTGCTGCGTCAGGGATTGAAACGCCTGAATGATCGAGGCATAGGGCACATTGCGCTTGTACTGGTCAAACTTGCCGCTAATAAAGTAGCCCCGCTGCCGCACCACGGGCTTGTGGATTTCGTTCACCAGAGAAGATTTGCCAATCCCCGAATAGCCCGACACCAGCATCAGTTCGCTGCGGCCGCTTGCCTCGCCGCCCAGCGTCAGCAGCGGGCTGGTATTGGCCGCCACCCGATCAAACGCCGCCAGCAGCGCCGCCACCTCCGACTCGCGGCCGTAGAGGGTTTTGGGAATCAGCAGTTGGGACGAGCGATCGCGCTCTCCGGGCGTAAAGTCAGGAATCGTCTTGCTCTCCATCAGAGCATCGCGGCAGCGCTCCAAGTCAGCTAGCAGCCCCGCCGCGCTCTGGTAGCGATCTTCCGCATTTTTGGCCATGAGCTTGTGAACAATGGCGGCGATCGCCCCTGGCACGTTCGGGTTCAAACTCCGCAGCGGCGGCGGCGCTTTGGCAATGTGGCAATGCACCAGTTCCAGCGGGTCGTGTCCGCGAAACGGCAGCCGCCCCGTCAGCAGTTCGTACAGCGTAATGCCCAGGGAATAGAAGTCGCTGCGATAGTCCAGCGTCCGGTTCATCCGCCCCGTCTGCTCTGGCGACATGTAGACCAGCGTTCCCTCAAGCTGGTTTAGCTCCTGCGGCAGGGTCAGCTCTTCGCCCAGGCGCGAGGCAATGCTAAAGTCCGTGAGCTTTACTTCGCCTGTTTCCTCGTTGAGGAGGATGTTGGAAGGCTTTATGTCTTTGTGAATAATGCAAGCCTGCTGAAGCGAGGCCAGCGCTTGAGTCAACTGAATCGCAATATTCAGCACCCGCGCCGGATCGAGGATCTTGCACTTGCGGTTGGCCAAAACCTGCTTGAGCGATCGCCCACCAAAATCTTCCAACACCAGCACGGCCCGATGCCCATGCGTTTCCAGCCCGTATACCCGCACCACACCAGGCAAATCGAGATTAGCCGCCACCTGATACTCGTGCTTTAGCCGAGTAATCTGCTCCAGAGTAGGATGCTCCGCCCGCAACACCTTGAGAATGAACGGCTGCTGGGTAATTTGGGAAACAGCCCGATACAGCACCGTATTCACGCCTTCGTGAATCAAGCCTAGAGACTGATAACCTAAAATCTCAATCGTTCCGTGCATGGATACTCTAGTTTTATGGCTAAGCGTGAAGGAAGAAAGACTCCTCATCACAGTTGAAGAGAAAAGGTAGAACAATCTCAGAATGTCTGCCCAGAAAGCCTGCAAATCCGAGTCAGATTAATTTCAGCCCCATTTGCGCCAGCGTTGCGAGCGACACCCCATATCCTTTTCCCATTGACCCCTGCAACAATGCTGTGGCTAGAGTGCCCGTTTCGACCAGGGACTTAACAGACTTTGCTAGATGAATAATCGACAATAATCATCCGCCATCTAGCCTATTGCACCGCAAGGCAGCTACTTCATCAGGAGAAAAAATAGGACTAAAAAATGAGGGATACAAACTGACTATCATCAGTCCATAACCCCCGTCAGTGATAGTGCTTACGCAGCTCAGTAAGTTCTCAGTAATTTCTCACCAAAAAGTCTCCGAGAAGTCATTGAAAGATCTGCAAGCCTCATCATTTATACGCAGGACTAGAGATGAGTTAAACCGATTGCCAACTCCATCAAAAACTCAAGAAAACAGGTCAAACGGACTCTTTAAGCCATCTATGTTTTACAGAGAAAACTAATTTAAGCCTAAACAAAGATGCTGCTGACGTTGTTTTGTAGAACGCTAGCCTGCGTCCAACTCACAACCCCCAGCACGTTAGCCCCCTCTTTAATCTGGGCACCGCCTGCAACGTTCTGGAAGCTCAGAGCGCTGATATTACCCACATCAAACTTGGTCTTGCCCAATTGGAAGTTGTTGATCGTATCGGGCCCCTGGCCAGCAGTGAGGACGACCGTTGCATCCCCGCTGCCCAGCCAGATCACGTCTGCGCCTGCTCCGCCATCAATCAGGTCGCCACCTCCATTGCCGTAGATGGTGTCTCTACCGTTGCCGCCGAAGATCTGATCCCTCTGGGAGCCGCCGTAGATCAGGTCATCCCCATCGTCTCCCCACAGAACGTCAAGGCCACCGTTGCCGTAAATTGTGTCATTGCCAGTGCCTCCACGAATAGAGTCGGTTCCAGCGCCACCGTAGATTTTGTCATTGCCACCGTCTCCGTGCAGGATATCGTAGGCTGCAACCCCGTTAAAGCTGCTTGGCTCTGTGTTGTTCACTGCGCCATTGCCGTAGATAACGTCGTCTCCCTCACCGCCGTAGATGTTTTCTTCATCGGCACTGCCAGAAATGGTATCGTTGCCGCCGTTGCCAAACAGTTGATCATACCCCCCAAGGCTGCCGTTCCCATTAATCACATCGCCTGCATCCGTGCCGAGAATGACTTCAGTATTAATCGTTCCGTTGAAAGTAGCCATCTTAATTCAGCTCCTAAAGTGCGGTTCAAACACGGTAAAGCCTGACCTCCTTCTGGATAAGGAGGAAGTCAAAAATGAACTCAAGCATTGAGCAGAACTTACTTACTTGCGATGACGGTTCTCAAGTTGCAGATCGAGCTTTTGGAAGGGCTTCTCAAAAGCTTACTCAGCAGTATTCAGGGAAAAGTTATTCGATTATGCAAGCCTAACAAAAAGCCATGATTGCTCCTCAAACTACTGAGGAGCGAAACCGTAGCCATTCAACTTAGATGCCCAAGATTACGGCTCAATACGTATACACATAACCCAAGAGAAATCTGGCGCAAAAGAAACCTGGAGCAGAGGTATAGCTGGTTGAATTGAATACTGCGAAGTTAGGATGCTTACTCTGAAAATGCGATCCTAAATGCCAAGTTATCACGACACTATTCCCAAAGATAGACATTTTTATATTTCTTCAGGAAAGATTCTTAAAAGTACTCTTAAACACAGTTATTTTTCCGATTACGTGCCTCTAAAGAAATATGCGATGCCTGGAGAAGTCGAGTGTGCCTTGGGTGATTGAACGACCAAAATTTTGGGGAACAAGCAAGCTACGTTGATCAACATCAATTCACAACAGCAATTCACAGCAATTCACAGCTTGACGGGCAGCCGTATGAAGATGTGTTTCCGGCTGGCAACCGTGCGCCCCGAAGAATTCTTTGGATTGAAGTGGATTGAAGTTTGAGCGAAGTTCGATACAGTTTGGCATCTAGCTTGAAAAAACCACAAACTCTGTAATGCTCTGTAATGCAGTTTGCAACGTGGCGTTATGCTGGGTCGCCTTGCGTTAAAAGAAAGTGAGAAACAGTTGCAGGATTCCCAAAAGCCCGCACAATGGAGGTCAAACCAGGGGCAACCCCAGAACCGAACTCGCTCCCCCGAACTCGCTCCCCGAACTCGCTCCTTAGTTAGGGTTTTGCACTATGACGGCCTCCGCCCTGACTCATCCCCTACCGCCTACCCACAGCGCCACTGCCGCCCGCGACCAGTTGCAAATTGCGCTGGCGATCGCCGATGAGTCTACCCTAAAATCGCTGCTGATCCGCTGCACGCCGCCCATCGCCCAGCCTCATCGCCTCGGCTCGGTGTCGTCGCAGGTGGGCGTGCCCGTCGATTCGCGGCAGGCAATTGACGGCATTCTCAGCTTTGAAGACATTACCTGCGTGCTGGCTAGCTCGCCAGAGGAAATCAGCCGCCAAGTTGCGGCCAATATTGACCCCAAAAAGCTGGATCGAGAATATGCCAAGCTGACTCGCTGCGAATCGGAACTGCACACGCTGGGCAATAACCTGACGCTGGCGCAGGCGATCGCCCGTCTCTCTCACGCGGGCTTTCCCCCCAAGCAGGTAGACGAAATCCTTAATTTACCCAATGAAGCCTGGCACAAGTCCTGGTGGTATGCACTGGACGAAGTAGGACACTTTACCGTACCTTTTTTGCGGCTGATGCGACCGCTGCGCTATCCCGACGGAACCTTCACACTGCAATATCGCGATCACTTTGCCCAGGATAAGCCGCCCTCTTTTAGCACGCAGGGACAAAAGGTGCTGGTGGAAATCAAAACGCCCGCGCAGACCTTCCGGCGCACCATCGAGCGGATTAACTTATTTCGGCACCAGATGGGCATCCAAAAGGCGCTGATCATTGGCGATCGCCTCACGGAACTGGAGGCACGGGGCTTCATCAGCCAGGGCATCAGCGTCTACACCACCCAGCAGCCGGTTGCCATCCATGCCGAAGCCGACTGCACCGCCTGCGCCAATTTCAACTGTCCCATGTATCGCCGCCCTGACTCGCCCGTGGTCATGTGCCGCAGCTTTTGCCTGGATGCCACAGCAGAATGAGTTTGACGGGTTTGCAGACTCCCCACAGCGGTTATCACTGGAGTCATCCCGGAACAGGTACAGGCAGCCGCTTTTTTGAGGGCTGGTATCTGCGGCTGACGCTGCCAGAGTTGGGCGAAAGCTTCGCCTTTATGTATTCCATCGAAGACCCCCAGGGTGGCACACCCTATAGCGGCGGCACGGCTCAAATCCTCGGCCCGCGTCATGAGTACCTTTGCCGCACGTTTCCCGATGTGCGCCTGTTTTGGGGCGATCGCCACACCCTTGCCCTCTGTCACTCGCGCAGACCCCTCAATCCGCTGAACAAAGGATCTTCAGACGTTTTCCCTTTTACTCAAAGTAGTATCTCTGACTATTCCCTAAAGCAGTCATCTGATCGTTCTGCTCTGGGTTCTCATCAGCGTTCTCGAGCATCTCTGTCTAATGACCCTGGTCAATTCGTATATGAAGGCTATCAGCTTACTGCCACCCATCATCAGGGCATCCTCAGCGAACCCGGTCGGCATTCTGCTCGATGGTGTTATAGCATTCAACCCGTCTATGGCTGGGGCAATTGCGATCGCCCCCAACAGTCCACCGCAGGCTGGCTATCGCAGTTCCAAATTTTTGAACCGGGCTGGCAGATTTTAATGGCCCACGGACTGGCAACGGGCTGGGTCGAGTGGAACGGAACCCGCTACTGCTTTAGCCAAGCGCCCGCCTATGCAGAAAAAAACTGGGGCGGGGCTTTCCCCCAGCAATGGTTTTGGATTCAATGCAATGCGTTTGACGGCGAGGCGGATCTGGCGCTAACGGCGGGCGGCGGGCGGCGGCGCGTGCTGGGCTGGATGGAGTCGGTCGGCATGGTGGGGATTCACCACCGGGGACGGTTCTACGAGTTTGTGCCCTGGAATGGAACCGTGCGCTGGCGAGTGCAGCCCTGGGGATACTGGCAGATGCAGGCAGAAAACGCGGGTCATATGGTGGAACTGCTGGGGACGTGCGATCGCCCTCCCACGCCTATCCGTGTGCCGACGGCGCAGGGCATGGTCTTTGCCTGCCAGGACACCACCCAGGGCAAGCTGACAGTAAAGCTGTGGGAAAAACAGGGCGATCGCCCCACGCTGTTGCTGCAAGCCCAGAGCCATCTTGCAGGACTGGAAACAGGCGGCGATTTCTCAGCGACCGATACCAGGGGCTACAGCAATTTCTGGTATTTCTAAAGGCATAAGGCCAGGCAGCGCTGCGGGGCTGATTTCTATCTGGAGTAAGACATTTTACTCGAATAAGCTCAAAGCTTCCGCAAAAGTGCCAGGATGAGCAAATTAATACGATAGAAAGATTTTATAGCACAGCTTAAAGATTGTCTAAAAACCCTATTAAATTGCCAGAATTCACGGTTTACGCTGAAGGCTACGCAGAGGATGATGGGTATAAGAATATGCATTGATCATTAAGTGTATGCAAGCGCCCATTCATCTACCAGGGTCCCAGACCCCTCCTTCGGAAACGCCAATTGACCAGCTTATTCGTGATATTCTGGCAGCCCGACGCATCACGCGGGCAGACCAGGAGCGATTCATGGCGCTCTTTTTGTCTAAATCCTCATTGGGGGAGAAGGAGCAAACTCAGATCAATCTGCTGTTCGACGCACTGCGAGCGGGTCGCCTGCGAGTTGTGGATTAGCCTACAGGCGCTTCTGGAATTGCGTGAAAAGTACCTGGGTTGATCGTAAATCGGCCGATGGCGCATCTAAACGATCCAATACCCAGAGTCTAGCGATAGTTCGTGAACTGGAGGGCAGCGGGATAGTCTTCCTGCTTGAGCCGCTGAATCACCGCCTGCAACTCATCCTTAGATTTCGCAGAAACCCGCACCGCATCCCCTTGAATGGAGGCCTGCACTTTTTTAAATTCATCTCGAATCAGCTTAGAAATTTGCTTGCCCAATTCGGCACTGATGCCCTTTTGCAGCTTAATTTCCTGACGGACTCGGTTGCCGCTAGCAGATTCGATCTTGCCATAGTCAAAAATTTTAAGCGAGAGGTTTCGCTTGGCGGCTTTGGTTTGCAGGATGGTGTGAACCGCTTGCAGCGTAAACTCGCTGTCGGTGTTAACCGTGATTGCCGACTCGCCTAGTTCCAGCGTGGTGTTGGTATCTTTCAGGTCGTAGCGACTTTGCACCTCGCGCATGGTTTGGTCGATTGCGTTTACCAATTCCTGCCGATCGAAGTCGCTCACAATGTCAAAGGAGAATGCTGAAGCCATAGCTAAATCATGGATTGCAAATGGGCTGTAAGCTGGTTTAAAGTTTCCGCCTAGCGATTTTCTGAAAGGCGTGTTCAGGCGTTTAAACTCATCAGGCTGAGGAAAAACAGGGTCGCGATGCTGGCGCTGCCGATGCCAAACATGAGCGATCGCCCAAGGGGGATATTCTGAATATAGAAGATGGAATAAAATAACCGTGCCGCGACGTAGGCGATCGCCGCCAAGTTAACCCAGCCGCCGCTCTGCTGCGTGACGTAGGCCATCAGGGCAGCCGCCGAAAAGATCGTGAACGACTCGAACGAGTTTTGATGGGCCCAGGTCGCCCGCTGTGCATAGGGGGGCAGCTTGTCAAACAGGGCACGAGGGGCTGCCATGTCGTAGCCCGCCTGCACCCGACCCAGCGCCACCGCCCCAAACGGGACGTAAACCAAAATAGCCGCCGCCACAATGGCATACAGCAGAACCGTAGGGCTAGGAAGCTGCTCCAAACTTGCAATCACGCTGTTTTCTCCTGGTCGAAAAAACCTAGTCAAAATAAAACAACGTCACGAGCTTGCGCTGATCCTCTGCATCGCGACAGGTCTTCAGAAGCGTATTGCTATCGTGAAACGCAAAGCAGATCAACTGCTGACAGCGGGAAATAATTTCCTGATTGCACAGGGCACTGGCTTCTGCGAGAGAGAGCGAGTCATTGGCAGGATTTTCCACCAGATGCATGACCTGCTCTAACTGCTCTCGCGACTCGCGAGGCTGGCGGGCTAGACTCTGCGGCAAGATCACCGTCAACAAATTGGGGTCGGCCCGCATGGCCCCCCGAATTGCCGCAGAATTGGTTCCGGTTGCGCCAGAGGTCAGCAGGCGATTGCCCGCTAGCACCAGCGCATAGCTCATCATTTCGATCAAATGCTGATGCGTAATAGGAACATGGCGCGACCCCAACAGGGCGATGCGTTTCGACCCAGTCTGCTGGATCGTGGCTAGCTCCTGGAGAAAGTCATCAATTTTGGGTAGGTCGATCGACTGGCTCAACGATCACACACAGGCTGAACAACGGAGTTATTCTATCAGGTGTCAGTAACTCTGGCGCGACTTGTCCGATGCGCGACTCGTTCTAGTGGGAAGACCGCATAAACATGAGCGTGTCTTCTAGCGGGTTGACCTGGGCAGGGAGCGCATCCTCCGGGCTTTGCAGACAAGTCTCTGAGTCGCTTTCGGACACAGATTCTTCCCAATTCTTTGTCAGGGGCGACGAGAATGCAGGCTGTATGGAGGAGGCGGAAAGCGGGGAGGGCTGGCTGGCGCTGGGGGCCGTGGGATGGGCGATCGCCCGCTTGGGTTCAGACGCAGCCGACAACGCCCGCACCTGCGACAGCAGTTCTTCAGAAACAGGCGGCAACACCTGAGCCGTATTGCAGACAAAAAACGAGAAGGTAAGGCTGCCTAATCGAATGCGATCGCCATCCTTGAGGCGCACGGAATGGCGAATCAGTTCGCCGTTGAGGTAGGAACCGTTGCTGCTGTTGAGATCAACCAGGCGAAATCCCCCTTCGTCATACACGATGGCGGCATGGCAACGGGAGAGGCGCTTGTCTTGAATAGGCAGCACCACGCGCCGAGAGTCGCGCCCAATCGTCCAAATGTTTTGGGGCTGAGACAGCGACTGGGTTGCGCCCTTCAGCAGATTGGTGACAAGGTGGACGCGATCGCCCAGCACAAGCCCCTGCACGTAGGGCAACGCAACGCCTGTCAGCGACTTATTGCCAGAGTTTTCTAGATTAAGAATTTCATCGAGCAGTTCGCGGTTGTGCTCGTAGAGCTTGAGAAACACACGATAAAGCCCCAAACGCTGCTGTAGAGCGTAATCAGAAGAAGTTTCCAGCGATTCGGCAGGAAAAGCGGCCAGGGGGTTGAGGTTAATCATAAACAAGTAACAAAACAGAGGGTTTGGGCGATCTAACCGGAAACCAGTCGCAAGCGAGTAGATGCGAAGCTGTCGCTCTCAAACTAAGACTTACATGCCTATTGCTTGCGGTAGTTTGCTAGGTCTGGCTTCATCCATCGATTCAGCTTTAGCGGTTAAGAAGCGGAGGAGCCTCGCCGAAAAGGGGACTGTGGTGAACGGGCGACCCGCACACTCTGTCACTGTGCCCCCAAGACTGGAGCAATGCCCCAGGATCAACACAGGATTAACCTTGGGTGTCATCCCCAGTTGACTGAAGAAACCGACCCGTGCGCGTATCTACTTTCTAGCCTAAATGGACTTTCAAGCTGGAGTAACCGCACGACTACGGTTGAGTCTATAAAGCTCCCCGGAAATTTTAGGATTTCTCCAAGTTTTCCCAGAAAGTGCTCCGGATAAACATCACCCAGCGTTACAGTCGTCACTTTAAACTTTCGGGTGTTTACGGAGAGCAGCGGCAATGAAGAAATAGCTAGAGAATCCTGTTCCAAACTACGAAATTCCCGGCCGCCTCTGGGGTGGAACCTGCTCATGGGGGGCCTCTGCGAGATCCGTGTTGTGTTCTATATTACTTAGGTGACTTTGCCGAAACGGAGGCGATCGCCCTCCCTGGCTGCTCGGTCATTCCTCATTGGGTTTCCTTAGACAAAAAATACTACAAGACGGGTAGACCTTCTACCGGATTTTCTGGGGCTGTAGCAAGACCTGCCGCACCTGTCGTGCAATCCTCTGCCAGTTAAACTGGTCAACGGCATATTGACGGCAGCGGTCGCGACCGGGCAGGGGGCATTCTCCCGTCAGGAGCGCAATCAGCCGCTGGGCGATCGCCACTGGTTCGGTCGAGTCTGTCACCAGGTCTGGGCAAAAAGGCATGAGAATTTCTGGCATTCCGCCGACGGGTGTGCAGAGGGCGGGCGTTCCAGCCGCAAGCGACTCTAGCAGCACCAGGCCGAATCCTTCTAGGCTGAGGCTGGGCATCACGGTCAGGTCGGCCGCTTGATAGGCGAGGGGCAAGTCTGCTTCCGGCAAAAAGCCGAGAAACTGGACATGGTGTTGCAGGCCCAGTTCAGCTGCCTGCTGCTCTAGGGCTTGGCGGAGGGGACCCTTGCCTGCGATCGCCAACCATACTTCTGGCACGGCAGCTTTTACCGAGACTAGCGCTTGCAGCAGACGGTCTAGCCCCATCCGCTGCACGAGTCGGCGAGTCGTGAACAAAATGGGGCGATCGCCCGGCCAGCCCAACACTGCACGGGCCTCGAAACGCGACTGCGTGGGGGCAAAGTGGTGCGTGTCTACCCCGCCAGGAACGACGCGGATCTGGCTCCAGGGAACGCCGTAGGACTCGTGCAGGATCGCGCCAAAGGCTTTGCTCAAGACCAAGAAGCGATCGCACTGGGCAAAAACCCGCTGCTCGACCCATTGCTTTAGCGCGACGCTCAGCTTGCTGGCGCCCTCCTGGCGGCTTTCGAGCGCCCAGGGCCCGTGAAAGGTAAAAGTGACGGGCACATCCGGCGGCAGCAGGTCGAGCAGCGGCAAGCTATAGAGAGCAAAGTGGAGGTTGATTGCGTCGATGTCCCGAAAATCGGCTTGCCTGGTGCGCTGGGCAAACCGACGACGCACCTCCCAAAGCCGTTGGGGCAACGGGCGATCGGGTTCAGACAAATTCGTCAAACGAAGAGAGCCGCGTTCTAAGCCGTCGGGCAGACCGACCCCGCCCAACTCCAGGCGATCGCCCCTGGCGAGCTGAGTTGCCAACTCATAGACATATCGCTCCATGCCCCCTGGCGTTTTGGGAAACCAGCCCGTCCCCAACAGCAAGAGACTGGCGTTGGCAGGTTGAACCACTACATTCGTGCTGGTTGCGTCGTCCATGCATTCACCCGTCTCAGGCCTGGGGCGTATTTTCAATATCTGGCTGAACCGAGCCTATCACCATCCCTCAGCGCATTCATCCAGTTTCTAGCCCTTGAGAGACTCTATCAAACCTATTCATGGAAGCTATGGAGCCTACTTTTTGTATCTTAAGATACTGTTTTCTAGACTGGAGCTATCAAAAAGGAGGTAGATACTTATGAAATGGCAATCAGGGCACGGGCAATCAAAATTCTCGGCAAACTCTCAGCAACGATTTCAGTCCGAATCCCAATCGCGTCTGAACTGGCACCAAAATCGACACCATGTTGAAACTCTGGAGCGCATCTTTCATCGGACGGCAACCCCCAAACGCAACTGGAATACAAGGCTGAACGAACTGTGGGAAAGGGCGATCGCCGCTCTGGATGTATCGGATGAGCCGCGTGTGTGGCGATCGCAGGATGGGCATGGGGATGTTTTGTGGAATGCCTATGATCCAAAAACCGGAAAGTCAGTGAATTGCGTTTCGGAGGCGGATTTGCGAGTCTGGCTGGAAGCGCGGTATTCTCAAACACCCAGTTCCTCACTGTCTAATCTCACTGTCTAATCCCACCGTCTAATGCCACTGTCTAATCCCACCGTCTAATGCCCACCGTCTAATCGCTGGCTGTAGCGATGCCAGAACTTTTCAGACCCCTGCTAACGACCGGGTGTCTCGTGACGTTCAGACGGTTATCAAGACTGATACTGTTTCTTCAGCACGTCCAGAAATGCATAGACACTGGGCGGCAGCAAGGCATTTGCCAGCGTCACGACTCCGATCAATCGCTCTAGGGGCGTAGGCAGGCTGTAGGTTTTCACGCCAGCAGGAATAGGTTCAGCAGCAAGTCGCGGCAAGATCGCAGCACCCAACCCTTCCGCCACAAGGCTGACGATTGTGGCATCGGTTTCCACTTCATAGTCAGCCTTGAGCGAATGCCCCAAGGTTTTGGCATGGTCGTAGACGGGGCGCATCATGAGGTAATCTCTGGGCGGCATAATCAGTGGGTGCTGCAACAGTTCTGCCCAGGTTAGCTGTGGACCCGCAGGCTGAAACGAAGACGGCAGCAGCGCAATAAATTCATCCTGAAAGACTCGCCAGACTTCAAACTCTTCGGTCGTGGGCATAAACGTAAACCCCACATCGGACTGCCCTTCGCGGAGGGCCTGCTCGACGTGGGGATAGTTGTCGTGTTCTGACAGGCTGATCGTGATGCCGGGGTGCTGCTGGTGAAATTGGGCAATCACAGACGGCAGCAGGTTGGTGGCAACGCTGCGAAAAGACGCAACCCGCACCTGTCCTCGTTTCAAGCCTCTGGCATCTTCCGCTGCCTGGGCGATCGCATCCGCCCGCACCACAATTTCGCGGGCATGAACAAGTATCGCTTCCCCCACTGGCGTAAGCCGTGCCCCATGTCGCCCCCGGCTAAACAACACAACACCCAGGAAGTTTTCTAAAGCGGCGATCGCATGACTGACAGCAGACTGCGACATTTCCAGGTGCAGCGCTGCCTCGCTAAAACTACCCTGCTCCGCCACGGCAACGAGAATGCGGAGCTGGGATAGCTTCATCTGGTTTTGGTTGTTTGCGTCTAGCAACTTGCCCTATTTCACTTGCCCTATTTCAACAGATGTCGCCAGCCATTGTAGAAGGGAAGACAGGAGGCGTGGCGAATCTTGGGCGACAGTTTTGAGGCGCTGAGTCTTGGCGAGTGGTGACCAAAACGCAGCGTCAGGCAGCATGTGCAGATAGAAGCGATACGACATCCGCATGAGCCATCACAACTTCTGGATGGGTTTGCAGCGCGGCGCTGTACTTGCTTGAAAAGCGATCGCCCATTGGGTCGGGCGTGAGCAGCATGCGGACATCGGCCATCAGCACGGAGTGTTTTGATCAGTGTATTGCCCATTTGTGGCCCGCAGATCAGGCGCAGATTTATCGCACGCTGGACAAGCTCCAGGCGCAGGGCTGGATTGACTGCACGGTGGAAATTCAGCGCGATCGCCCAAACCGAAAGGTCTACTGCATCACAGAAGCCGGAGCCGCAGAGCTACAGCATTTTCTTGCCTCGTGAGGCACATGCTGCCCTCACGAGGCAAGGGCTTGTTGACCATCCGTGTGCCTCACTAGCTTCAAAAACGCTGTAACTCGATGGCTGCAAACGCACCAACCGCTGCCCGTAGTGCGAGAGCCGCTGCTGATACAGCTTTATTTTGCGGCGCAGTTGCCCGATGCGGCAATTTTGCAGCTATTGAACGCAGGGTTGGCCGAGCATCGAGAAAAGCTGGCAACCTGTCAGCAAGTAGAAGTGCCGCCGCTCGATGACCCCAGCGCTACGCGAGAGCAAAAGCTTCGGCGGCTTGTGTTGGATTTGGTATGTCGCAGAGAGCAAGCCTATCTGGGCTGGCTAGAAGAGGCGATCGCCCTATTTCGTGCTGCTGCGTTGGGAGAGGGGGGCGATCGCTGAGCTTGCGGGAACGGGACTTTCGATTGTTTTTAGCGAAATGCCCAGCGTCTTGGACTCGGTGTGGTCGGCAAACAAGCCCAAAATGCCCCCGGCTGAAATTGTCAGTAGGGGATGGGGAAAGGCATTCAGCAGCGCGTCTGCCATATTGAGCGCGAGGACAACGGATAGGGCCGCCACGGGCGCAAGCCTGCGATGATGCCAAGCACCCGTGGGAAAGTAAAAGATCAGCACCAGACTAGGCAGCAAAAAGACGAGCGTAAGGCTCGCCAAGCCTACTAGTCCACGAGTGCCATACACGATAATCCACAAACTATCGGTGATATACTCATAGCCCCTGTGATCAATCACGCGATTTCGCCCATACCCCCCCCAGCCAAACCACATTCGTTGATTGGCTTTGTCTACCAGAACATCTTCAGAATTGAGCCGAAATTGTAGGGATTCCGTCTTGCTTTCAGAAGTAACGCCGCTAACGGCTGCGGTAATTTCATCTTTTGCCAGGGAACCTGAGATGCCGTTGTGCAAATAAATCAAAATACAGAACGAAATTGCGAGCAGCGGTAAAAAGTTTCTCAAATATCTGCTGACAAAAAGGATGAACACGCCGACACAGAAAAACACCGTCGCCGCCAGCGATCGCGTCAGGAAAGACTGAACTACGATGGCGATCGCCAGCCATTTAAACGGAACCCCAAATAGACGATTGATCGTGCCGCTTTTCCAGAGCCATACCGAAATGACAGCGGCAGACATAAACCAGGCCCCGACAACCAGCCCGTGCGCCTGAAACATAATCGGTCGATAGCCAACGCCTTCAATCACGTTTTGACCAATCCGGCCCCCTGAGCCGTCAAATCCGTAGATGGTCTGGTGCAAGATCGGGCTGAGACGCATCTCAATCCAGCAAAGTGGAATATAGCTTAGCGTCCCCACAACAATGCCCAGACAGAGCTTTCTCAGACCCTCTAAATCACGGAGGTAAATTCTGCCCAATAGATAGGGCAAGACCCAATTTACGGTTTGAGCGCCTAGCTCCTTCAAGCCGTCAAAAATGCCCAGGTCGTTCGAGATAGACGAAAGGAACGGGCAGATCCACCACACGATCATCGGCAAATCAAACCAGCTGAGGCGGAAGGAAAACAGGCGCTTTGCTTCCGCATTAAACAGGATGATTCCCAAGAAAACTGCATAGGTCGTGAATGCCATTCGAGTCCCCGGAATCAGAAGCGGAAGCTCAAATTCAAACTGAGATAGATAGAGAAACCCTGTCACGAAGCTTACGACGATCGCCCATTGAATCGACAACTGTCGAAACAAATTGACCACAATCGGAACCCATGCAAGCAGTGCAGGTGCAGGAGGAATAATCATCGACGTTAATCTGCTGATGAAGCCTGGAACATCTCTAGAAATTCACGCCTTCGAGATGTGGCGTTTTCTTGCGGGGTGGGGCATGCGCTGCCCTAACGAGTCCAAGGATTATTAGCCATCCGCGTACCTCACTAGCTTCAAAAACGCCGTAATGAATCTAAACATGAATTGATGGCAAATCGACTCCAAAGACGACTCGCCCCGCCAAGAACAGGGCCAAAATCGCCAGAAAAAGGAGCGTTAGACAGAGGTCTTGCCTGACACAAAGCAGGCGCTCTTTCCAAAGTCCATAGAGATTTGCTGCATAGATGGGTATGTTGCTAATGGGAACCGCAACTATGGCTCCAAAATCCCCCGCCAAGTGTGCGCCCAGAGGAATTCCCAGAATCAAAAATAGAAAACTCAAGAAACTGCCAAATGCTGAATATTGAGATTGTCCCAGCGCCAGCAAAACAGGGCCCACTGTATTCGTCAGTGCTAGGGGCCAGATCCCTAATGAGAGAATTGACAGCATCCATCCTGCCTGACTATAGCGCTCGTCATACATGATGGAGATAATAATGTCTCCTGTACTAATCAGCAGAGCCAGCAATATTCCAATTGCTGCTAATACCAATCCCCGGTTTCTGAGAATCTTGGCTCGCAGTTCGTGTCGCTCTAGATGAATCAGCTTGGCCAGGGAAGGAAAGATTATCGTGCCGCCGACTTTTTCGATCAGCGTAGAGGGTAAAATCGCAATTCCCAGGGCAAGATTGTAAATCCCAAACATCGAGAGGGTAATGAGTTTTCCGAGCACCAATCGATCGGTCTGGGTCGCCAGAAAATGCATTGCGCTGGAGGCAAAGATCCACTTGCCAAAGTTCAAGATCTCTCGAACGGCTGACTTGTCCCAGGCAAATTTATTCAGAGGGCCAGGAATGCTCCAAATGTTCAGGATCAGCGTAACAACCGCAGAAATAACTCCCGCAGAGGCGATCGCCCAAATCGACGGACTCAGCCAGGCCCAAATAATCAAGATGACACCCGAAACAACCTGGGCGCTGATTTCAAGCGTGGAAATATGCCGCATTGAAAGCTGGCGATTGAGCGTGATTCGCTTGGTCGGGTTGAATCCATCAATGACCAAAAAAAGCCCCATAAACGGTAGCAACAATACCAGTTCGGGCTGTCCATAAAAACTGGCAACGGGCCACGCAATTAGCAAACTACCTGCCCACAAAATGAATCCCCGAATCACCTGAATCGTCCAGGCCGTGTTTAGAAAATCGGGATCATCGCCGCGCTTGCTTTGAATAATGCTAGGAGCAACTCCTAAGTCCGAAAACAAAACTAGCGCCCCCAAAAACACCCAGACCAAGCTGACTTTCCCGAACATTTCGGGGTTGAGCAGGCGGGTCAGAATCAAGTTGCTGCCAATTCGTAGCGCCAGGGAAATGCCGTAGGTTAGGACAACCCAAGCCGTCCCGCGAATTGCCAACTGTTTAATAGATGCCATGACCCTGCCTAAACAACTTTGCTAATCCAACCCCGTCCAAATTCATTCACCAGTTTCGTCGCATTCCATCAGATACTGCTAGGTCACTGCGATACAGTTGCCTTTTTGGATATGTGTTTCTAACAATAATTTGGAAATAACTTGAAAATAACTTGAGAGCCACTCCGAAAGTATTCTTAAAGCTAAAGCCACTCTTAGAAGATTAGAAGATCTACTTTAAGCAGAAAAACCGATGCAAAAATCGGGGGGCGATCGCCCTCTAATCCCCCTCTAATCGCCCTCTAATCCCCCTCCAGCAGAGCTTGTAAAGTCTGCCGACTCAATTGGACTCAGATTCAATCAGACTCAAAATAACGCCAGTTTGTCAGTTGTTTCTTTTTGTATAGCTAACTTATATCGGTGAAGCTGGGGGCTTGTCAGTAATTTCACGGCCCTTCATCAAAACTTCATAAAATTCTGGATACCTTTTCTGAGGAAACCCGTAGTCCTTGCCAGTTCTGGATTTCATTGCTGTTGCCGAGCGGTTCTGTTTTTGGGCGATCGCCCAAAATTTACGGGATCAGGCGTAATGATACCGTTTGCCCCGGAACAGGTTTGGTATTATCTGTTTGCTTCGATTCACAGAACTTATTAAAGCCAGGTTAATGACAGGGCATCAGTCGCAAGGAGCGTGCCTTATGTCGGATTATCAGGAACGCATTTACTCCCGAAGTGGGGACTTTGCTATTGGGGTTAGGAATGAGTCTGGAGGGGAATCCAGAAATTTTTTAGGGCGTGTTTGGAACGCAGGTCTTGGGCTGGCAGGGCTAGGACTGGGCTGCTGGATGGGGGCGATCGCCTTGGCGCTGCCGTCCACCGCTCAGACCTTACCTGAACCTATGCCCTACGAACCCAGCGGACGGGTTCCCTCTCGCGCTGCGGCGGCGATTCCGGCAGAAGCGGCCAGCACCGAATACACATTGGGGGCCGGCGACCAAGTGCGGGTCGATGTTTTTGGAGTTGCCGATCTCAGCGGCACCACGTATACCCTGTTGTCCGACGGTTCCCTGACCTTGCCCTGGGTCGGAAAAGTGGTTTTGCAGGGATTGACGACCGAGCAGGCTTCGGAAACCCTGGTGCAGCGCTATCGCCGCTACATCCACCGACCGTCGATTACCGTCAGCTTGGTCAGCCCGCGCCCGGTTCGCATCGGCGTGGTGGGCGAGGTAAATCGTCCCGGCGCGTACACCACCGGGCAATCGGCGGGCGGCACAATCGAGGGTGATGGGGCAGCCGCTCCCATTCGCACCGTGACGCAGGCCATCCAGGCCGCAGGCGGCATCACTCAATTAGCCGATATCCGCAACATCGAGATTCGCCGGCCGCAGTTGGGAAATCGTCAGGAGGTGATTCGGGTAGACCTGTGGGCATTTTTGCAGGCAGGCGAACTGGATCAGGACATTCCCCTGCGAGATGGCGACACGCTAATCGTGCCGACAGTCAGCGCCCTCGATCCTCGCGAAGCCGTTCAGTTGGCCGCCGCAAACTTTTCGCCCGAAACGGTCAGAATTAACGTCGTCGGTGAGGTGAAGTCTCCCGGAACGCTGGCGCTACAGTCCAACACGTCGCTCAATCAGGCGATTCTGGCGGCGGGCGGGTTTGACCTGACTCGCGCCCGCACCAGCGAAGTGCAGTTAATCCGCATCAACCCAGACGGTTCAGCCGTCCGTCGAGAAATTCAGGTAGATCTCTCCGCCGAGGTCAACGAAGCCACCAATCCGGCCCTGAGAAACAACGACATTGTGGTGGTAGGTCGCTCTGGGCTGGCGAGAACCGGAGACTTTTTGAATACCCTGCTGGGGCCGATTAATCCGTTTGTGGGGGTGTTTAGCATCCTCCGAATTTTTGGCGGGAACTGATCTTCGTAGAGGTTTCGGTAGCGTTCCTAACACTGTGAGTGAGCGTGTGTGAGTGAGCGTGAATGAGAGTATGGGCGATCGCCCGTTTGTGTTCTTCGAGTTGCATTAATAACGTTCAGCGAACTGTTCGTAATTTTTATCCGTGTGTTGTGCAAGTCTGCTGTAACTCCTCCAATTGCCAGTTGAGTCAGGTATGAACCCAGAAAATCGTCACGAGCCGCTCCGCCTGGAGAGTAGCAACCAGTTGATCAGCCAGTTGCTCAGCCAAAATTCTGCCAGCGATGCCGATGAGTTTGCCCGCCTGATGCGAAAAGGGCTGAACATTGGCACGTATCGGCGCAGCATCTTCCGAAATTTCTGGCTAACGGCGAGCATTGTGGGGTTGGTCAGCAGTCTGGCTGCCTTGCGATACGCCACCACGCCCCCTACCTATCTGGGTGAGTTTCAGCTTTTGGTGGAGCCGCTGAATACACAGGCGCGGGTGGTCGATCCACTGGCGGTGACGCGAACGGGCAATAACGTGCCGACCGAGCATTCCTTTGGCGGGCTGGATTATCCTAGCCAGATTGCCGTGCTGCAAAGCCCCGGAATGCTGGAGTCGATTGTGCAGGAAGTGCAAAAGTCTTATCCAGCCTTCAACGTGGGGATGCTCCAACGGGGGCTGACGGTGGAGCGGAAAGGGCAGACGAATACGGATATGACCAAAATTCTTCGCGTCAGCTATGTCCACTCTGACCCCGAACTGGTGGCGACAGTGCTGCGGGAAACGTCGGAGCGCTACTTGCAATACAGCCTGGAAGACCGCAAGACCCGCTACAGCGAAGGGATTAAATTCGTTGAAGACCGCTTGCCAGAACTGCAAAATCGGGTGAACTCGCTGCAAGACCAACTGCAAGCGCTGCAAGAAGAATACAACCTGGTTGACCCAAAGGAGCAGGGTAATCTGCTGTCGGGAGAGGTGAGCCAGATTGCGGCAGAGGAGCGAGAAACGCGCAAGCTCCTGCGGGAACAGGTGACGCTGTATAACTCGCTGCGCCAGCAGTTGAACCTGACCCCGGAGGAGGCGATCGCCGCGTCTGCCCTCAGCGAAGAACCGGGCTATCTGAAGCTGCAAGAGCAGATGCAGCAGCTAGAAGCCGAAATCGCCACCCAGTCGGCACAGTTTAGCGAAGAAAGTCCAATTATGCTGGATTTGCGGGCAAAACAGCGCAATCTTTCAAGCCTGATGGCGCAGGAGGCACAGCGCATCTTGGGGCAAAATCTGGGGCAGGGCACGGGCAACCCCCGCGTGCAGGCGTTCCAGAACTCTGTTCGGCTCAAGCTAATCGAAGAAATGGTAGCGGCTATCAACCAGATTCGCGTGTTGCAGGCCCGCAGCGCCGAAATTGCAGGCATTCAGGCGCAGGTGCAAAACCGCTTTCAGGAGCTTCCTGCTGTCTCGCGGCGATACAGCGAAATCTTGCGGCAGCTTGAGATTTCCAACCGCAGCCTGGATCAACTGCTTACCCAGCGCGAAAACTTTCAGATTGAATCGGCCCAGACGGAGGTGCCGTGGGAACTGGTGTCGCCCCCGACGCTGCCGAAAGACGGGCAGGGTCGCCCGATTCCCTTTGCCAAGAGCAACCGAGAACTATTGGGAGCCATCGGCGCTTCGATTTTGCTGGGGCTGCTGGCGGCGATCTTACTTGACCAGTTCCGCAACGTTTTCTTTAGAACAGAGGACATTCAAGACGCGATCGATCTGCCGGTCATTGGCGTGGTGCCCTACGACGCTGGCGCTGCCCATCTGCAAGCAGAGGTTCAGCCAACTGCAACGGGCGATCGCCTCGATTCTTCTCTGTTTAAGGAAGCCTTCAGTTCGCTCTATGCCAACCTCTGCTTTATGTCGGACGGTGCGCCAATTCGCTCGATCACCGTTTGCTCTGCCTCGCCCAGCGAGGGCAAAACCACGATTGCCCTGCACCTGGCCCAGGTCGTTGCCAGCATGGGCAAGCGGGTGCTGCTGGTAGACAGCAATCTCCGCCATGCCGACTTGCATCGACGGCTGCGGCTGGAGAACGAGACGGGCTTGAGCGATGTGCTGCTGCGTGAGGTGCAGCCTGATGACTTGATCCAACCCACCAGCGTCCGCAATCTGTTTGCGCTGACCGCTGGACAACCCTCGCTAGAAGCCGTCCGGCTGCTGGCATCAGAACACATGCAGACCGTCATGTTCCGGCTGCATCAGACCTACGACCTGGTGATCTACGACGCACCCCACCTGTTGGGATTGACGGATGCGGAGTTCATCTCCGCCAATACCGATGGCATTCTGATGGTGGTGAGCGTTTGTCAGGCTAAGAAATCGCACGTTATGCAGGCTCTGCAATCCCTGAGCGTCCATCGCCTACCGAGTCTGGGTGTGGTTGCCAATCATCCCAACCCCAGGGCGATCGCCTCTCTGGGCTACTACAACACCCATCCGCGCCCGCTGCGGCGACAGGCCCGCATGGTGGAGGAACCCGACCGCGCCCTGCTGAATGGCAGTTCTGGTAATTCCAACAGCGCCAATAGTTCTCATCATTCCAGAAGCTAGACACGGTTCAAGAAAGCTGGTTTTTCCCTTGTATCGAACGTGACTCAACTTAAATCTTTAGCGGTGGAGAGTGTAATGCGGATTGCAATTGTCGGTTGTGGATTCGTTGCAGACTACTATCTCAAAACCTTGCAGCGGCATCCAGAACTCAAGCTGATGGGCGTGATGGATCGCGTTCCAGAACGCGCTGAGCGCTTTTCCGCATACCATTCCGTCCCTCGATATGACACGTTCGACGATCTGTTGAAAGATCCCAACGTAGATATTGTCCTCAACCTGACCAATCCCCGCAGCCATTACCAGGTTTCCAGAGATTGCCTGGCCGCTGGCAAACACGTCTATTCCGAAAAACCGCTGGCGATGGACATGGCAGACGCGACTGAACTGGTTGAACTGGCTGAAGATCGCGGACTGCTGATTGCTTCAGCGCCGTGTAGCGTGCTGGGCGAAACGGCGCAGACGGTGTGGCGGGCGCTGCGGGAAAATCGCATCGGCAAGGTGCGCCTGGTCTATGCCGAAATGGACGACGGGCTGGTTCACAAAATGCCCTACCAAAAATGGGTCAGCGAATCGGGCGTGCCCTGGCCCTACAAGGACGAATTTGAAGTGGGCTGCACGCTGGAACATGCGGGCTATTACGTGACCTGGCTGACGGCATTTTTTGGCCCGGCAGAATCTGTGACGGCGTTTTCCTCCTGCCTGATTCCCGACAAGGAAACGGACGTGCCTCTGGCGGTGAATGCGCCCGATTTCTCCGTTGCCTGCATCAAGTTTGCCTCTGGCGTGGTGGCGCGGCTCACCTGCGGCATTGTGGCCCCGCATGACCACGGGCTGCGAATCATTGGCGACGACGGCGTGTTGGGCATTCACGACTGCTGGTATTACGAAGACCCGGTATACATCCAGCGGATGGTGACCCTGCGCCGCAAAGCCTTTATGAGTCCGATCAAACAGCGCTATCCGCTGCTGAGAAAAGGGGGCAAACGGTTTAACTACAAGGGTTCTCAGCAGATGGACTTTGCTCGTGGCGTGGCGGAAATGGCAGCGGCGATCGCCGAAGGTCGGCCCTGCCGCCTGTCGCCCCGCTTTTCGCTCCACAACAATGAAATCGTGCTGGCGATTCAAAACGCAAGGGAAACTAGCCGAACCTATCGGCTCACCACAACCTTTGAGCCAATCGCGCCGATGCCCTGGGCGAGTGAGGGGGGAGAGACAAGGGAACAGCCCCAATTGGAGCCAATGTCCACGGCTAAAGTCGCAGCTTTAACATCCAAAGTCCCACACTAGATTCGCACTCAAGTCGCACTCAAGTCGCACTTAATTTCTTGCACTAAATTTCTGAGATGCAAACACCATCGCGCACCATTCGCTGGGGTATTTTGGGCACGGGCTATATTTCTAGGGCGTTTGCTGAGGGACTGCGGCCGCTGCCAGGGGCGCAACTGGTGGCGATTGCCTCGCGTACCCTATCCAGCGCTCAGCAGTTTGCCCGCGAGTTTGGCGTAGCCAAAGCCTACGGCAGCTATGGGGAACTGGTTCAGGATGCTGAGGTGGACGTGGTGTACATCGGCACGCCCAACAGCCGCCACCGCGACGACTGCCTGCTGTGTCTGGAAGCGGGCAAGCCTGTGTTGTGCGAAAAGCCCTTTGCGCTGAATGCGCGGGAAGCTGGCGAGGTGATTGAGTTTGCCCGCAAGCAGCATCTCTTTTGCATGGAGGCGATGTGGATGCGCTTCTTGCCGCTGGTGCAGCGAGTCCGGCAGATGGTTCAAAGCGGGGCGATCGGCGAAGTGTGTACGCTGACGGCGGAGTTTGGCTATCCGGCTGCATTTGACCCGTCGAGCCGCTTGTTTAACCGGGAACTGGGGGGCGGGGCGCTACTGGATCGGGGCGTGTATCCACTGTCGCTGGCGTACTTCTTGCTGGGGGAACCGGAGAGCGTGGTCAGTCAGGCGGCGATCGCCAGCACAGGCGTTGATGAACAGTCCAGCTATTTGCTGAAATATGCAGGCGGGCAACTGGCGATGCTGTCGGCAAATCTACGAACCTACGCCAGCAATGAAGCTGTGATCACGGGCACTCGCGGACAAATTCGCATCCATGCGCCGTTTTATAAGCCGCATCAGCTTTCGGTGGCGACGTTTGCGGCAGCGGGCAATGGCTCAAGCCAAGCCTCAGGCGGGAATCGTCCCTCCAGCCTGAAGCAAACCATAACATCCGCTGTTCAAGACAATTCCCTTCTGCAACGCCTCTATCTACAATTCGGCGATCCGTTCCTCAAGCGACTCCGCCAGCCAACCAAAACCATCCTGGAGCCATACGCGGGGAATGGCTACGGCTATGAAGCCGCCGAGGTGATGCGTTGTCTTCGCAGCGGCGAGATCGAGAGCAGGATTATGCCGCTAGACGAGACGCTGGCCATTCAAAAAACAATGGACGAGATGCGTCGCCAGTGGGGTCTGGCGTATCCTCAAGACGAGATTTGACTTGAGATCTGACTAGGAACTTTTTCGAGATTGCCAGGAAGGGCGATCGCGCCTGAGTCCCGTTCCTTAGAGTCCCGTTCCTTAGAGTCCCGTTCCTTAGAGTCCCGTTCCTTAGAGTCCCGTTCCTGTACAGAGTCTGCCATGTCTGCAATTCCTGGATGCGTCACGTAGCGCTGGAATAACGCCGCCAGCCTTGCCGCTTCTACACTGGCACTGTGGGACTGAGCCACTCGCGCTGCGCCAGCCTGTCCCATGCGCTCCAAATCTGCCAGCGGTGTCTGCAAGACCTGGCGCATCGCCGCCGCCAGCGCCGTTACGGAACCCGATGGCACCAGCCAACCACAGACTCCCGGCTCCACCAGTTCAGGAATCCCGGCAATATAGGTACTCAGCACGGGTCGCCCTAGCGCCAGCGACTCCATCAGCACCACGGGCAGCCCCTCGGCAAAGCTGGGCAGCACCATCACCTGCGCCGCCAAAATCTGCTGCTGCACTTCCGCATTGGTCGCCCAGCCCGTGATTTCCAGATAGTCGTGCAGGTTCAGCGCGTCGATGCGCTGTTCAATCTGCGCCCGCAGCGGCCCATCGCCCACTAGGACGACCTTAAACCTTAATCCCTCTGCTGCAAGCTGGCTCACCGCTTCCACCAGCAGCAGGTGGCCCTTTTGCTCCCCCAGTCGCCCCACGCAGACAAAGCGGGCCTCCTGCGGCAGCGGTACAGACGGCTGCGATAAGAATAAGTCATCTACACCGCAGTGGACGATGTGAATCTTTGACCACTGCGGATAGTCGCACCAGCGAAAAAGCTGACTTTCGGTAAAGGAACTAATGGCGACGACAAAGGCAGCGTGGCGAATTTTTTCGGAAAGGGCGATCGCCTCTGGCTTGTCAAACTCGTGGGGGCCGTGAACCGTGAAGCTATAGGACGGCCCGCCCAGCGCATGACACAGCATCGCCACTGCGGTTGCATTCGTGCCAAAGTGCGCGTGTACGTGGTCGATGTCCATTTCCATGCAGCCGCGCAGCAATCCACAGGCCTCAGCTAAGTAAACTAGGTTCACCAGCAGCCCCCGATCCGATTTCCAGCCCGTTTTGAGCGCTAGTCGCAGCGCAGCGAGAAACCGTTGAGGGCGGCTCATCACCCCGCGAACCACATTCAGCAGCAGGTCAAATTTAGAGCCTAGAATAAACCGTGTTTTTTGAAACTCTTGCTGATCCGCCGCGTCAGTCAGCGCCAGTTCTGGCTTGCGAATCGAGAAACGGGTTATCTCAATTCCCTGCGTTTCCAGTTCCAGAATTTCTCGACGGATGAATGTGCAGCTTGCGTAGGGATGCTGATTCATCAGGTAAGCAATCTTCATACAGCGTTTTTGAAGCTAGTAAGGCACACGGATGGTCAATAAGCTCTTGCCTCGTGAGGGCAGCATGTGCCTCACCCCGCAAGAAAATGCTGTAGCAGCGATGCACTCAGAGAAAAATGAAGTTCACATGATTGTGACATATCGCAGCACTGCATTTATGTCCCGGACAACACTTATGTCCTGGACAACACTAAGGTGAGAAGGTAGCCGACTGTGCAAGTTCTGTGTGTTTCAAAATTATGTTTCACATGAACAGTTCAGAGCGAGATAAAGACGGGGTGTTGGGATTTGGTCCGGCACGGAGCTTTTCAGAATTATGAAGTTTACATGAACTTGAAACGTAGAAACTGTAAAGCTGATGATCTAGAACAAAGCCATGCAGCAGTGTCCTCGGTGTATTCACGGAAACATTTCTAGCCCACAAGACGCTTGAATTCATGGGATTTTAGCCCAATCCGTCTTGGAAAGAGGCGATCGCCTGCGTCATAGTAATCAATTCTTGAATATGAAGTTTACGTGAATCTGAGGTATAGATATTGCGAAAATCAGGTGTTGCCTAAAGAATAAATTCGAGCAGAGCTAAGTGTATTCACTGAAGCTCCTCTGTTGCTCCAGGGTTGCAGTTATGGTCATCACTGATTGGGTCTTGCTTCTGCTGTCTGGAGTCATTCTGATTCCTTGCGCCGTTCTACTCACTGAGTGCGTAATGGCGTTACGGATTTCGCAGAAGTCATCAGGCAGACTGCCTCGTTTGTGTTCAGAAGAGGATTCGTGGTCTGGTATACGAAGCGATGTGGAAGCGGGCGATCGCTCGTTCCGGTTTATGGTGCTTGTGCCTGCTCACAACGAGGAGCTTGGCATTTCAGACTGCTTGCATCACCTCATCCGCGAGGTTGATTCTCCTGAGCAGGTCTTAGTCGTAGCAGATAACTGCACGGATCAAACAGCGGCGATCGCTCGTTCCTTTGGAGTGAACGTGATCGAGCGCCAAGACCCGGCTCGGCTTGGCAAAGGCTATGCGCTGGACTATGGTCTGAGGCATCTCGAAGCTGTGCGTCCAGAGGTCGTCGTTCTTGTAGATGCAGATTGCGTAGCACGTTCGGGTAGCATTCAGCGAATTGCTCAGTTGGCGTTCCAAGAAGATCGTCCCGTTCAGGCGGTCTATCTAATGCAGACTCCTCAGGCTCCGAGTCAGCGAGATCTGATTTCTGCTCTAGCCTTCTTGTTCAAAAATTTGGTTCGTCCCGCAGGAATGGCCCAGCTCGGGCTTCCCTGCTGGCTGACGGGTACGGGTATGGCCTTTCCGTGGTCAGTGATTCGCCAGGTGTCGCTGTCTAGTGGAAACTTGGTTGAGGATATGCAGATGTCGGTTGACTTGGCGATCGCGGGTTCTGCCCCCCTCTTGTGTGCAGATGCGGAAATTGGGGGCTGTCTGCCGTCTCAGCGCACGTCCGCTAAGCAGCAGCGGACGCGATGGGAGCATGGTCATTTGCAAACTTTGAAAACGCAGGTGCCCCGCCTGTTGCAGGCGGCGATTCATCAGCAGCGGCTCGATCTCTTGGTGCTGGCACTAGATCTGGCCGTTCCGCCGCTGGCGCTGCTGGTGCTGCTTTGGACAGCGTCGGTTTTGGCTGCCATAGCGGGTTTTGCAGTGGGCGGAACGATCTTACCTCTAGTGATTTCGGCACTGGCGGGCGCGTTTTTATTAGCCGCGGTGCTGTTGGGGTGGTATCGATTCGGGCGATCGCTCGTGCCCCTGAGCGCGATCCTTGCTGTTCCGTTTTACATTCTCTGGAAGATTCCGCTCTACGTCACATTTCTGTTCCGTCCGCAAACCAAATGGATTCGCACCGACCGCGAGAAACTTCGCACTGCCGAAGACTAGCAGCGCGGTGTTTCAAGAGAGCGTTGATCGTAAACGCCGCGTCAGAAGTTCCCATCTAATAATGCATCTACAAAGAGTGGGTCGGTCACGACCATTATCGACAGGCAAGCAGGGCGCAGCACTATGCAAATTACGCAGGCTGAAATTTCAGATGTTTTAATTCTTGAGCCTCGTCTATTTGGCGACAGCCGGGGCTTCTTTTACGAAAGTTTTAATCAGCAGGTTTTTAGAGATAAGACGGGGGTAGACACGCAGTTTGTCCAGGACAACCATTCTCGCTCAATGCAGAACGTGCTGCGCGGGCTGCACTATCAGATTCAGCAGCCCCAAGGGAAGCTGGTGCGGGTCATCCAGGGTGCTATCTTTGACGTTGCGGTCGATTTGCGCCGACAATCGCCTACCTTCGCACAGTGGGTAGGCTGGGAGCTAAGCGCTGAAAACCGCCGCCAGATTTGGGTTCCGCCTGGTTTTGCCCACGGTTTTGTGGTGCTGTCGGAAACGGCAGAGGTGCTGTATAAAGCGACGGACTATTACGCGCCGCAGCACGAGCGGTGCATTCGCTGGGATGATCCCGACTTGGCGATCGCCTGGCCGCTCCAGTCGTCGCCGATCCTGTCTGCAAAAGATGAAGCAGGACAGCCATTGAGAATGGCGGAGGTATACCCATGACCTCGATTTTGTTAATCGGTGCCGCAGGACAACTGGGACAGGAATTGCAGCGAAAGTTACCCTGCATTGGAACCGTTAAAAGCCTGGATCGACGCTGCCTAGATCTCACACAAACCGACCGGATTTATCAGGCCGTTTATGAATGCAAGCCGGACGTGATCGTGAACGCGGCCGCCTACACAGCCGTCGATCAGGCAGAACGCGAACCAGAACTCGCCCACGCTATTAATGCGGAAGCGCCCACAACGCTGGCGGAGATTGCCAGCCGAATCGGGGCATCGCTGGTTCATGTCTCGACGGACTACGTGTTTGACGGGCAGGCTCATACGCCCTATCAGGAAACGGCTCTGACGGGGCCGATTAGCGCCTACGGACGCTCCAAGCTGGCAGGAGAGATTGGTATTCGACAAGCCTGCGATCGCCACATTATTCTCCGCACAGCTTGGGTCTACGGCACCTGGGGCAAGAGCAATTTTGTGAAAACTATGCTGCGGCTGGGGGGCGATCGCCCAGAGATTCGCGTGGTTGCGGATCAGATCGGCGCTCCCACTTGGGCGGCAGACCTAGCCCAGGCGATCGCCATTTTGATATCGCGCTCTCGTACAACTTCAGCCCGGGTGCATCAGGGCTTGTCGAATAGTTTGCTCGTGCAAAGCGATTCCCATATCAATGGCAGTTCCACACAGTCGCTCTGGGGCACCTACCACTTTACGAATAGCGGCGTTGCAAGCTGGTACGACTTTTCGGTGGCCATTTTTGAAATTGCGCGTCAGCTTGGGTTTCCGCTCCAGGTGCAGCGGGTGGTGCCGATTTCCACGGCGGAGTATCCCACGCCCGCGCAGCGTCCCGCCTACTCGGTCTTGTCGCTCAAAAAAACCGCTGCGGTGCTGGGTGGCTATCCCCCCCACTGGCGGCAATCGTTGAAAAAGATGCTGGCTGAACTTTATACCCATTCCTATGAAAGCGCTTATTCTCTCCGGCGGTAAAGGAACGCGCCTGCGTCCGCTCACCTACACTGGCGCAAAACAGTTGGTGCCCGTGGCCAACAAGCCCATTCTCTGGTATGGGATTGAGGCGATCGCCGCTGCGGGCATCACCGACATCGGCATCGTCATCAGCCCAGAAACGGGTGCAGAGGTGAAGGCGAAGACAGGCGACGGTAGCCGCTTCGGGGTTCGCATTACCTACATCCTCCAAGAGCAGCCCGCCGGACTAGCCCACGCAGTCAAGGTAGCGCAGCTTTTTCTAGAAGATTCCCCGTTTATCTTGTATCTGGGAGACAACCTAGTGCAGGGAGAACTGGGCCTGTTTCTGGAATGCTTCCAAGCGAGGGGGTTGGACGCATTGACCCTGCTGTGCAGCGTACCCAACCCCAGCGCTTTTGGGGTCGCTGAGGTCGATGAGCAAGGGCGCGTGCTGCGGCTGGTGGAAAAACCCAAACATCCTCCATCTAACCTGGCGCTGGTGGGGATTTACTTCTTCTCGCCACGGATTCATGAGGCGATCGCCAGCATTCAGCCCTCCGCCAGGGGCGAGCTGGAAATTACCGACGCAATTCAATTCTTAATCGATCAGCAAAAGCAGGTCGAGGCGCTGCAAATCCAGGGCTGGTGGCTGGATACCGGAAAAAAAGATGACTTGCTGGAGGCAAATCAGATTATCCTGGACGACTGCCTCTGTACCCAGATGGAGGGCAACATCGACAGCGCCAGCAAAATTAGCGGTCGTGTCCAGATTGCACCAGACTCTCAGGTAATCAACTGCACCATCCGCGGCCCGGTTGTGATCGGTCGGGATTGTCATTTAGAAAATTGCTTCATTGGCCCGTACAGCAGCATTGGCGATCGCGTCAAGCTAGTTGATGCCGATTTGGAACACAGCGTTGTCTTGGAAGGTGCTGCGGTTGTTGGAATTCACCAGCGCATCGTGGATAGCGTCATTGGTCAACGGGTTCAGATCAAAGCCGCGCCGCAACGCCCAAAGGCCCTCCGGTTCATGGTGGGCGATGATTGTCATATTGAGCTTTGCCAGTAGCACGGCATGGGTAACGCAGAGGATTTGAATGGGGATAACACCGATTTTGTGAATGACTTCTTTTGTTCAGATGTCAAGATGAAATGTCAAGGTTAAAAAATGAGTCAAGCCATTCAGGATAACGTGCATCTACCAGTTACTCGCCGTCTGCTGATTACAGGTGGCGCAGGATTCATCGGGGCGAACTTTGTGCATCATTGGCATAGGGACTATCCGGGCGATCGCCTGGTCATTCTCGATGCCCTGACTTATGCAGGCAACCTGCAAAATTTAGAGTCACTCCTTGAAGAAGACAATATCCGATTCGTGCAGGGAGACATCTGCGATCGCCCCTCGCTTGATTCACTGCTGCGAGAAGAAGCGATTGACACGCTTGTTCACTTTGCAGCAGAATCCCATGTCGATCGGTCAATCTTTGGCCCTGCGGCATTTGTGCAGACCAATGTCCTCGGCACGTTCACGCTTCTAGAAGCCTTCCGGGATCATTGGAACGAGCAGCAGCAGCCCGATCACTACCGCTTTCACCATGTCTCCACGGATGAGGTCTATGGCAGTCTCGGCCCCAACGACCCGGCTTTTTCAGAAACTACGCCCTACGCCCCCAATAGCCCCTACTCCGCATCGAAGGCAGGCAGCGATCACCTTGTGCGGGCTTATCACCACACCTATGGACTGCCGACGCTGATTACCAACTGCTCGAATAACTACGGCCCGTATCAGTTTCCAGAGAAGCTGATCCCGCTGATGTGCATCAACATTCTGCTGGGCAGGCCGCTGCCTGTGTATGGCGATGGGCAGAACGTGCGCGATTGGCTCTATGTCGGCGACCATTGCAGCGCTCTGGAAGCCGTACTGACCCGCGGCATCCCCGGAGAGGTCTACAACATCGGTGGCAACAACGAGGTCAAAAATCTGGACTTGGTGCAAGCACTCTGCGACCTGATGGATGAACTTGCGCCCCAACTGCCAGTGCGCCCCAGTCGCAACTTAATTACCTTTGTCAAAGATCGTCCAGGGCACGATCGCCGCTATGCAATTGACGCAACCAAAATCAAAGTCCAGCTCGGCTGGACACCTGCGGAAACCTGGCAGACGGGGCTTCGGCGCACCGTGGAATGGTATCTCGCACACCCTTTCTGGTGGCAACCACTGCTGTCGAAGAAGCTTACCCTGCCTTACACATCTGCCGAATTTTCAGATCTTTTTCAGACCACCCGCTGTTAGTTTGCAGTTATAGCTCATCTCTCAATCATCAGGGTTTGTATTTTTGAATCATCCTTTCAGCCAATACTTTTTGTTTGATTCAACAATCATTTTTAGAGCGATCGCCCGAAATAACTATAGCTACAGAATTTCTCCTGAAAAATCTCGTCACAAGGTTACGATCAATACTTACAAGCCCAATTAATTTGTGGTTTATTCACCTTATTAGCTCGTCTTAAAACACTGTCAAGCCGATTCATTAATCGACTTCAAGCGTGTTGATTGATCCAGCCGATAGGCACTCACACTGGTCATTCATTAAGCGTCAGGATCACTAGCCATGAAACTTGGTAACGGGTTTGGTGCCCTAAGGGAAATTAAAATCTTGGGCATTTCAATACACAATTTCTCTAAGCAGGAGTTCCTGGAATTGTTAGACTCTGGCGTTGTGTTTACTCCCAACGTCGATCACCTCATCAAACTAGAACGAGATTTTGATTTCTATCGGGTTTATCAAGAGGCGGACTATCGAGTTTGTGACAGCAAAATTTTATATTATGTATCTCGCTTCTTGGGAGTGCCGATTAGAGAAAAGATCTCTGGCTCTGAACTATTGCCGGATTTTTGTCAGCACCACAAAGACAACGAAGATATCAGGATCTTTCTGCTGGGTGCCCGTGAAGGAGTTGCCTATCGAGCACAGCAGCGGATGAATGCCAAAGCAGGCAGAGACATCGTTGTGGGAGCCTACTCGCCTTCGTTTGGCTTTGAGCGAGATGAGATAGAGTGCGCCGAGATTATCGACATGATTAACCGCTCCGGCGCAACGGTCTTGGCCGTTGGCGTAGGAGCCCCCAAGCAAGAAAAGTGGATCGCTAAATACAAACATCAACTCCCAAATGTTCGTATTTTTCTGGCAATCGGCGCAGCCATTGACTTTGAGGCGGGCTATAAGCAGCGATCGCCCCGTTGGATTAGCGAGGCGGGTCTGGAATGGCTCCATCGCCTGCTGTCTGAACCCCGGCGGCTATGGCGACGCTATCTGATTGAGGGCCTTCCTTTCTTTTGGCTCGTCCTCAAGCAAAGGCTGAATCTCTATCGCTCTCCCCACCTTTCTGCACTCTCGCATCAAGCCTACAAATCTCAAGAAAAAATCGCTCAGAAAGTTGGCGGTTAAGCGCTTTAGGAACCTTGAACGGATGAGAAACTCAGATTCCAAAACCTATTTGATGGTTTTGCCTGTTTACTATTACAGGCTCGATTCCCAAACCGTTGCATTAGAGAGTGCGTTTGTGAAGCACTTGATGCTGTTGCGGGAAAAGATTTCACCTGCCTTTAATCATCTTGTGGTTGGACTGGTCGAGATGAGTGATGAAGAATATTCTTCCAGGAAGCAATGGCTATCAGTCATAGATGAGCCTGAAGCAGGAATCCGATTCAAGTCGCTGTATAGAGTTCAAGATTTGTCTTCCAAAGCCCAACAGTTTTTTCAGCTATTTCGGGTTGCAAACAGATTAAAAAATCTGATTTCGCAGTGCGATCTGTTGCATACTGGCTTGACTGCAAATGTCTGGTTTCCAATGGAGTTTATTGCGACACTTTTGGGCAGAGTGCTTAAGAAGCCGACAGTTTACGTCGTAGATATTGACTTCAGGAATACAGCTCAGATGAGCTATGAGACAGGGAATTGGTCGCTCAAAAGCTATCTACTTTGCAAGTATATTTACGACAGCTTCCGGGTTCTGCAAATTTACTGCGCCTCTAAGCTCTGCTCACTGGTTTTGCTGAAGGGCGAAAAGCTCTGCCGTGATTTTGGTAGAGACAAGCCGAGCGTGAAAAACTTTTTAGACGCGGCGCATAGCAAACATCACATTATTGGAAGAGATAGATTGGCTCAGAAGTTATTGAATCTAGAAGATCAAACTCATCCTCTAGAGGTCGTGTACTTCGGACGGTTAACGCCCTATAAGGGGGTTGATCGGTGCCTTCACGCAGTGGCGATCGCCCATCACCAGTTCGGATGCGATGTCGTATTCCACATCATTGGCAGTGGTGAACAGTTAGAAGAACTGAGGCACCTGGCACAATCTCTGAGAATTAGCGAAAGAGTCATTTTCCACGGCGCACTTCCATTTAACCAGGACTTTTTTGAGAAGCTTTACTCATATCACCTGCTGTTAGCAGCACCGCTCAATGAAGATACTCCTCGCAGCGCCCTAGATGCAATGGCAGCAGGGATTCCAATCCTTGCATTCGATACCTATTACTACAGGGATCTTTCATCCACTGGTGCGGTTGATACAGTTGCCTGGCCGTCCATCGAAGAAATGTCTCAAAAGATTGCATACTACAGCAAGAATAGAGATTTGCTAGCGGACATGGCAGTCCAAGCGGTTGAATTTGCAAAACAAAATACTCAAGAGGAATGGTTGCAACGACGTTTTGAGTGGACGTTAGCTTTTGCTGGAATCACTCAACCAGCTTTGACTACTCCACAGTCAGGACAGCGACAGCTTTCAAATGTGAGTTAAGTCTTCTCTTATTCAAAAATTAAATTTTCCAAAGTGTATTAATCGAAGTTCTTGGAGGTTTCTCCATGCAGCTAAAGCATCTTTCAAGGCTAGCGACTCGACATCTCTATCACAAAATCCCTGAAACTCTCTATTTGACAACTGGACATGACTACACTCGTCCATTGTCTATTCGAGGATTTGTTAACGAACGATGCAATTATAGATGCAAGTATTGTGGATTTTGGCGGATGTCACAGTACCAGGATGAGATGACTATTTCAGAATGGCAATCAGCGCTGCAAAGCCTTAAGGAATTTGTTGGCTCCTATTCAATTCAATTTGTTGGCGGTGAGCCATTTATCAAAAGGGGATTTATAGATTTACTAGAATTCTGTTGTACAAACAAAATTGACTGGGGAGTGATTACTAATGGCTCTGCATTCTGTGATCCAATAAAGGCCTGGAGAACAGCAAAAGCAAAACCAATCAATATTGACATTTCTGTTGATAGCTCCATTGAAGAGATACACGATAAGGTTCGTGGTATCACTGGATCTCTGAAGCAGATTGAGACAGGGATTAAGCTCTTACGAGATGCCCGAGATCGGCTAAATCTAAAGTTCCCAATTCGCATTAAGCCAACTGTACATTGCTTTAACGTCAAAAACTTGCCTACTTTAGCTAAGTGGAGTCGAGAAATTGGGGCAACAACAATCGACTTTTCTCCCGTCCGCCCTGCATTTGGGCTTCCTGAAATTGAATCAGAGCTTTGGCTCAGAGATGAGCTTGATCTTCAAGCTTTAGAGGAGAGTGTGGAGGCTTTAATTTCTTTGAAACAGCAGGGATATCCTATTGAAACTAGCAATGAAAAGTTAAGATCCTTTGCCGCCCATTTTCGAGGAGAAAAGGTCTATCACGGAGTTTCTCCGTGCCGCGTAGGACTACGAGACTATCACATTCAACCGAACGGAGACGTAACTATGTGCTGGTTTTATCCTGCCATTGGAAATGTTAAGTCTTCTAGCGCACAAGACCTTTGGCAAAGTGAGACTGCCCGTTCTCTTCGGACTGAGATGGTAAATTGCACTAAGTTTGGCTCAACAACTTGTGCAAACTCTTGCCTCTCACATCGAACGATGTTCCAGAAATTTCAGCTAGGTATGTTGTTTCTCAAATCAGTTGTGTAGAGAATCGGCTGTACGTTATGGAAGGCTTGAAACCAAGAATGCAGTATATCTGGCGGAGAAGGCGTATGGCAGCCTTCGTAAGGGAAATGAACCTCAAGGAAGGAAGTCGAATTATTGACTTTGGTGGACTTCCTGATTTGTGGGAAATGCTTGAACTTGAGCTAGATGTCACCCTTGTTAATCTGCCTTCAGCTTTCTCGAAAGCTGATACTCCTTTAAGTAGGAGGTATCGCTTTGTTGAAGCAGATGTAAGCGAAGATTTGCCCTTCAGGGATTACGAGTTTGACATTGCGTTTAGCAACAGCGTCATAGAACATGTCGGCGGAGAGAAGAGGCAGGAGAAATTTGCTGAGAATCTTCGCCGCGTTGCCCCAAGCTATTGGGTTCAAACGCCATCAATTTGGTTCCCTCTCGAATCGCACTGTAATCTCCCGTTTTGGTGGTTTTATCCTGAAAGCTTGAAGCAGTTATGGTTCGACCGTTGGCAAAGAACTGGATATGACTTCCTGCTAGAGCAGATGAAGAGTACTCGTGTTCTGCTGTCAACTCAATTGAAAAAATTATTCCCTGATTCTCAGGTCTATATTGAATCGTTTCTCGGATTTCAGAAGTCTTACTGCATGTTCAGGGCAGCATCATATTAGAGCGTCTTTAAAGTGGTTTATTGATTATATATTTTGCCTGAACTGAATTTAATCTAGCTGAATCCATCCCTAGTAAACCTGCTGAGTTCCCAAATCAAGGCTTCTAGCACTTGTCAAGAGTATCATGAAGGCGATTTTAGTCAATAATTATGACCTGCTCGGAATATTGAACTTGCTCCAAGAGGAGCATGGAAACGCCCCGTCTCAGCATCTTTGGGGTTACGACGCTTTGAACCGTCATGATATTGGAGTTGATATTCTCCCCTTTCAGGGAAATGCCTTCCTCAAAAAAATCAGCGGGAAGCTGAAGATTTTTGGAGATATAGATCAACAGCTCAGATTGCTTGTTAGCTGTCATCGCTATGATGTAATCTACTCAGCACACTATTTAACCACAACACTTCTTTCTTTTCTGAGCATTCTGGGGTTTCTGAAAAAGCCAATTGTGGCGATTGGGTATCAGGCTCCTCGCACAAAAGCGTTTCATTGGAAGCTGTTTGTGAAAACGTTTATTGAAGGCAATAACAAGATTCTGTGCTTGAGTGAATCTTTGCTGAGGGATTTGGAAGATTTTGGAGTTCCCAGGCAAAAGCTAGATTTGATTGAATGGGGTGCAGATTTGAGATTTTATCAGCCTGACAATTTGACTGAATCAGCGGCTGAACAGGCTGCCAGGGAGAGATTTATTCTCAGCCCTGGAAAGTCTTATCGAGACTATCCAACCCTGGTCAAAGCGTTTGAAAACTTGGACTGTGGCTTAACGATTTGTGGGGCTGGTCAGATTGATCTCAAGCATCTAAAGCAGCGAGCGGTCGGTAGTGAAGAGGCGCATTTGCCCAGTAATGTATCCATCCTGCAAGACATGATTGACTGGCGAGATTTTATTCGTCTCTATGAGAAGGCATACGCGGTGGCAATTCCTGTCGTGGAGGAAAAAGCCAGGTTCAAAAATGCGATTGGTCTGACGGTGTTGACGGAGGCGATGGCAATGGGGAAGGCGATCGCCATGACGCGCAGCGACTATGTGGGTGTGGATCTGGAGCGAGAAGGAATTGGGCTGTGGGTTGAGGAAGGCGATGTGGATGGCTGGCAAAGGGCGATCGCCCACCTGTTGGAGAATCCCAAAGAAACCCGCGAAATGGGTCGCCGCGCCCGCCTTTTGGCCGAGCAGCGCTTCAACCTAGAGCAGTTCTCCAAGAAACTGGCTGATTCACTCTGGCAGGCCTACAATGCCCAGCAACCTGCCAGCCCGACTATTCCCGTTCGCCAGCGGGCCCTGCTGCGCTAACTTGCGCCCAGTTGCAGCGCATACAGGTTTGCGTAGATGCCTTTTTGGGCAATCAGCTCAGCGTGGGTTCCCCGTTCCGCGATCTGCCCCTGCTGAACCACGAGTACCTGATCTGCCTGGGTCACGGTGCTGAGGCGATGGGCAATTACAAAGCTGGTGCGGTTCTGGAGCAACCGGGCGATCGCCTCTTGCACCAATGCTTCAGTGCGCGTGTCAATACTGCTGGTCGCCTCGTCCAGGATCAAAATTTTGGGATCAATCAGCACCGCCCGCGCAATGCTGACCAACTGCCGCTGCCCCTGGCTTAGCGGTGCGCCCCGCTCACCCAACAGCGTGCTATATCCCTGCGGCAACGAGGTGATAAATTCATGCACATTTGCAGTCTGCGCTGCCGCCTCAATCTCTGCCTGACTGGTATTGGGCGCACCAAAGGCGATATTCTCCGCCACCGTGCCGCTAAAGAGTAAGTTATCTTGCAGCACGATCCCAATCTGGCGGCGCAGGCTGGCTTGCGTCACGCGGCGCACGTCAATGCCGTCGATTTTTACCGCGCCCTCCGTCACATCATAAAACCGCAGAATCAAATTAATAATTGTGCTTTTGCCTGCGCCCGTCGGCCCCACCAGCGCCACCATCTGTCCCGGTTCTGCTACTAAGCTCACGTCTCGCAACACGCGCTGATTTTCCGTGTAGCCAAAGGACACCGACTCGAACCGCACCTCTCCTCGAATCGGCGGCATGGCGATCGCATTGGGCGCATCCTGCAATGTCGCTGGCTCATCCAGCAGCAAAAAGATCCGGTCTAATCCTGCCAGCCCCGACTGCGCCTGCGTATAAAACTGGCTGAGGATCTGGATCGGGCGAAAGAACTGCTGCACGTACAGCAAAAACGCCGTCACCACGCCCACGGACATCGCCCCCGTCACCGCCAGATAGCCGCCGTAGGCCATCACGCCCGCCGTCGCCAGCGTGTTCAGAAAATCAATCGACGGCAAAAAGGCAGAGGTCACGGCCACAGCCTGCACATTGGCCCGGCGATTGGCCTCGTTCAGGCTATCAAATTCCTGAATATTCAGCTGCGTCCGGTTAAAAGCCTGTGCCTCGCGCACACTGCTAATGTCCTCCTCCAACTTGGCCGACAGTTCGCCAATGGTCTCCCGCGCCACGCGAAACCGCCGCCGCGCCCAGCGCGAAAAGAAGCCCGTGGTGAAAATCATCACGGGCACCACCAGATTGCTCAGCAACCCCAGTTGCAGGTTCATTGACAGCATGGCGATGATGATGCCGATCAGGCTAAACGTCTGCCCCAGCATTTGCGGCACCGTCAGCCCAAAGGCCTGATTCACCGTGTTCACATCATTCAGCAGACGGCTCATTAGGTCGCCCGCCTCGCTGCGGTCAAAAAAGCTGACCGGAAGACTCTGCACCTTGGTAAACAAGTCCTGCCGCAGTTGCCCCAGCACCCGCTGCATCATGTTGCCAATGCGCCAGATTTGTCCCCGAATCGCCACCACACCCAGCACGTAAATCACCACCAGCAGCGCCAGCAGCCTTGCCAGCCCTGGCCAGTTGCCCTGCAAAATCAGGTTGTCGATCGCCCAGCCAATCAACAGCGGACCAATGGACTGCGTGGTTGCGCCAATCATTACCAGCAGCAGCGCGATGGGAACTTCCTGACGATAGGGCGCGAAATATTGCAAAAATCGCCGCAGGGTGGAGAGCTTGGGCTTTTGCTCCGCAGCGACAATGGGGGACGGGCCTCTGATCATAGGGCTTCGGCCTTGGGTGCGGGGTAGAGATGCACATCGCGCTGAGGAAAGGGAATGGTAATCCCAGCAGCATCCAGCTTTTTCTTAATGTTTTCGTAGGCGGCAAAATAGACGGGCCAGTAGTATTCAGCCCTCGTCCAGGGGCGCACGGCAAAGTCTACGCTGCTTTCCGCCAGTTCCAGAACGCCAATCATCGGCGGCGGATCGCTGAGAATTCGTTCATCTTGGGCTAGCGCTTCGGCGATCGCCCGCTTCACCCGGTCAATGTCTTCGTGGTAGGCAACGCCCACCACCAGATCCACCCGCAAAATGCCCTTCGTGGAATAGTTAATGATATTGCCGCCAGTAAGGCTGTTATTGGGAATGATGACCGTCTTGTTATCCAGCCGCCGCAGCACCGTTGTAAAAAGCTGAATGTCTTCCACAAAGCCCGATTCACCGCCGCCCTCGATCCAGTCACCGACGCGAAACGGATGAAAAAAGACAATCAACAGCCCCGCCGCAAAATTGGACAGCGACCCTTGCAGCGCCAGCCCAATCGCCAAACCCGCCGCCCCCAGCACCGCCACCAGCGACGTGGTTTGGATGCCCAGTTGCCCCAGCGCTGCCAAAATCACAAAGGCCGTCAGTCCGTATTCGGCCAGATTGCTGGTAAACGCAATCAGGTTGGGGTCAATCGTGGTCGGGGTCATCAGCCGCTTGATCAGGCGGCGGAGCTGCTTGGCCAGCCAGCGACCCACGACCAGGATAATCGCCGCGCCCAGCAATCGCAGCCCAAAGTCTACGCCCAGGGATTGCAGTTGCAGCAGCAGGGCATTCCAGGCATCGAGGTTAAACAGATCAAAATCAAAGGTCATGAGCAGGAAATCGTTCAGTATGGCGTATGAGGTGAGGGGGGTTAACCTTGGGGCGGGTGTCCGCATTCTATAACCTAATCCCGAACCACTGCACTGACCCCCGGATACCGAATCTAGATATCTAGATACCTAGACCCCGCACGGCGGAGGCCACTCGTCCAGACACCTCGCTCATTCCCTAGTTCGCTACAATGAACGTTAGGCCTTAGAACCTTAAGTTTCTTCACTATCGCCCATTGACACCATGCTGAAAGCCCTGCTGGGAGACCCCAACGCCCGTAAGCTCAAGAAGTATCAGCCCGATCTGGTGGAGATTAATCTCCTAGAGCCAGACATGGAAGCGCTGTCAGATGAGGAACTGCGGGGCAAAACGGCGGAATTTAAGCAGCGAATTGAAAAAGGAGAAAGCCTGGATGACCTGCTGCCAGAGGCTTTTGCAGTGGTGCGCGAGGCAGCCAAGCGGGTGCTGGGAATGCGCCACTTTGACGTGCAGCTACTCGGCGGCATGGTGCTGCATGACGGACAGATTGCCGAGATGAAGACGGGCGAAGGAAAGACTCTGGTGGCTACGTCGCCTGCGTATCTCAACGCGCTGTCGGGCAAGGGCGTTCATGTAATCACGGTGAACGACTACCTGGCCCGCCGGGACGCAGAGTGGATGGGGCAGGTGCATCGCTTTTTGGGGTTGTCAGTTGGGCTGATCCAGTCGGGGATGAACCCAATCGAGCGTAAGCGCAGCTATGACTGCGACATTACCTACGGCACCAACAGCGAACTGGGGTTTGACTATTTGCGCGATAACATGGCCACGTCGATGCAAGAAGTAGTGCAGCGCCCGTTTAACTTCTGCATTATCGACGAAGTAGACTCGGTGCTGATTGACGAGGCGCGGACACCACTGATTATTTCTGGGCAGGTCGATCGCCCCAATGAGAAATATACCCGTGCGTCGGAGGTGGCGCGAGAACTGTGGCAGGTGCGCCAGGGCGTGAAGCGGCAGATTGAGAAAGTGGAGGAGGCGATCGCCACTGCCATTCAAAACGGCAACAAAGCCGAAGCCAACCAGCTTAACCGCGAACTCGATCGCCTCAAGGAAGAACTCGATCGCTATTACGAAGTAGACGAAAAGCAGCGCAACGTGCTGCTCAGCGACGAAGGCTTTGAGGTGGTAGAACAGCGCCTCGGCGTGAAGGACTTGTTTGACCCCAAAGATCCCTGGGCGCACTTTATCTTCGGGGCGCTAAAGTCCTACGAACTCTTTATTCGTGACGTGAACTACATCGTTCGCAATGGCGAAATCGTAATTGTGGACGAGTTTACTGGACGGGTGATGCCGGGCCGCCGTTGGAGCGATGGATTGCATCAGGCGATCGAGGCCAAAGAGGGCGTGGAAATTCAGCCGGAAACCCAAACCCTAGCGACGATTACCTACCAAAACTTCTTTCTGCTCTATCCCAAGCTGGCGGGCATGACGGGCACAGCAAAGACCGAAGAGGCCGAGTTTGAGAAAATCTACAAGCTAGAAGTGACGGTCGTGCCCACCAATCGCCCTACGGGTCGGGTTGACCTGTCGGATGTGGTGTACAAGAACGAAAACGCCAAATGGCGAGCCGTGGCACAGGAATGCGCCGAGATGCACCAGATCGGTCGCCCGGTGCTGGTGGGGACGACCAGCGTGGAAAAATCGGAGCTACTGTCGAGCTATCTGTCGCAGCTAAGTGTGCCCCACAACCTGCTGAATGCAAAGCCTGAAAACGTGGAGCGCGAGTCAGAAATTATCGCCCAGGCAGGTCGCAAGGGCACTGTGACGATCGCCACGAACATGGCAGGACGCGGTACGGACATCATTCTGGGGGGCAATGCCGACTATATGGCGCGGCTCAAGGTGCGGGAATACCTGATGCCGCGCATTGTGCAGCCAGAAGATGAGGCCGCCTTTGCAATCAGTGGAGCCGGGGCAGGCGGTGGTCGGTCGGGTGGGCAAGGCTTTGCCCCGGGCAAAAAGCAGAAAACCTGGAAGGTAGCGGCGGATCTATTCCCAGTGCCGATCTCCAAGGAAGCCGAGCGATTGCTGAAGGAAGCGGTGGACTTTGCAGTGCAGCAATATGGCGAGCGATCGCTCTCTGAGCTAGAGGCCGAAGACAAGCTGGCCACTGCCTCAGAAAAAGCGCCCAGCAGCGATCCGGTGATCCTCAAGCTGCGAGAAGCCTATAACCTGGTGAAGCGCGAATACGAAACTCACACCTCCGCCGAGCATGACGAAGTGGTGAAGCTGGGCGGGCTACACGTCATTGGCACGGAGCGCCATGAGTCGCGTCGGATTGACAACCAGCTCCGCGGCCGCGCTGGACGGCAGGGCGACCCCGGCTCTACTAAGTTTTTCCTCAGCTTGGAAGACAACCTGCTGCGGATCTTTGGCGGAGAGCGCGTCGCAGGGCTGATGAATATGTTCCGCGTGGAAGAAGATATGCCGATCGAGTCGGGCATGTTGACGCGATCGCTCGAAGGCGCACAAAAGAAAGTCGAAACCTACTACTACGACATCCGCAAGCAGGTCTTTGAGTATGACGAGGTGATGAACAACCAGCGCCGCGCCATCTACGCCGAGCGTCGCCGCGTGCTGGAAGGGCAAGACCTGAAAGAGCAGGTGATCAAATACGCCGAACTCACAATGGACGACATCGTGGATGCTTACATCAACCCCGAACTGCCGCCCGAAGAGTGGGAGTTGGATAAGGTGGTGGGCAAGGTGAAGGAATTCGTCTACCTGCTGTCGGATCTGGAGCCGAGCCAGCTAGAAGACCTTTCCGCCGGGGAAATCAAAACCTTCCTGCACGAACAGGCCCGTATCGCTTACGACATCAAAGAAGGCCAGGTCGATGCCGCCTCTCCAGGGCTGATGCGCCAGGCCGAGCGCTTCTTCATCCTCCAGCAGATCGACACGCTCTGGCGCGAACACCTACAACAGATGGAAGCCCTGCGCGAAGCCATCGGTCTGCGCGGCTACGGGCAAAAAGACCCGCTGATCGAATACAAGAGCGAAGGCTACGAACTGTTCCTCAACATGATGACTGACATCCGCCGGAACGTCGTCTACTCGCTGTTCCAGTTCCAGCCGCAGCCGCAGCCTGTTACCTGATCTCCTGGGGTTTAATCTGGTTTAGCCTATGGGACTTGACCTGTTCTGATGCGTTTAGACGTTAGCATTAAATGCTAGCGTTTTTTGCGCGGATTGATTGTCCCAAACCCAGTTGGTTTGTTAGATGCAGACGCAGCTTGAGCGTCCCCAACGGTGGGCGATCGCAAAACGACATGCTGCTTGTTGGCTTCCCGCAGCTTGGCATCGTCCTGGTTGTAGAAAAACGACAGCAGCGTAAATCGTCGTCCCTGCGTCACGGGCGTTGCTTCATGCAGCAGCGAGCAGGAAAAGATCACTGCTTCGCCGGGGGCCGGGCGATAAAGTTGGGAGCCATATTCTGGAAACCTGAGATAGCCCCCTTCATAGCCCTCGTTAAGATTTAACGTCATGGCAAAGCGACGATGCAAAGAGCCGACATTCGCGTTGTCGCGGTGCGGCTTAAAAAAACCCTGCGCCTGGTCGTCGTAGCAGCCCACCAGATAACGTTCAAAATTGGTCACGCGGTAATAGAACGCCTTCTCAATTTCTGGGACAATGCGCCGCCAGATGCGCTGATTAATTTGCCCAATCAGGCTAGGGTCAGTAATTCGCAAGTCTCGCCGCTGCTTCACGGCTGGGTTCAGCACTTCCACTGTCTGATCGCCAACCTGCTGCATAAAGCCAGAATCGACGCTGCCCTCCGACTCGTAGCGATCCATCAGCAATTGACAAAACGCTAGCTCTAGGACGCGAGGCACCAGCAGCACCGGAGCCTGTCCCGTTACCAGAGTTGGCGGCGAGATCGGCGGCAATTGCGACAACTGCTCCATTACCATCGCCCCATGACTGACCTGCCGATCGAGCGGGATGATGGCAACGATCCGCAAATTTTCATCCAGCACAAAGGTCGTGGGATCGTAGGCAATGCCGCCGCTGCTATCAATCTGGCACACGCCGTAGAGAGCGCTGAGCTGTCCGTCAAAATCCCACAGCAGATCGAGATGGGGCGATCGCCCAACCAGTTCACTCAGCGCCTGGTCTTGGGGATCGATACTCACCCCCAGAACCGACGCCCCCAGCGCCTGCAACTGGGCTTGTAGGGACACAAATTCCATCAGCGCTGCCGAAGTCTCTGGACTGCTGGCACTACCCAAGAAAAACAGCACCGTGCGATCGCCATTCAGATAGTCGCCGTAGTGTTGCGGATGGGCAGTCGAAGGGAGGGTTGCCCAAGGAGCCGGGTCACCAATCGAAAGCGGAACTGCGGAAGTAGCCATGTGGCAAGGGTTTTAAGGGTCAGGGGGGTAGATTGATTCTGGATTTTAGATTTTAGATTGGCGATTTTAGATTGCCAGTCCAAGCATCTAAAAAGCTTCTAGCAAGTTCATCTAGAGCGCTGTCTGCCAAAAGTCGTTAGGGTTCTGGCTCCTTCAGCCGCTCCAGCGCCACCAGCAGCCGCTCGACGCTGGCGTTTGGCTCCAGAAACGAGAACAGGTGGCGGAAGCGGATTTTTCCGGCGGGGTCAACCCAAAACTGGGCGGGCAGCGGTGCGCCCAATGCCTGCCCGGTTTGGTAGCGGCGAAACACGCGACATTCGGGATCGCTCAGCAGCGGCATCTTTAGCCCCAGATCTTGCAGCACGATTTTGCTCTGACGCTCATCCGTGCTGGTGATCATCAGCACCTCTGCGCCGCGCTGGGTAAACGCTTCGTACTTTTCGTTCATCTCCAAAATGTGCGGATAGCAGAGCGGGCAATACTGCTTTTCCGTAAAAATTCGCGTGAAATAGAGCAGCACGGGGCGGTTCCACGCCTGCTCATTGAGCTTGCGGCTGCCTGCGTAGTCTGACAGGCGCACCTTGCGATCGCCCTTCACATCCAGCAGCTCAAACGGCGGCGCAAGGCTGCCTGTGACAAACTGGTTCGTAGCAGGAATCGGGAAGAAGTTTTTGTAAAAGCGATCGCCCAGCAGTCCGCGAAAGTCGGTGGAAGTTAGCATTGCAGAGGTCGGGGGGTTCAGTGCAGTGAGGACGTGGGGTATTGAATGACAAATCAAGACCTTAAGACGCGGGTCAGAGCAGCCGTAGAGAGGGAACTGCAAGAGGCAGAGACACCGGGGGCGGCGATCGCCCTCCTCCGCAGCGGCAAAACCATCCTGAAAGCTGGCGTGGGATACGCCGACCTCCAGCAACAGTGCCCGCTGCCCAGCGATGCCCGCTTCTATATTTACAGTATTACCAAACCGCTGCTGGCAACGGTAGCGATGAATCTAGTGCAAGCGGGGCGGCTAGATCTGGACACATCGCTAGCGCCGCAGTTCGCCCAAATCCCCTACGCCGTCGAATCTCCCGTGACCTTGCGGCAACTGCTGAGCCACACGGGCGGCATCCCTGGCTATGGCGATGGCACCGCCTATGTGCAAGATTTGCAGGCCCATCCCCAACAAGCCTGGACCACGGAGAAGTTTCTCCAGGTGGCGCAAGACCAGGGGCAGCTTTTCTTACCTGGAACGGGCTGGGCCTATTCCAACATTGGCTATATGCTGCTGCGGCTGATCTTGACCCAGGAAACGGGTCTGTCGGTGTCGGAATACCTGGCGGAGTGGATCTTTCGCCCGCTGGGACTGCAACACACGTTCGTTCCCGAAACGCTGGAGCAGGCGCAAGGATTAACCCCTGGTTACAGCCAGTTCTTTACGGGAGACGAGTTGCAAAACGTCGTGCCGCTCTATCATCCGGGCTGGGTGTCGCATGGGGTCGTTGTCTCCACGGCTGCGGAACTGGGCAAAATCATAGACGCGCTGTTTTCGGGCACGCTGCTTGCGCCAGAACGCCTGCGCCAAATGCTAGAGCCGATCCAGGTGTTCGATTTCGAGCATCCCCAGATCGGCAAAATTGGCTATGGTTTGGGGCTGTGTCTGGGGTTGGAGTCGCCCTACGGCACGGTCGCAGGGCACAACGGCGCGGGGCCAGGCTATGTCACGGGCGCGTTTTACCTGTCGAATGCGCGGGGGCAGCCAACGACGGTAGTGGCACTGGCCAACCGCGATCGCCACGACCTCGACTTGGGCACGCGCATCGTTTTTGCTATCCTCCGGGTGCTGGCAGATGCCCCTGATTTGGCAGATGCCCCTGATTAGCGCGATTCCTGATTCACAAGCCGACCTACTCAATCCCAAAGGTCACCGAAACCACGGCTGTAATGTCCTTCTCGATCGAAGAGGTGTCATACATGCCGTAGTCGCTCACCTCCGTCGAGTTGCGCGAGGTAATCTGAAACACGCCCGTTTCGGCACTGCGGACTGCGCCGACCTGGTTGCCTGCGCTCTGGGCGATCGCCTCGGCCCGTGCCTTGGCATCCTTCGTTGCTTCCGCCACCATCTCGATCCGCAGCTTACTCAGCTCGGTGTAGAGATACTGCGGTGACTCAGAGATCAGGTTGATTCCGTCATTAATCAAATCGGTCGATTGCTGCGACAGCGTGGTGTAGCGATCGACCTCCGTTGAGCGTACCTCAAATCGCTGCGTCAGGCGATAGGCGAGGGTTTGTCCCGTTTCGCGTCCGTTGGGCGACACCTCCGGAATCGAGTAAGATTCGATCGCGCTGAGGGTAACGGCTTCGGCAGGCACCTGGTTTTCGCGCAGATAAGCCTGCACTCGCTCCGTCTGCCGCTTCAAATCTTGATAGGCAGCCTGAGCCGTTGGCTGCTGGCTGGATACGGACAGTCGCCAGATGATGTAGTCGGAGCGGATGGGCCGCTTGGCAGACCCCGTCACCACCATCACATCATTGCTAGATTTCACGTCGCGCAGGGCCGTTGCGCCGATAAACGTGCTGCCCACCAGGGCCAGCGAGAGGGCCACTAAACCTGCGAAAAGCTGGGGATAGCGTTCCGATGAAGCTGAATTTTGCATGATCATTTCTCCTCTCCACCAGGGAGAATAAAGACCCTTTGCGCGTTCGTCCGATGCGGGGAATTGCCTTGCAACGCTGACACGAAGGGCTAGCAGGAGCGATAAACACTGGCTTCACCAGAGCTTTGGTGGCTCCGGGTGGCACAAACTATTCATCGATTCCCACCGCCTCCACGACGCTCTGAGGACTGGACTCGGCTCAGGCTCGATTCCAGTTTCAAATCGTTGCGTGGCTCCGTCACCGAGCGGCGACGCGGCGTTTGGGTCGAATTTTTATAAAAACAATTGGGTTCGTCAGTCGAGCTTGCCAGAACAGCGTTCACTCCACTCTGGCGGGGTATGATGCGATCCCTGACTGACGCGGCCAATTTGGCAGCCAACAACCGAGCAGGAGAGCGATCGCCACACTTGGCTACTCTGCGCTTGCAGCCCGTGTTGCCCAAGCACCCTGGTTAGTCATTGGTCAGTTAAACATTGGCCAGGTAAACATTGGTCAGTTAAACATTGGCTAGTTAAACATTGGTGAGTTAAAACACCGATCCGTTCACTAGACCAGTCTTTCCAGTACCTTATTCACGAAAGCAGTTTCGTCAGTACGCTTAACTACAGCAGCATCCGGGGCAATTCCCGATGCGATCGCCCCCTTCGCCAGATCTAAAATCCAAACCTCAGCATCTCCCCCTGCCCTAGCCCCCTAACCGCCCTTCATCCGCTGCTCCAACTCTTCCAGCGTGTCGATTAGCAGTCGCCTGGCTTGCAGCGACCAGCCCCACTTTTGAACGGCGATCGCCCCCGCCCCGCCCACAATCGTTGCCAAAAAATCGACAGGCTGCATAAACGAAATGCCCAACAGCAGGCCCAGCCCTGCAATGCCCCACAGCGGCAGCGCTACGGCCTGACGCTGAGTTTCCACAAGCTTGGCAAGGCCGCTTGTGGGCATTTCTGCCAGCAGGGTCTCCTTAATCTGCTGCTGCTCAGCCCGCGACACCGACAGGGCAATCTTTTGCCGCAGCTTTTCCATCTTGCGGGCATCGGTGCTGTATTGTGTTAGTTCATCTTCTGCCATCAGCAGCAGGCGTTCAAGCTGTCCCATCGTTGGTTGCGCCCCTGGTGTGAGTCACGGTTGCGTCAGTGATTACTCCTTAACAATACGACACATTACGAACCATGCTGGCACTCATTGCCCCAGGTGCTTTCCGCTATTCTTCGTCCCACAGCCGCTCTAGCTGATAGCGCCACGCACCCAACGTTTGGTCGCGTTCGGCAGACCCCGCCTCTAGGCTGCCCATTATGCCTTCAGCATAGAAGCGTTCTAGGGTTTGCAGCGTGGCTTCCATCGACTGCCCTTGCTGCTTGGCAGCGCGAATGATCTGGCGAATTTGGGCTTCGGCTAGACGGTCGAAGCTGGGGTTTAGCCCGCGCTCTTGCAGAGACACCAGGCGAGCGATCGCCGCTCGAAAATCTTCCACCGTCAGGCTGGCCAGGGCATGTTGATAGACCCCCCACAGCACACCCTGATGGAGGGCATAGCGAACTTCCTGGGTTTCATCGAAATTCGCCTCCAGAAGTTGGGCAAGATAGGGGGCAGCCGCCTGCGCCGAATCAATCGAAACGAGCAATCGCAGCCAGCTTTGGTCTTCCGAAAGCAGCACCAGCAGGCGCAAGTTACCGATCTCGACTTGCCAGGATTCTGGCTCGGCAGCCTGCACCGCAGGGCCAAACAGGGTCATCAAAAGCGTCGTAATGTCGCCAGGAGTCATGGGTGCGATCGCCTTGGAAGTGGATTTGTAACCTACAATACCTCTCTTCCTGAACACAGAACCGAGAATACCGGCATAAAAGCTTTATAAATATAGAGTCTAAGTGAGGAATTGAAGTCGTATGAGTATTTCGTCAGATTCACAATACGTGGATCGCAGTCAGGCGGGAGAAGACTACCCGCTTTCGGCGGTGCCGTTTGAGTCCCGCAAGCCTATTTGGTCGCTAGCGCCGCTGCTCATGGGATTTGCGCTTACCTCAACGACGCTGTTTGCGGGGGGGCTGGTTGGCTCAGCATTTCCCTTTTCCACCATGCTGACCATTGTGCTAATTGGCAACCTGCTCTTGGGAACCTACTGCGCCGCGATGGGCTACATTGCTCAGCGGAGTGGGCTGACAACCGTTCTCATGTCGCGCTTCAGCTTTGGCAATGTCGGCTCTCGCTGGGTCGATTTTGTGCTGGGCTTTACACAAATCGGCTGGTACGCCGTGACCAACGCCTTTATCGCCGACGCGCTCACCAAACAGTTTGGGCTGTCGGACGGGATGAAAGTCTTCCTAACGGTGTTCTTTACCTTCGCCTTTTGCGTCACTGCCTACATCGGCTACACGGCGATGGACTGGCTCAGCCGCCTCGCTGTGCCCGCCATGCTCGTCTTGATTGCGATTAGCCTGATTCGAGGATTTGGCGATGCGGGCGACCTAGCTAGCTTGCAGCCTTCTCAGCAGATGGGTCTTGGCGCGGCGATCGCCACGGTGATGTCTACCTTTATCTCCGGCGGCACCCAATCTACCAACTGGAGCCGCTTTGCGGATACGCCCAAAAACGCCATCTGGAGTACGTTTCTGGCGTTTTTCTTTATCAACGGGCTGCTGGTGTTTACGGGAGCCTTTACCACCCTGGTCTATGGCAGCGAAGACCTGATCGCGGCGATGGCCAAGCAAGGCCTGCTGCTGGGTAGCCTGGTTCTGCTGATCCTCAATGTGTGGACGACACAGGACAACACGATCTACGCCTTCTCTGTTGCGGGAACCAACTTTTTCCGTACCACCAAGCGACATGCCTTTGTCATTGGCGGAGCGCTGTTTGCGCTGCTGCTAGCGCTGACGGGCATCTATGAAAACCTGATCACTTACTTGCTGCTGCTGGGCACGCTGATCCCGCCAATTGGGGGCATCATCATGACCGACTTTTGGCTGCGCCACCGGGGTCAGTTTCCTTCGCTGGATACTCCCCTGCCCGCGTTCAACTGGGCTGGCGTGATTGCCTACGTTGCCGCAGCGCTGATCGCCTATTTCACAGGCACGGCAGGCATCGGCATTGGCCCGCTGAATGGCATCATTTCGGCGGCGATTCTCTACGCTGTGCTGACCAAGGTGATTCCTCAGCCCATCCGGGTGACGGAAATGTAGTTTTAGTTTTTTCCCCAAGTGGGAGATGGTTGGCAGCGGGCGATCGCCCCCACCCCGTCCGTTCAAAACTCCAGTCAAAGCGCCGCAGGATATCTCTTGTGGCGCTTTTTAAGCTTATTAAACTCCATCCAATGTTTAAACTTCCTTAAAGGAATGCCGGAGTATGGACATAACTAGTTGCTAAAATTAACAAATATCTAGAAAAAGGATTGAGTGCATGCGCTACACCACAGAAGACGGCGGTCGCCTGAACAACTTTGCAGTTGAGCCAAAAATGTATACCGCTGAGCCACCCAGCAAAAAGCAGCAGACGATTTATCTCGTTGCTGGCATTGGCGCACTGGCATTAATCGGCGGTCTCGTGGCGATCGCTGTCTCTGTGTCCTAGTACGTCTTTTGACACGACCTGAACCGAGCAAAGAGCCGAGCAGCTCAGGCTAAGCCCTGTAGGACTCGGCTTTTTTAATGCGCTTTTCCAGACGAACCCTTGCTCTCTGCTATGTTGTCGCCAGTTCTCGGCGCAAGAAGCTCAGCGTCTTGTCCCAGGCATCGGCAGCAGCATTGGGTTGATAGACCTCCGGGCGGGTGTCGTTGAAAAAGGCGTGATCGGCTCCGGAGTAGGTGTGGGTTTCGATGGAGCCACCCGCCTGTTGAATGGCTGCCTCCAGCGATCGCACGACCTCTGGAGTCACAAACCCGTCGTTTTCCCCAAAAATGCCCAGCACGGGCGCACGTAACTTCGAGAAATCGGGCTGCACGTTGGGATGGATGCCGTAGAAATCCACCACTGCGCCCACGCGCTGGCTCAGCGTCGCCGCCAGCAGCGCCAACTGGCCGCCCATGCAAAAGCCCACCACGCCCAGGCGATCGCCCGTTACTGCCGGGTGACTCTGCAAATATTGGAGGGTCTCTTCGAGCTTACGAGCCGTTTGCTCAATGTTTAGCGCCATAAATAGCCGCCCTGCCTCGTCGGGTGAGGTGGTCGTTTCGCCGTCGTACAGATCGGGGGCGATCGCCACAAACCCCGCTTCGGCAAAGCGATCTGTCACTGTTTTGATATGGGGAACCAATCCCCACCACTCTTGCAGCACCACCACCCCTAGCCCAGAGCCGCCCGGCGGCAGTGCCAGATATCCTCGATTCGCAATTTCTGTTCCCATGACCTGTGCCAGCTAAAAATCAAGTCGCCATTCAAGAAACCTCACTCAGTAAAGCGTCGAAATGTCCTGTTCCGCAAGAGTTTGCACGAACAGTTAGCTGAAAATCAATCCCTGAGCCACCCTGCAAAAGGTTAAAATATTTAGTAATTTGGTGTATGCTGCATTGCACAAGGCGTGCGGGCTGCATTTGTGGCGTTTCCTCCGCCAGACAATTCTTAGTCATGCCTAAGCTGTGAACTGCGCTAGAAGGCTATTCTGGCGATCGCCCCCAAAGTCACTCTATCCGGTACTCATTTCACGACTGCCGTCTTCAAACTCCAGCCAGCCTACTTGAAACACAGCGCTACCGACGTTCCGTTTGCTCGCCCGATCCCATCCGTGGTGATGTAGCCGATATGGAGGCCCTATCCACTCCACCTAACCGCGCCGAACCGTCTCTGCAACTGCTATTGTTTGTAGACAAGCGCCCTAGCTCCGTCGAAAAGATTCGGCAGATTCGCAGTCGCCTCAAAGAGCTAGAGGCAGACTATCCATTCGACCTGCAAGTGGTAGACGTGGGGGAGCAGCCGCATCTGGCCGAGCATTTTCGCCTGATTGCCACGCCAGCCATTATCAAAATTTACCCAGAGCCGCGCCAAACCCTGGCTGGCAGCAACCTGATCGCCCAGATCGATAGCTGGTGGTCGCGCTGGAAACAGTCTGCCCAGGAAAACCGGATTAGCCTCGGTTCCACGCCGCCCTTGCCAGTGGGGATAGAGTCGCTGCCAGTTCCCAATTCCGTCACCTATTCGGCTGAGCTAATTCGCCTGTCGGATGAGATTTTTCGGCTGAATCAGGAAAAGGAGGAACTCCAGGAACAGCTTCGATTCAAAGACCGACTCATAGCAATGCTGGCCCACGACCTGCGAAATCCTCTCACGGCGGTTTCTATTGCGCTGGAAACGCTGGAACTGGGCAGCAGTATGCGAGAAATCTACACCGAGTCGCGGCTGACCCCAGAGACCATGAGTCAGCTCATCAAACATGCCCGAACACAAGCGAAGACGATTGACCGCCTGATTACTGACACGCTCCACGCTGCCAACAGCACTGGCGGCAAGCTCAACGTGCAGCCTCGCAAGTTTGACCTGGGCAATCTGTGCCTTAGTCTAGTAGACGATTTTCAGACCAAGCTGCAAATTAAGGCGCAGAGCATTTCTACCGATATCCCCAGCGATTTGCCTGCGGTGTATGCTGACCCCGATCGGGTGCGGCAAGTTTTGGTAAATCTGCTGGACAACGCTGTGAAATACACGCCCAATGGCAGCCATATCCAAGTTTCGGCCTTGCATCGCACGACGCAAAAGGTGCAGGTGAGCATTTGCGACGATGGGCCAGGTATCCCGGCTGAAAATCGCGATCGCATCTTTGAAGACAGCTATCGGCTGGAGCGCGATACACAGCAAGACGGCTATGGGATTGGGCTTGCGGTTTGTCAGCGCATCGTGCGGGCGCACTACGGTCAAATCTGGGTCGATTCAGAACTGGGAGCCGGAAGCTGCTTCCACTTTACGCTCCCAGTCTATCGACCGTAAGGGGAGCGGGCAAACGGGCGATCGCCCCTGCCCTACATTGCGCCCACGCCAAACAGCACGGCGCGGATGGTTTTCAGAATCAGCGACAGGTCGTAGAGTGGGTGCCAGAGTGCCTGATAGCGAAGATCGAGCTTGACAATTTCCTCAAAATCATCGATTTTTGACCGTCCGCTCACCTGCCACTCGCCTGTAATCCCCGGCTTCACATTTAGCCGCAGCCAGTGATGGTCGGCGTAGTTGGCGACCTCATCCAGAGTGGGCGGGCGAGTGCCCACTAAACTCATCTCGCCTTTGAGGACGTTGAGAAACTGAGGAAACTCGTCGATGCTCGTTTTTCTGAGAAACCAGCCGACGCGAGTCACCCGTGGATCGCGGCCGCGCTTGAAATTGAAGGGCATTCCTTTTGCCGCATCGGAGGCGCTATCCGGCTGTTCCTGCATTTGATCAGCCCCCTGAACCATCGTGCGGAACTTGTAAATCGTGAAATAGCGACCCAACAGACCACAGCGCTGCTGACTATAAAAGATGGGGCCGGGGCTATCGAGCCGGATGGCGATCGCCACGGGCAAAAAGATAATTGCTAAGACCAGTAACCCAACCAGGCTGCCAAGAATATCGAGCGATCGCTTGAACCAGTGACCTACGGAGGGGTGGGGGGTCAGGCGATCGGGCTTTTGTATGTGCGGAGTGGGCGCTATTGAAACGGAGCTAAGTGAGTCTTGGAGCGAATCTGGAGATGCATAGCGAGACATTAGTAGTAACCCTTTTTGAAGTAACAACCCTGTTGGAAGATGACCGCATAAATACGTAAAAACCCTTTCGTGCAGGAATATATAGCAAGCGCTTATGGATCAAAGGTTCAGCAGAAACGTCTTTACGGAATCTTTGCAGAAGCCCGAAAGTAGCCCATGTTTTTAAAGTCTTCGTGAAGCTTTTTGTAAACGCTCTATTAAGGAGTTGAGGCAAAATTTTAAGAAACGATGTGTTTGATTAGGAACAACGTTGTCCGGATCTGGATATCTGGATCACGCACCCTGATTACGCATCCTGTGGATGGGCTGCTCGCAAGTCCCTGATGAGGACGTGTACGGAGGACACGTACTGAGGACGTGTACGGAGGTAATACAAACAATCTACTGATGGCAGCGAACGGCTGGGCAAGACGGTGAATGGGCGATCGCCCCAATCTCCTAGGTGACTACCGAAAATGGCATCACAGATTATTAAACTGTGTGACAAGATGTTCCCGATGCTCCCGATTTAGCCGAAAGTGTTGGACAGTAGCACGTTTATTGGCGTGTCGTTTGTTATTAGGAGTGTTACAAAATGGCTTTGTCAGATACTCAAGTTCTTACAGCGCTGGTGATTGCTCTGCTGCCTGCGGTGCTGGCATTTCGGCTTTCGACCGAGCTGTATAAGTAAGTCATCAGTCTGTTGGGGCTGAGTCTCTACTGGGCACTGCTGCGCGGCGACTCAGCCCTCTCAGGTTTCTCTCAACCCCCTTACTCGAGCCTGCCTGGATCTCAGACTTGCAGATTTCTGGCTTAATAGATCGCCTAGATCAGATCGCCAGATCGCCAGATCGCCAAGTTTGGGTTGCCAAATTTAGGTCGCCAGATTTAAATTGCCAAATTTAGGTCTTAAGTTTTGGCGCGAGGGGTGCCAGAGCTTTGCATAGCGATTATATTGGGGTAGATTCCGGGCTACCGGTCAAATCGCCCCGTTTTTTATATGAACTGCTAGCATGAATGCGATTCAACCCTCCGGCCCGCCGCTTTACCCTGTCGAGCCAGTTCGCAAGCAGCCTCCCCGCCCAAAACGCAGACTCCGGCAGCGGCGCAATCCCCATCAGTCGGTTGCGGTTGAAGCCAGCCTTCGGTTAGCCGTGAATGTGGTGGTGGGGATGGTGGCGATCGCCTCAATTGTCCGGCTGCTGCCCCAAAACATCAGCCAGCAGCAGAAGCTCAACACGCTCCAGTCCGACGTGGCTATGCTAGAGCAGCGCGTGGATCGACTCCAGGAGACTTTTGCTCGCCAGTTTGATGCAGGGCAAGCCCGCAGCGTCATGCAGGAAGAAACCGGCCGCATTGGCATTGGCCAACGTCCGGTCGTCTGGGTAAAGCCTGCTCCAGACGCGGCGATCGCCCCTAGCGTCGCCCCTGTTCCTACCGGCGCAGCAAACCCAGCTAACTCTGTTTTGCCCGTCACGCCGCCAGACACAACGCCCGTCACCCCGCTTGCTCCTAGCCAGCCAGACGCTTCTACAGGCAATGTAGTGTCTTATCCTGCCCCTGCTCAGGCTCCGGTCGCTGTGCCGAGTCAGACATCTGTCGCCCCTCCGGGGTGGTAGCCCTGGAATCGGCTAGAGGGCGATCGCGCTGCCACGAGGGGAGCCAAGTTCAAGGGCTGTTTAAGGGTGCTAGTTTTTACGGAGATTATCAATCCGGGTTACGCTGAATCCCTGCGTCTACCGATTTGCCCGGAGTTAGATGTCGATTTGGGTTGATTATGATGGGTCAGGTACAGCTTCAGCCGCCTAACAGGTCACCCCTGCTCTCTTTGGAATGGTGCCCCTGGATCATGTCGATTCAAAAATTCCCTCTAGCCACGCTCCTCAAAATCAGGCGATATATGCAGACGACCCTGGCGTTGCCTGATGCCGAGCAACAGGCAAAGGTGGTAGAAACGCTAGACGACTTGCCAGAGCCGGAATCCATCGATGACCTAAGCGGGCTATTTTCTTCGGGAACGCCTATCGTCACAACCCTTTCGCCGATTCTACAAGAACAGTGGTTTATCAGCACGGTAAACCCCGCCGCCCCGCTGATCAAAATGCCGGGGCTGTGGCTAAAGCCGGGGTTTCGCCTGGTGAGCTATTTGTATCGCTCAGCAGAGGGCAGTGGGGTTGGGGTGGTATGGGCTGTGCCAGAGGACTTTGGCACGACGGCCCAGCTTGAAAAGGCCGTGAGAGAGAAACACAATATTGCTCAAGTCCCCCGGCCAGAAGGAGCGCTCAGCCATGTCATGGAAGCCATTGAGGGCGATCGCTCGGCGGCTTCGTTTGTGCTGGCATCGATCTTGCGACGAGAGCTTCAGGAATTGGGCGTGTTGGGCGATCGCCGCAACTGGGCCTACCACCATCTCATTGAGGGCATCCCTGCCAAATATAACTGGCAATGGCGAACCGAAATCCCCAAAGACCTGTCGCCCAAGGTGCGCCTCTATCCCGATGGACACGCAGCCGTGGAGCTATTCTCCTGTCGGGTTTCTGGAACCAAGACGCTGTATCGCCACCTTGATCGCTATCCGCCCAATTCCTACAAGCCCGATAGCCTGGATAAGATGCTGGCGATGGAGCAGGTGGGTTAGCTTGCCGGATTCTCAAATCTCTGGAGTCAATTGGGATCAATTGACCTGCTCTGAATCTGATCAGCTAATCCTGCACATAGTCCTGCCCAGACAGCAGCGCCAGCTCCGCCCGCACAAATTCGCGCCCCAAATAAGCAGCATGGTCAAGATAGCTGATGGGGCAGGGCTGCGCTTTTTCAAAAATTTCGATGCAGAGTTCCTTGGCAGTGCGCCCGCGAAAGGTTGCAGTGGGCGATCGCTTCAGGGAACCGTTACAAGGCAATGGCTCACCTGTCTCCGGATCGCAGGCCAGCCCCTTGTCGTTGATGACGTTAGAAAAATGGTCTGCACAAATCAGCTTGGCATCCCGATCTACATAAATAATGAAATAGCCCTGGGGATCTAGCTCAATGTAGCGATTGGATAGCTTGTCATCTAGAGCGGCGTATTCATTGCGGAGCGCGATCGCCTCAGGACGCAGCTCTTGTTCAGCAGCTTGGTTCATAACAAAGGTAGAGGTTCTCGGAAGCGATGGGTACTGAAGTGTAGCCCACTCCCTAATCTATCGCATCCCAGCAGAGTGTCGGATAGAGCAGGCGGACTGGGTGATGCCGTTGAAAGCGGGTGATGGGACTCGAACCCACGACATTCAGCTTGGGAAGCTGACGTTCTACCACTGAACTACACCCGCATTTCGAGAACTCTAGGATAGCATTTTGAGTATAAACCGCGCGATACAGCATTTTCTTGCGGGGTGAGGCACATGCTGCCCTCACGAGGCAAGGGCTTATTGACCATCCGTGTGCCTCACTAGCTTCAAAAACGCTGTAGCAGGAGCAGCTTAAAGATGAGTTTGTAAGAGTGGGTGATATCAAAATGGGCGATTGCCCATGCAACAAATCATCACAAATTCAGTCTGAATAGAGCAGGTTGCAGTTATCTTTCAAAGTAGTTCCTTCGATTTTATAAAACAATCAAAAATAGGCTGATAGTTGCTCGCTTACCTGGATTTATTCATCTATTTTGAATAAAGGGTTGATATGTAGAGATAGGACAAAGTTCGCACTTGCTGGCAACCCACTACACAGAGCCGATGGATTTCAGCGGGCGCGGGGCAAGGGGTGCAACCTCTCATCCACGCGGCGTGATCTCAGATCACAATGCAGGTGATGCGGGCGATCGCTCCGGTTGCTCTATCTCACACCGATCTGCCGTCGGGTACGCTACGGTATCTATATCGTGAAAGTGGGTACTCTGATCAGAAGCTTCCAGGTTTCTGCTTGTCCAGATTGGTCTAGATCGCTAGTTTGCTCTTGTTCTTGCCCCTGTTGTCCTTGTTCCTTCTGTGTTGTAGCGCTGTGAGCGACTCGCAATGTTTAACGCTACTGAACTCCTAATCTCCGACTTTGTGACCAAGCTCAAAGACGGATATCGCCATACCTATGGCGGTCTCAATGCTGGCTATGAAGATATTATTGGCTGGGTCGGGGCAATGGCGCTGGAGAACATTGCCAACAGCGACGCGCTCTATCACAACGTTGAGCACACGATTCTGGTGACGCTGGTAGGACAGGAAATTCTGCGTGGCAAGCACATCCGAGAGGGTGGCGTTTCACCGGATGATTGGCTCCATTTCATTGTGTCGCTGGTGTGTCACGATATTGGCTACGTAAAAGGGGTCTGTCGGGGCGATCGCGAAGGCTGGTATGCCACCGGGCAAAACGGCGAAATGATTAGCCTACCGCCAGGATCGTCCGATGCAGCCCTCACGCCCTATCACGTCGATCGTGCCAAGCTGTTTATTGATGAGCGGTTTGGCGGCAACCAAAAGATTGACTCTGCAATCGTAAAGCGCAACATTGAGCTGACTCGCTTTCCTGTTCCCCATGACGACGACCACCAAGATACGGTGCATTATCCAGGTCTAGTGCGGGCTGCGGATTTAATTGGTCAGTTGAGCGATCCCCGCTATCTCAAAAAAATTGGGGCGCTCTACTACGAGTTTGAAGAAACAGGCGTGAATAAGGCGCTGGGCTATCGCCATCCGGGTGATCTGCGGGCAAACTATCCCAAGTTCTATTGGAACGGAGTCTATCCCTATGTGAAAGATGGTCTGAAGTATCTTTCACTGACGCAGCAGGGGCAGCAAATCATTGCCAACCTTTACTCCAACGTGTTCGTAGTCGAGCATGAACCAGGGGGGCAGCTTTCCACCCCCCATCCCGAAAATCAGCCTGTAGGCAGCGCAGCCCACTAGATTTTGTGTGGAAGGTTGACTTTTCGCGATCAAAACGCCCGAAAAGCCAACCTTTTCTATACCCTTTCAGCCAGCCCTGAATCCGCCTAGCGGCGGATGGGCGTGCCGCAGGGATAGGTAGCCACAGGCTCCCGCTCAGGCTTGGGCATAGGCTTAGCGTTGGGAATTGCAGCGGCTACCTTTTCCTCGGTGCGTTCCGCACGGGCTGCCAGATAGTCCCGTTGCAGTGTCGCCAGCATTTCCTCGCGGCGATCATAGAGGCGCTTCAGCGGACGCGGTTCGCACTGGTTGATCACATAGGCTCCCATCAGCGGCAGAGCGATGGTGCTGTCGGTATAACAAACGATGGTGCTGGGCAGTTCTTCTGGGTCAACTTTGCCCCAGCTCACGGCTTCGCTGGGGGTTGCGCCAGAGAGTCCACCCGTATCGGGACGAGCGTCGGTAATTTGCACGAAGTAGTCATGCCCGCGCTCTTCCAGACCTAACACCTCGTGCAGTTGGGGCTGGGTTTGCAGCAGGAAGTTTTTGGGGCTGCCGCCGCCAAGGATGAGTGCAGCACTCTTGCCTTCTACGTCAGGAATGCCAGAGTTGCGGGCTGCATAGGCGATCGCCGCTGTTTCGTTCACATCCTGCGATGGGTCGATCACCAGCTTCGAGCCTTCCAGCGCCAGGGCTGCGACGTTCATGCCAATGGAGCTATCGCCTGGAGAAGAGGTGTAGATCGGCACGCCACACTCATAGGCCGTGGACAGCAGGCAGGGATTTTTCACACCAAGCTGTTTTTCCATCGCGTTGATGTATTTGCCCAACAGGTGGTGAAATTCTGCCGTGCCCATGCGCTTTTGGAACGGCTCAGAGCGCAGCAGTTCCCGAATAAACGCATCCGTTTCCAGCAGCACGTCATAGCCAAACACAATGTCGTAGATGCGAATTCGCCCTTCCTGGCGCAGTTTCACGTCGTCTACAAAGGGGTTGCTGGCATAAAGCTCCATCCCCAGCCCGTAGTGCAAGTCGTGATACAGATTCGCGCCCGTGCTGATGATCCAGTCCACAAACCCGTGGCGCATCAGCGGCGACAGGACGGATACCCCCAACCCCGCAGGCGTGAGCGCACCGGATAGGCTGAGGGCAACCGTCACGCCCGGTTGCATGATGTCGCGGCTGAGCAGATGACAGGCTTCGCGCAGACGGGCTGAGTTGTAAGCCGTGAAGTAGGTATCGATCAGGTCGGTGATGCCGATATTGGCAGACAGCGGCGCGGGCGAAATTTGACGACTAAGCAGTTTGGTCATGGCTTTTTCCCAATAAAGTCTGGCGTGAATGTAGAAAGAGTGCAGAAAACCCGTGAAAACCAGTCGGATCAGAAGGGAGGGTTGAACGGGGGGCGGTTACGCTAGGCAGGTGCGATATTTTGGCTCAAAGACTCCATTGGCACGGCAGGACAGCGAGAACCCCCTCAGGGTTCCGCAAAACAGGGAATCTCGAACAGATTGCAACCGCGTCAGGGGCACTGTCAGCGGCACTGGCATAAGCCTTTCAGAACCGGATGCCCCCGTTGCCTGAGCAGATCGCCTGAAACCCTGTCGCATTGCCGCAAGTGGATCGACTGCTTCGTGGAAGAAGCAGCGCGATCGCCTGTTTGGCGAAATCCAGCGATTAACCGTTCAAAAACTTCGATGTAGAGTGCAGATCGACCCAGTTTGCTCACCCTTCTGTAAGAAGCCGAACCCAATCTGGGAGGCTCCAGGCAGATGGATAAAAACAAACCTAAAGTTGCAGGTCGATCAGCGCATACTAGGCCCTTCGCAGCGGTCTGCCCAGGACAATGCAGGATCGGAAAGCCGAATTCGCTGTAGATTCATTCCCAAGTACCAGAAGAGAAGCCAGAGGCGACTTCCAGCAGAAAGGAGTTTCAACGGCTTGCAACCCTTTAGCGCTACATCAGTCTACAGTTTAACATCCTTCTCGCAAACGACCAGATGCTAATGGGTGATAGGGCAGGGCAAACACCTACTCAGGATGCGAGGAGGGGAGAGAGGTAGAAGTTGTTCTATGCTGCTCTAAGGCAGTCGCCTGCCTAAAATCGCCAATCCCAAGCGCAAATTCCAAGTGCAAAGCCTATCTCAGCAACAGGAGCCATACCGAATAGGCGTCTAGCCACTGTTGGTTCCAGCGGGCAAGGGCTTTGGTCGCCATAGGATGCGTTTGCTCTGGGTCTCCTGTGGCTTTCGCTTGTCCTCTGATCCCCCGCAGCGGTAAGCTCATCCCACCTGCTGTTCTGGAACGAAGGAGAACGTCATGGCGGTGCAGGAGAAAACGCTCCCCTGTGGGCAACTCGAATGGTTTTATCGAGCAGTAGAAGGAGATGCAGCGAGCCACCGGGTGCCTGTTGTGCTGCTGCACGGGCTGCCTGCGACGGGCTATAGCTGGCGCGGCGTGATGTCGGCGCTGGAGGAGCGGGGATTTGGGGCGATCGCCCCCGACTGGATTGGCTTTGGCTCCTCAGCAAAACCTGACCGCCGCACCTTTGCGTATACGCCCGATGCTTACATCACCGCGCTAGAAACGTTTCTGGCTGAACTGGGAATTGATCGATGCTCGCTGATTGTGCAAGGTTTTATCGGCTCCGTGGGGCTGCAATATGCCCTGCGCCATCCCGACCAGATCGAGCGGATGGTTATCTTGAATGCTCCGGTGACGAGTCGCGCCAAACTCCCTTGGAAGATGCAGCAGTTGGGGCTACCGCTGGCGGGCGAAATGTTCACCCAAGACCCGCTGTTGGTGGATCGGACGCTCGAAGGCGGCGGCGGCTACGTGGTCAAAGACGAAGATTTGGATGTCTATCGCCGCCCTTTTTTGAAAAGCTCGGATGCGGGTCGGGCCCTGTTTGCCGCCGTGCAGAACCTGCGCCTGGCTCAGTCCACCGCTGAGATTGAGCAGGGGTTTCAAGCCTGGACGAAGCCCGTTTTGGTGGGCTGGGGAATGCGCGATCGCTGGCTGCCCCTCAGCCTAGCCGAGGCATTTGTGCAAGCCACTCCCGAAGCAGAACTGATCCAACTGCCGGACGTGGGGCACTATCCGCAAATCGACTGGTTCGACAAGGTGAATGAAGCGATCCTGCCCTTCTTGCTGAGAACCGTCATTTGACCTAGGTTCCCTCACGGCGGCTCTCTGAACAGATTTGAGGTCAATTATTTTTTTGGCACTATTTTTTCCCAAACATCCGCCTTTTGGAGGATAAAAAAGTCTCGATTCTTTACCCCGATCCCCTTGCAAAGGATCACATGTCGCATCACACTAAACGTGGGGATCAAACAGGCGTTAAACGGCGGTTAAGAGGTCATTGTGAAAAGGGTATTAGCGATTATTTTGGGCGGCGGCGCGGGCACCCGCCTGTATCCACTCACAAAGCTAAGAGCCAAGCCAGCCGTGCCGCTGGCGGGCAAGTATCGCTTGATTGATATTCCGGTTAGCAACTGTATTAATTCCGATATCTACAAGATCTTCGTTCTGACGCAATTCAATTCAGCGTCGCTCAATCGTCACATCTCTCGTACCTACAGTTTTTCCGGCTTCCACGAAGGGTTTGTGGAGGTGCTGGCAGCACAGCAAACTCCTGAAAATCCCAACTGGTTTCAGGGCACGGCTGACGCGGTGCGGCAATATCTCTGGATGTTCCAGGACTACGATGTAGACCAGTATTTAATCTTGTCGGGCGACCACCTCTATCGCATGGACTATAGCGATTTTGTGGAGCGCCACCGCGAAACCAAGGCCGACATCACGATTTCGGTGCTGCCGATGGACAATGAGCGGGCCTCAGACTTTGGTCTGATGAAGATCAATGAGGATGGACGCATCATTGACTTTTACGAGAAGCCCAAGGGCGAGGCTCTGAAGCAGATGCAGGTGGATACCACTGTGTTGGGGCTGACACCCGAAGAGGCGAAGCTCAAGCCCTACATTGCGTCGATGGGCATCTACGTGTTTGAAAAGCAGGTGATGTTTGACCTACTGCGGCGATCGCCCGAACAGACCGATTTTGGCAAAGAAATCATTCCCTCCTCTGCCAAGGATTACAACCTGCAAGCCTATCTCTTCAACGGCTACTGGGAAGACATTGGGACAATCCGCTCGTTCTACGATGCCAACCTGGCGCTAACGCAGCAGCCGCAGCCGCCGTTTAGCTTCTACGACGAAAAGGCTCCTATCTATACCCGTGGGCGATCGCTCCCACCCAGCAAGCTGCTCGACTGCACCATTACCGAGTCGATGATCGGCGAAGGCTGCATTCTGAAAAACTGTCAGGTGCATCACTCTGTTCTGGGCATCCGCACACGCATCGAGTCGGGGTGCGTGGTGCAAGACACGCTGATCATGGGGTCAGACTTTTATCAACCCCTGGCCGAGCGCTCGAACAATTGCGACGACGGCAAAGTGCCCCTCGGCATTGGCGCAAACACTACGATTCGTGGGGCGATTATTGACAAGAACGCCTGCATCGGCTGCGATGTCAAGATTTTGAATAAGGATCACATTGAAGAAGCCGCCCGCGAAGAATACGGCTTCTATATCCGCAACGGAATCGTGGTGGTTCTCAAGGGGGCAACGATTCCGGATGGAACCGTGATCTAGAACCGTGATTTACGTGATTTAAAGGTTTAGAACTGAGGACAGGGTTTGGTTCTGGAGGGCAAGAGTCTGCTGCTGTGGATCAACGCACTGCTGCCCCAACGCCAACGGTTTGCCATCTGATTGTTCTGATTGGTCTGCCGGGAAGCGGAAAGTCCACGCTGGCGAAGGTTTTAGTCAATAACTATGGCTGTCGGCTAGTGTCTACAGACACGATTCGGGGACAACTGTTTGGCGACGAGGCGACGCAGGGCCCCTGGCCGCTGATCTGGCAGGAAGTCGAGCAGGCTTTTCGAGCGGCGACGGGCGTTCGTCCAGATCAAATCGTGCTGAAGCGACGGTCTGACGCTGCAAAGCCGCTTACGCACACCCCGTCTCACGAAATCTCTCATACGCTCTACGACGCGACCAATGCAGCACGGCGGCAGCGGCGGGAGGTCGTGCAACTGGGGCAGCGCTGTGGCTTTTCACACATCACGGGCCTATGGCTAGATGTGCCGCTGAACCTGTGTTTGGAGCGAAACCGCCAGCGCGATCGCCAGGTTCCTGAAGCCATCATCGAGCAGATGCATCGCCGCCTCTCCGCAGCCCCACCCAGCCTCAGCGACGGCTTCGATACCCTGATTCACCTGCCCCCGAACTTTTCTCCAGACCCCACAACCTGGGATTCGGCTCGGTTTGGGAAACCACACCCCCAATTCTCTTGAAGCTTTGGTAGGGTTGGATTAGGCGTACTGTAGGCCACCCAAATCAGTACCCCTACCCCATTAACTCAAGCAACTCGATTGATTCGAGGAATCTGAGCCATTTAAGCAATTCAAGTAATTCAGTCAATTCAAGCAATTCAGTCAATTCAGAGTAGGTGATGACCCGATGGCTGCTCAGGACTTCAAAGACTACTATGCCATCCTTGGAATCAGCAAAAGCGCCAGCGCCGACGAGCTTAAGCAGGCCTATCGCAAACTGGCGCGGCAATATCACCCAGACATGAATCCCGGCAACGCGGCCGCAGAAGCTCGCTTTAAGGAAATCAACGAAGCCTACGAAGTGCTGTCTGACCCAGACAAGCGCCGCAAATATGACCAGTTTGGGCAATATTGGAAACAGGCAGAAGGCTTTGGCGGCGGCGCTCCGGGCGACTTTGGCGGATTTGACTTTAGCCAATACGGCAGCTTCGATGACTTTATCAATGAGCTGCTGGGCCGGTTTGCGGGCGGCGTTCCAGGTGGCGATCGCAGCTATGGTTATCGTCCGGGGACTCCCCCAGGTGGGTTCGGTGGTTTTGGTGGCTTTGGCGAACCTCCGACCAGCGCGGGCGGCGATCTAGAAGCCAACCTCAGCATGACCCTTTCGGAAGCGTTTAAGGGTGTGCAAAAGCGCCTAATTTTGGGCAACGAAGAAATTGAGGTGCGGATTCCAGCCGGAGCCAAACCGGGCAGCAAGATTCGCGTGCGCGGCAAAGGACAGATGAATCCCTATACCCGTCAGCGGGGGGATTTGTATCTCAAGATTGATATTCAGCCCCATCCGTTTTTCCGATTTGAAGAGGACAACTTGGTGTGCGAAGTGGCGATCGCCCCTGATGAAGCTGTGCTGGGAACCGCTATCGACGTGCCCACGCCTGATGGACTTGTGACCATGAATGTGCCCGCCGGAATCCGCTCCGGACAAACGCTGCGGCTGCGCGGCAAAGGCTGGGTGAATCCCAAGGGTGGTCGCGGCGATCAATTGGTAAAAATTGTCATTGTGCCGCCCAAAGATCTCAGCCCCACTGAGCGCGAATACTACGAAAAAATCCGCAATATCCGCACGTTTGACCCCCGCAGTGGACTAAAGCACATCCGGCTTTAGCCCCTGTTTTCAATTTAGAAAGCAGGCTCCTGGAAAGCGGCTCCTCATATTTACCTCCTGAGACAGAGGACACCCCTGGATCAAGTTAAATACTGTGGATATATATCTTGACTCCCTGAGGGGATGTGCCAACGGCGCGTCCCTCTTTTTGTTGCCAACCTCTTTATTGCCAACCTCTCATGGGGTTCGCTGGATTATGGCGATTGTGGATTTTAGATTGCCGATTTTGGATTGTAAATCCACGGCTTTATCGAGCTTTTAGCTATTCCGGGCTTTTGGCTACCTCGACTCCAGCGGCAGAAACACCGTCAGCACTTCGCCTCGCTGGGGTCTTTGTTTCACAATCAGCTTGCCGCCTAGCGCCTGAAACAGATTTTTAGTTACTGCCAAACTGAGGCTGAGGCTGCCGGTTTCGGGCTGGAACATCAGCAGTTGCCCCAGCGATTTTAGCGGTGGCACAAAGCCCAGATTGGTTCCGGTTGGGTCAGCCGCTGGCTGTTCTGCCTCAAATTGGAGCTTGAGCTGGTGTCCGGCTAGCTCCACTTGGAGGCGAATTTCGCTCCCTGGCGCAAGGGTCTGCGTGAGTCGGTCGATCAGCCCTGTCAACACCTGATCAAACAGGTTGGGGTCGGTGACGACGTTCGGCAGTTTTTGCGGCAGTTCGACCTTGAGTTCTAAACTGCGCTGGCTGGCCAGTTGCTTCCACCGAGACACGTTTTGCTCGAACACCTGCGCCAGAGACACCGGGGCCAGCGGCATCAGCGGATGCTTGACCGGAGCCGTCTCCAGTTCTGCGGCTCGGAAAATCAGGTTAAACCGATCGATTTGTTCGGTGCATTCCTGGTCGATGACTTGCAGGCGCTTTAGCACGTCGGGGCTGAGGTCTTTGCGCTTGAGCAGGAGCCGCGTCAGGGTGCGGATGGTGGTTAGCGGGGTGCGGACTTCGTGGGCGATCGCCTGCAAGAGTTCCATATCCAGGTGTTCGCTCTTGGCGCTCAGCAGATCATCTGCCTCTGCCTGGCCCTTGCGGCTGGCGTTGTTGCCATTGGTCGAGCTTGACTGCTGCAAGCCCAGGGCGATCGCCTCGCCATCGTGGAGCCAGTGCAAGGGCGACACCTCAACGGCCTCGGCCGCTTCTTCTGGGACGCTGGGGCGATCGCCCACAGTCGGCAGCGAGTTGGGATGGGCTTCCCACTCCAGCGGCTCTGGCAAAAAGTCGAGCATCAGCCGATTGAACCGGGAAACCAGTCGATAGTCGGGCAATGCGGTGGGGCGATCGTCGGGACGATTGGGATCAAGCGGCATGAACTGGATAACCAGTGGCTCGATCTGTCCCAAGATCCCCGCCCCTGCAAACAGCAGCCGCGCCCGCAGCGCCTGCCACGCCGCCCGTACCACCACCGGGTCAAAGGACAGCATAAACGCAGGCGTGCCTTCCAGATCTTCCCCCAGCACCATGACCAGCCCAAAGGTCGGCGTTAGCACCAGACAAAACTGCTCCGCCGCCAGCGGATCATTGGGCATGAGGGGCACCGTGGCGGCCGTAGAGCCGTGCGGGGCGTTGTGCTGGGCCGCGGGCAACAGCCGAAACGGCAGCCATGACGCAGTTTCTAGCGCATTTACCGTGAAATTCCAGGTGGCAACTCGTGCGACCACATCGGGCGCTTCTAGCACGGGCAGCGGCCCCGATAGCACCAAAGCCTGGGCTTTTGCTTTAAGGGAGCGAGGCTTGGGGTCGGTGGGCAGTGTTTCCAGGAGCAGATGGTTCAGCGCGGCGATCGCCCCCCACCATTCACGCTCAGCCTTAAGCTGCTGCCGGGCCACAGGGCCAGGCTGCCGCACCGGGCTTTCTGCCTGGGCAACGACTTCACTGAGGGTGGGTAGATACCACTTATGCACGGCTGCGCGTCCTGGAAACAAACGGTTCCAATATCGATGAGTGCAGAGCAGTGAGGTAAAACGCGGCTGCCATTGCCCTTAGAGAGGTTCTACAGAGGCAGTATACCCACAGGCATTCAGCCCTGGCACATTTACCTGGCACAGTCCTGGCTAATGCACGGCGATCGCGCCTTATCACCTATCACCTTATGCTCCTATATAAGACGATATCGACAAACCTCCAGAGAGCCTAGCTCTAGAACCGAACTCTAGGGTCGCAATGCCCGCCCTATGATTGGAATTAGAGGCGATGCCCTCAAGCTGGGACACGAACGGAGGACTGATGCAGTTGCAAGACTTCTCGCGGGCGCAGTCCACAAGAAATTCTCCAAAATCCAACTGATTGCAAGTTATTGCAAGTGCGTAAGTCCTGAAAAGTATAGAGGGCAGAGACTTGGCGACGGTACTGGTGGTGTGTCCGGGGGTGCATTCGCCCCAGCTTACAGAATGTTTTCTGACGGCAGTGGCCCTGGATCGAGCGAACACGGTGCAAATTTGCATCATACCGGGCGATCGCCAGCCAGTTTATTCGCCGCTGCACGGGCTGAGGGTGTTGCAGCATCGGCTGGGCGCACCCTGGGCCGCCCCGCCAGTCTTGTTTCTCGGCTTTAGCGCGGGTGTGGTAGGGTTGGCGGCGATCGCCCCCCTCTGGAAAGCGCTCGGCGGAACCGTGCTGGGGCTGATTGCGCTAGACGGCTGGGGTGTGCCCCTGAGCGGACCTTTCCCCATCCATCGACTCAGCCACGATCGCTTTACCGACTGGAGTTCGGCCTTGCTAGATGGGCCAGCGGTGAGCGCCAGGGGAAGCCGCTTTTATGCAGAACCCGCCGTGGCGCATCTGGATCTGTGGCGATCGCCCCACACCGCGATGGGCTGGTGGCAGCCTGCCTCGGCAACACCAGTTCGCACCACTGCCGCCGCCTGCCTGCAAACGCTAATCCACACCACGGCTGCGCTGTAACGTTCCTATCAATCCGAACTAGCAACGAGCGTGCCCGTGTCTTGCAGGATTTTGTTTTTGCTGCGGGGGCTGGTCTTGCGGTTGCGCTTGCGGGCCACGGTGGCGGGCTTGAGTGCTGCCCAGGGTTGCCCGTTGGGGGCGCGCTCTGCGGCAAAGGCGCTGACGATTTCGCCTTCGAGGTAGTTTGCCCAGGCGCGATAGATGGTGGTTTTGGCAGGGCGATCGAGCCGCAGGGCTGCTGCTCTGAGGATGGTGTCGCTGGTGAGGCGATCGAGGTTGACTTCGAGGTTAGCCATCCAGCTTCACCGGGAAAGTCACCTCTTCGCCTGCGATGACTCGTTTTACAGCTTGCCCAGCGCGAAAGTATGGGCCTTGCTCAAACTTGTACTTCTCAAAAAGGGATTTGTCGGAGCGGATGAGTTGCAGGGCCTGACCGTTCAGGTCGATTTCTTCCACAGAGAACTGGTAGGAATTTTGAGTCCCGCCGTCTGAAATCAGGGCTTCAAAGCCGCTCTCATTTGGGGTTACAGATAGAAGCTCAATCATCTGCCTAGCACCGCCCTTTCTGTCCAAACTCGCTCGAACTCTGATACTTCCATTTTATAGCGGCTGCCAGCTCTAGCCCTGGCACTTCGCCCCCACGGATCTCGAATCAGCAGTCTCCCATCCGGGTCGAATCCATCAACGATCACCATATGCCCGATTGAGCTGCCAGGCTCCCACAAAATTGCAGCCCAGCTTCCGGTACTGTTGAGCGTCTCAACGAGCTGCTGGGTGGTTGCTCCATCGGGCAGGCGCACTTCTCCACCGCTCCACTGCCTGCTCTGGTCAAGCTGGTCAAGCACAAAGCCAAGGTCTGCGTCGGTAATCGGCACACCTCCAACCAGTTCGGCGATCGCCCTCTGGCTCCGAGAAATGCCGCGATCGGCTAAGAGCATTTCACCACAGGCAGCAGCACAGGCGTTGTCGTTGAACTGCTTTGGAACGGCGCGATCTGCCCGCTCATCAAAGACTCGCCAGCTTCCACCTGCGCCCGTTCTTAGAGTCCCTGCTTCTCGCTCTGCAAACCGCTGATTAATCCGCTCTGCCTCTGCCCTGATTTGGGTTGCAATTGGCTCCGGGCTACGGTCGATAATCCGCTGCAAAATCTCCTCCCGCCGTGCCGCGCCGCCCTGCCCTGGCGGGTCAGCACTCCAGCCCTCGCTAGGCACAATCACCGGGCGATAGGTTTGCCCGTCAATTTCCACCTCGGCAGTGTCGCCGCGCTTCAGCTCACTCACCGTCAGCCCGCGCTGTTGGAGCTGCCGCTCCGTCAGGGAAATGGTGCGACAGCGACAGCCGTAGCCCTCTGGCGGATGAATCGGCAGCTCATTAGCGCGAAACACCTGGCGATCGAGCGCCAGATGCAGCGGGCGCGGCTCCCGGCTGCCAGAGTGAATCCATTGCAAATAGGGCTGGAGCCTGCCTGCAAACGCTGATTCATACCACTGTTGGGCTATGACGTTCCTAGCAACCCGAACCAGCAACCCGATTAACACCCATGTTTCACATCGCACCCCACCTGGAAACCAAGCGCCTCTATCTGCGACCGTTTCAGCCCGGCGACCTCGACGTGCTGGCGGCGCTATGTGCCAATCCAGACGTGATGCGCTACGTCGGGCACGGCGTTCGCACGCGAAAGGAAACGGAAACCGGGCTGCACCGCATGATAGCGCATTGGCAGGCGCACGGCTTTGGCATGTGGAAGCTGGTGGAAAAGGAGACGGGTGCTTTTGTCGGACGAGCGGGGCTGATTCATCTAGACAGCACGCCGGAAATCGAAGTGGGGTATGTGCTGGATTGCTCCTTTTGGGGATGTGGGTTGGCCACCGAGGCGGCGCGGGTCTGCCTCCAGTTTGGGTTTGATACCTTAGGGCTAGAGCGGATTGTGGCGATCGCCCGTCCCGAAAACCTGGCTTCGCAGCGCGTCATGCAAAAACTCGGCATGACCTACGAAAAAGCTGCTTCTTACTACAACTGTGCGGTCGTGTATTGGGCGATCGCCCGCGAACATTGCTCAGCACGACATCCACTCACAGTCTTCCCCCTCAAACTAGCCTGAGGTTGCCCTCGACCTAGCGTAGAAGGATGAATGGAGCAATACACTAGACTCAATGCGGATGGCGAGACTCGAACTCGCAAGGCAAAGCCACACGCCCCTCAAACGTGCGCGTATACCAATTCCGCCACATCCGCGTGGGGGGAACGGGCAAATCAGCATGAGGGATCACTGCTGACTTACTCACAGTCTTTAACTGTACTCCAAAATCGCGCAATCGTCCAAGCCACGCGCTGCAAATTTGCCACCAATTTCTCGCCAATTTCGCCTATGTTTTTCTCAGGGTTAGAAAATTTTTGCATCCCTCAAGTTTTACGCCTCTCATTGTTGCGTCCTCTCAAGGGGTGCGCCTCGTCTAGGTTGGGCCTATTTCGTTAGCCGCTGATGCTGTCTCCTTCTTCGCCCGACTCACTCCCAAAGCCGCTGGTTGACCTAGAGCAGCGAATGCGCCCGCTTCTGCCTGCCAGCCTCTATGCCGCGCTGTGGGTCGATCCCACTGCCGACACGCTGATGCAGGTGTTTCAGCACCTACGCACGATGCAGCAGGTGTTGCATGACTACATGCCCCGCCAGGTGTCCGAAGCGCCGCCCCTGCCCGGAGAACTGCGCTATGGCTGGCAGGAGGGGACGCTGCTGTTTACCGATTTGGCGGGCTTCACGCCCCTGCTAGAGGCAAATGCGGATGCAGGTCAGGAGGGCGCGGCGGCGCTGTTGACGCTGATTAACCAGTATTTCTCCAGCATGATTGAAATTATCAGCAAGTCGGGGGGCGACCTGCTGGAGTTTACGGGCGATGCCATGCTGGTGCAGTTTTTGCCAGGGCGAGATGGCAGCGATGCGGCGCAGGCGGTGCGGGCAGGCCTGCGAATGCAGCGGGCGATGGCTCAATTCACCGCGCTGGACATGCCCCAGGGTCAGTTTTCGCTGGAGATGCGGGTGGGCATCCACTCTGGACGGTTTCTGACGGCGGATATTGGCACGCCGGAGCGAATGGGGCGGGTGCTGCTGGGAAAGACGGTGCAGCAGGCGAAGCGGGCAGAGTCGGCTAGCGCTGTGGGGCGGGTGTGCGTGAGTCGGGAAGTGGGCGATCGCCTGGGGAATGAATTTCCGCTCCAGCCGCTGGATGCCCAGCACAGCCTGGTGATTGACCAGCTCAGCCCGGAGGAACTGGGAGAATATGACATCACGCTGCCCCGTCGCCGCATGGCTTCATCAATGCTGATGGATCGCAGCATCTCCGGCCTGAGTGAGGAAATTCAGAAGTCGGTAGGTCTGGTAGAGCCGCTGGTCAGCTACTTGCCCGCGCCGATTTTGAACCTGCTGGTGGAATGCGCTGCTCAGCGTCAGATCCCGCCGGCCTTCCCAACTCCAACGGTGGTCTTTATCAACCTGATGGGGCTGCCGGAAGCCGTAGACCTAGCCTCGCCTGACGAAGTGGATCTGCTGGTGCGCCGCTATTCGCAGGCGTTTGCGCTGATCCATGCCAGCGTGCGATCGCGCGGCGGCATTTTGCAAAAGGTGACCTATCATTCCCTCGGTTCCGACATGCTGGTCTACTTCGGAGCGCTGGGCAGCCACCCCGAAGATGCGCTGCGGGCAGCAGATATGGCTCTGGAGGTTCGCCAAATCGTCCGCCAGCTTGCACCACCACGGTCTGCGAGTCAGCCTGTGGATATCGCCTGTCGCATCGGCCTCGACCAGGGCCCAGTGTTTGCCGCCGAAATCGGCTCGCCCCGTGCCCGCCGCGAGTTTAATATCCTGGGGGACCCCGTGAACACGGCTGCCCGCCTGATGACCCTTGCCAGCAGTGGACAAATTTTGCTGACGGAATCGGTGTATCGGGCGATCGCCCCCCACTATCCCTGCACGCCCATCGGTGATTTGTTTCTCAAAGGCAAAACCACACCCCAGCCCACCTTTGAGCTTGAAGCCCCTATTTGAGAGGGAGACGCATTAAGTTCCAATCCCAGCTTCAGGCTCAAAAAAAATTGTCCTGACTGAAACAGGGGTTGCTATCATTAAGCCGTTTTTCAGAGCAATTTTTGCAGCGCTCTGAAAAGCAGGCTTCAGCGCGACTTGTGCGGACACAGCACGGTTTTTCAGATGACTTATCCACACGCCAAACTCCGGCTCTAAAGCCGCCTTTACGCTTTCTCTGAGGGCAAATTATAGGGCGATCGCCTACGGATTCAGTTTTATGTCAAAAAGGACACTGGGTTAGTCGAATTAATCGGTCGAATTAATCGATTGAGATGTTAATTTCAGCGCTCCAGATTGGGCAACCTTGCTTTATCACTTTTGTTTCAGACGTTAGATATCAGGAGATATCGGGTTCAGCCTTCTAGCAAGGTCATGTCCCGACTCCCTTTCTCGGCCTTCCCAGGAGTTCTCAGAAATGCTCTCAGAAGCATGAAATAGAACTCCGAAAAAACTCCGAAATTCCCAATCTGGCAACACAGAATCCCTTTTCCCCCTCCGTACTTCCTCCCGCTGTTCAAGTTCGTTAGGAAAACAGTTAATGGCTACTCTGATTGGAACCCCCGGCCCGGACTTTTTGCTTGGCACTCCCGATGCTGATCTCATTTTTGGCGAGGATGGAGATGATTACCTCCTTGGCGCTGCTGGCAACGACCAAATTAACGGTGGCAACGGTAACGACCTGCTCCAGGGCAATGCAGGCAACGACCTGATAGACGGCGGCGCTGGCAACGACACCCTCTCCGGCGGCATCGGCAATGACACTCTCAACGGCGGCGAAGGCGACGACCTGATCTATGCCGACAGCGGCCTCAATCGGCTAAATGGTGGACAAGGAGCCGATACGCTGGTCGCGGGCACTGGCGGGCGCGATGTGATGACGGGTGGTGCCGGTCGCGACGTGTTTGTCCTGGCCAGCGGCACAGGCGGTAGTCGCCGAAACAATGCCAACGTCATCACGGATTTCAACCCCAATCAAGACCGCATCGGTTTGGCAGGCGGACTGCGCTTCAACGACCTCAGCATCGTCCAGGGCACAGGCAACAACCGCAACAACGTCATCATTCGCAATCGTCAGACGGGTGAATTTCTGGCTATTGTTCGCAATGTGAACGTCAGCCGCCTCACCCGCACCAACGTCGTCGCCTTCCCGCTGCCCCCCCGCGACACCACGCCGCCCAGCGCTGCCAACCTAGTCATCGCCAATCCCAATATCACTGTTGCGGGGGGAACTACCCAGACCTTCACCATTCAATACGCCGACGCAGTTCAGCTCAATAGCCTCAGCTTCCGCAATGGCAACCTGCTCGTCACGGGCCCCAACGGTTTTGTCCAGGGGGCGCAGTTGGTCGGCTTTACACCCGTCGGCAATGGCACCTCCCGCACCGTGACCTATCAAATCACCGCCCCCGGCGGCACTTGGGATGCCAACGACAACGGTACCTACCAGGTTTCGCTGCAAGCCGGACAAATCTTCGACACCAGCGGCAACGCAGCCCCTCCGGCGACGCTCGGCAGTTTCAATGTCAGCGTGCCCATTCCCATCGTGCCCGTCAGCGTTGCTGTCTCACCTGCCAACGTAGTCGAGGACACCGGCGGCACCTTGGTCTACACCTTCACCCGCACCACCTACATCCGCAACGCCCTGACCGTCAACTTCACCCTGGGCGGCACTGCTACGCGCGGCAGTGACTATAACGTAGCGGGAGCCAGCATCACGGGCAATACGGGCACAATTACCTTCGCCCCCAATGCCAGCACCGCCACGATCCGAGTCACCCCCATTGCCGACAACCTGGTTGAGCCAAACGAAACGGTCATCGTGGCGCTGGCTCCTGGTGCAGGCTATAGTCTGGCTCCTGCCAACAGCGCCACGGGCACCATCATCGACGATGAAAGCCAAATCACACTGTCTGTCGCTCCTGCCAGCGTCTTGGAAAACAGTGGTAACGAGATCGTCTACACCTTCACTCGGACAGGGTTCCTGAACCGCAGCATCACGGTGAGCTTTGGAGTGGGCGGCACCGCGGGCTTCGGTACGACGAGCGACTACACCGTGAACGCGCCGCCAGGGACTACGTTTACCTATGGCGCATCGGCAGGCACGATCACCTTTGCGGCAGGGGAAAGCACTAAGGTTCTACGCATTCGCCCCAATCCAGATACCGTGGTGGAACCTGACGAAACCGTGGCCCTAACGCTCCGCACTGGCGCAGGCTATGCCCCAGTCACAACGGCTCCCGTGGTGGGAACCATCCTAAATGATGACAGTTCTGTGAGCGTCGCGGTTGTGCCAAACACTGTGCTAGAAGACAGCGGCACAGGCATGGTCTACACCTTCACCCGCACCGGATTCACAGGCAACGCAATCACCGTAAACTTTACGGTCGGCGGCACGGCAACCTTGGGCGGGCCAAATTCGGACTATACGATTACCGGCGCAACGGTCACGGGCGGCACAGGCACCATCAGCTTCGCAGCCGGGGAAACCACCAAGACGATCACCGTCACCCCCACCAGCGACAACGTTGTGGAGCCGAATGAAACCGTTGTGGTTGGGGTTGCGGCTGGCACCGGATACATCGTCGGGGCGCAGGGCACAGCCACGGGCACGATTCAAAACGATGATTCTAGCGTCCAGCTTTCGGTATCGCCCAGCAGCGTGCTAGAAGATAGCGGCAATGATTTAGTCTTTACCTTCACCCGTACAGCGTTCCTCGATCGCCCGATTACGGTCAACTTCGGCGTGGGCGGCACAGCCACCTTCAGCACCGACTACACGGTGTCTGCGCCCGTCGGCACGACCTTTACCTACACGGCGCTGGGGGGAACGGTGCAGTTTGCGGCAGGCGAATCGACCAAGACCATCCTCGTGAAGCCCGTTGCAGATTCCAATCTGGAGCCGAATGAACTGGTGACGCTGACCCTGCAACCGGGGACAGGCTACACACCCGTCAGCACGACACCAGTCTCCGGCATCATCGAAGACGACGACGCAATCGTGACGCTAACGGTGTCGCCCGACAATGTTTTGGAAGACAGCGGACAGGAAATTGTCTACACTTTTACGCGAGTAGGCGCAACGAGCCGTGAACTGACGGTGAGCTTCACGGTCGGCGGGACGGCAGTATTTGGCGCGGCGGGTAATGACTATACTGTCGAGGGCGCAGCCAGCTTTAACCCCACTGCGGGTACGATTACGTTTGCGCCTGGGGCGACTACGGCGGTTTTGCGGATTAAGCCCGTTGCAGATCTGGACACGATTGAGCCAAATGAAACTATTAGCCTGACGCTGGTCAACGGGCCGGGCTATACCTCTGGCACGGTCACCCCGCAGGTCAGCACGATTCTCAACGATGATGGCATTGTCACTAACACGAACGACTCTGGGCCAGGGTCGCTGCGCCAGGCGATTATTGCCGCGAACAATAACAACTCCATTGCCAACCCGACGATCACTTTTGCGCCATCAGTGAGCGGCACAATTCAGCTTACCTCAGCGCTGCCTGACCTATTGCGAAACATGACCATCGACGGCCCTGGTGCTGGTACGCTGACTATTTCGCGAAACTCGACAACCAACTTTAGAATCTTTACGCTTCAGGCGGGCATAACGGCGACGATTGAAGGACTAAAGGTTTCTGGTGGGAGCGCAGGCACAACGAATGGGGGGGGGATTGCCAACTTGGGCGGTACGCTGAACCTGGAAAACCTGATTGTTGAGAATAACCAGGCGCAGCTCGGCGGCGGCATCTTTAATCAAGGCGGTACAACGACGCTGTTGAACACAATCGTAAGGAATAATACTGCTGGCAGTGGGACGAGCGGCGCGGGCGGCGGCATCAGCAACCAGAGCGGTATAGTTAACATCCAAGGCAGTAGCCAAATTGTGAACAACACAGCGGCTAGCATTGGCGGCGGGGTTTCCAACGATTCTGGTGGCACCCTGAATGTAACGGGAACCGCAAGTCAGCGAATTCTATTTTCTGGTAATGTTGCCCAGAATTCGTCGGGCGGCGGCTTGTACAACGCTGGAACATCCAATATCAACTTCGCCAATTTTGTTGGCAATCAGGCGAGCAATATTGGTATGGGCGGCGGCGGGATTTTCATCGCATCAGGTGGCGTTTTGGCGGTGAATAATTCAATCTTTAATAACTCGCCCCTGAATACGCCAAATAACTTGGCTGGCGACCTGTCTAACTTCAGCGGATCTGGAAATACCGGCATTTAGCCTTTAGCTAGAGCCTTCCTCCGCTTCTTCGATCTCTCCCCGCACCCACGCAGCGGTCGCAGGAGCCAGCAGCACGCCGTTGCGGTAGTGCCCCGTTGCCAGAATGACGTTTGGGTAGGCGCTCAGCCGCTCCAGCAGGGGCGCGGGGCGATTTGCGGGGCGGGGGCGCAGACCCGACCAGGTGTGTTGTACTTTGGCTTGGGCAAGGGCAGGACAGAGGGCGATCGCCCCCTCCCAGACCGTTTCTAACGCGGCAGGGCTGGCGGCGATCGCCCCTAAACCATTTGCCTGACTAAAACTCGACGCAGACTCCCCCTCTGCAAATTCTGGAAACTCGACCGTTGCGCCGATCCAGTATTCTCCCTGGCCCAGCGGCACGACGTGAATATCGTTGCCCGTAATCACAGGCTGAAACGTGCGATCGCCCATTGGTTCTCCCAGTTTCACCCGCATCGCCTGTCCCAAAACGGGGCGGATGTCGATTTTGGGGAGGGGCAGCGCGTCTAGCAGCGGCGTTGTGCCTAGCCCGGAGGCGATCACTACCCAATCGGCCAAGAGGCGATCGCCCTGCACGGTTCGCACGCCCACGCAGCGCTGCCCCGTCGCATCGGCAAATTCTAGCGATGCAACCGGACTCGAAAAATCAAACTGCACGCCGCGCTGTGCGGCCCCTGCCACCAGCGCACGGGTCAAGGCCGTCGGATCAATCTGGCAGTCCTGTGGCGAGTAGATGCCCGCTGTGACTGCATTCAGAGAAACCTGGGGACAGCGATCGCCCACCTGAGCCGGGGCCCAATGCTCCAGCGTCCAGCCCTGCTCTTGGCGGAGGCGGATCAGCGCGTCCCATTTCGATAAGTCGGCTTCGTAGGACAGGAGCAAAATGCCCTGCCGATTCACGGGCACTCGCTGCCCGGTCAATTCCTCTAGCTCAGGGAGCCACTGCTGATAACGGCGGAGGCTTGTTTGTCGCAGGTTCCAGGCGCGTCCCCTGGTTTTCTGGCTGATCGCGCCCATCAGCACACCCAGCGCGGCCCCCGTCGAGGCGCGGGCCGAGGGCTGGCGATCGACAACAGTAATCGCCAGACCATTCACCTGGCTTAGCTCGTAGGCGATCGCCGCTCCCACCACGCCGCAACCCACAATCACCACACGACCGACGTCGGTTGGCACAATTCTACTCGCCTCTGAGCGCTTCGTTACGCTAACCGTTTTGCGTTGTCGGCATGAGATCCAGAAACACCTGAAAATCGCGCAGGGCCTCGTTATAGTTCAGCAGGGCTTTTTGAGAATCACCCGTCTGAGTCGCCTCGTCGATGGCGATTAGATGCCCAAACACGGCCTTGGCAGCATCCAGCGCAGCGGGCTGAGCCTTCTTGGGTTCTAGCAGTCGCGCCAGACGGGTCATCTTAGCCCGTAGTTCACCCAGCGGCCCGTGGATAAAGGACTGCACATCTACCCACTGCTTATTTTGCACCAGCGGCGGAATTTCCTGCATCCGCACCCGCAGTGCGTCCACATCGCTCACGTATTTTTCAATTTGCGCCAGTTGTTCGGGTGAATAAAGTGGCCCTTTGGCAACGGGGGCGCTGCTACAGCCAATGGACAGGACGGCGATCGCCACCAACACCAAACTGAGGACGCTTCGATACCACTTTTTCATAGATCTCACTCTATTGCTTGCCCAATATTTGCCAACGGATTACCCCAGAATACATCAGCCAATGGCGGGATAGTCGCGGCATCCCGATAGACTGAACACTGGCTCCGGTAAAGCACTATAAACCACAAGGGGACGAGTGGGAAGGGCTTCCCAGGGCGAGAGGGCACTGAATCTGACCGGAACCCTGCGCGTTCCCAATGCACGGTTCCAAACGGCAATCGAAAATCCAAAATCCAGAAATCCAAAAGCAATGAACATGGGAGAGCCTTCAAGAGGGCGTGGGCTATTTGTTGGCCTGACAACCCTCGATCTGATTTACCAGGTCGAGGCAGTGCCTACCAGCAATCAGAAAGTGGTGGCCCAGGATGTGGCGATCGCCGCTGGGGGCCCCGCAACCAACGCAGCCGTAACCTTTGCCCACTTGGGCGGAGACGCGCTGCTGCTGAGCAGTTTGGGACAGCACCCAATCGCAGGGCTAATTCGGGCAGACTTGGCAACCTGGGGGGTGCAGCACCGCGACCTTGACCCAGAGCAGCAGACCTCGCCAGCGGTATCGTCCATTTTGGTGACGGCGGCGACGGGCGATCGCGCGGTGGTGTCGCGGAATGCCGTGGGGGCACAGGTGGCGGGCGATCGCCTTCCAGCCGACCTGATACAAGCCCTGAAAGAGCGCAGGTTTGACGTGGTGCTGCTCGACGGACACCAGATGGCCACGAGCGAGGCGATCGCCCAGCAGGCAAAAGCCCTGGGCATTCCCGTGGTGGTCGATGGCGGCAGTTGGAAACCCGGCTTTGGGGCGGTCTTGCCCCACACGGACTATGCCATTTGCTCGGCCAACTTTTTGCCGCCGGGGTGCGACTCGGCGGATGTGCTGCCCTACCTGCGATCGCTCGGCATTGCCCAAGTCGCCCGGACGCACGGTTCCCAGCCCGTGGAATATCTCAATCGCGAACAAGCAGGGCAAATAGCGGTTCCCACCATTTCCCCAGTAGACACCCTAGGCGCAGGCGATATCTTTCATGGTGCGTTTTGCTACTTCATTTTGCAAACAGGATTTGAGGCGGCGATCGCCCAGGCAGCCCAAGTCGCTGCCCGCGCCTGTCAATTCTTTGGCCCGCGCCGCTGGATGGACGCGCCACCCCACCTAGACAATCCCGGTTTTTCTAACGAAGGATAGGGGGAGAAAGCTGCCTGAGATTAGTCCACATTTAAGACCGGCGGTGCGGTGGGTTCTTCCCATTTCGTTTCAATAGGCGGCGACACCCGCACCCAGGAGATGCCCATTACCAGACCCAAAAAGATTCCCAGCATCAGCATCCATATATGAGATGGATCTAGCGAACACAGCAGGCGGCGATCGCCACTGTACACTTGAACCGACCATCCTCCATCTGTCACTTGATCTGGCAGCTTCTTCATTGCAGTTACCTTTAGCAAAAGAGTGGCAAAAGAGCAGTGGCAGACGCAGACAACACCGATCGCCATCGCGTCTATTTCCCAGACTAGATATAAACTCAATTCATGAAAAGAGGTTTTATATATAGCCTTGCTTTATGTCTGATAACGCCTGCTTAAGCTTTAGTTCAGAATTGGGCAAACCCGTGCCCTATAATTGACGAGCCGTTCTATGCTGATGCCGTAGCGATTTGCAGTAGCGGCTTGCAGTAGCGGCTTGCAGTAGCGGCTTGCAGTAGCGGCAAAGACGCTCGCCCATGCCCAAAAAACGCGAAAGGAGACGTTGTGATCCAGGCAAACCCTGCGGAATCGATAGATGGTCATCCCCTGGAAGACCTATTGGCGATCGCCCGTGCTTTGGGCTGGGGTGCAGCGAAAATTCTGCGGGCTTATTATCGGGGCGAACCGTTTCAGGATGGCACGGCCCGCAATCTCGATATCCAGAACGAAAAAGACGGCCCGGTGACCGCAGCCGATCTGGCAGTGAACAGCTTCGTACTCGGCAGACTGCACGATTTGCTGGGGGATGAGCAGTTCGGCTATCTCAGCGAAGAAACCTACAAGTCCCAAGCTTCCGCCGCGCCGTTCCCCCAAGACTGGGTGTGGATTCTCGATCCGCTCGACGGCACGCGAGATTTCATTGACAAAACGGGGGAATATGCCTTTCACCTGGCGCTGGCCTATCGCGGTCGCCCGGTGCTATCGGTGGTCACCTGCCCAGAACTAGAGCGGCAATATTTCGCCATGCTAGGCAGTGGGGCATTTGTGGAAACGCCCGCTGGCAAGGTGGAGCGATTGCAGGTGTCGGCGTGCGATCGCCCTGCCGATCTGGTCGTGGTGGTCAGCCGCACCCACCGCGACGGACGGCTGAATGCCCTGCTGCAAAAGCTGCCCTGCCAAAACCAGCTCTCCGTTGGCAGCGTGGGTGGCAAAATCGCCGCCCTGGTCGATCGCCGGGCCGACCTCTACATCTCGCTCTCCGGCAAGTCTGCCCCCAAGGATTGGGACATGGCCGCCCCCGAACTCATCCTCACCGAGGCAGGCGGCAAATTCACCCACTTCAGCGGCGAACCCCTGCGGTATAACACGGGCGATGTCAACCAGTGGGGCGGGCTGATGGCCTCCAACGGTTGCTGCCACGAAGCCCTCTGCGCCGAAGCCACTCGCATCTTGGCGGAAATCGACGGTCTTTCCTGACCCCCAAGCGCTGCGCCCAACTCCGCTGCTACGCAGAATCTTCACAGTCCTGACACCTGCCATTACAGAAGCTTTGCCCCCGATCTCCTGGTTTCGCCAGATGATCGAGTTATAGGGGCGGAACCTGGGTTTACTAAGGCTAGGGAAACCGTTCCTGTCATAAGGATCTGGTCAGAGTTTAGCAACAAAGGTTCACTAGCAGAGGTTCACTACATGGTTTGGGCGCTTCCTGGTCGCGCCAGCGTCTCCACGCAAGCGCTGGTCGATCGAATTTTGTCTTCGGGGCAAATGACCCGCAAAGAGCATCTCCAGCTTGCCGCCACGATCCTGTCCGATCAGCGGTTGACCCAAGCGGAGCGCTATCACATTAGCCGCGTGTTTGACGAGTTGCAAGCCGGCCGCGTGATGCTGGTCGATTAGGCGCTAAATCAGATCTGGATAGGGACTGGATAGGAATTGGATTGGGGACTGAGTTTTGGGCTGGATTGGGGACTGGATTGAGGATTGAGTTACAGGCTGGATTGGGCGATCGCCCAACGCAAGTTATCCCCCGTTCCAGACCGCCCTGTGGCGGATCGGCAGCAGGCCAACGGGTTGCTTCTGCTAAGCTCTGGGTGTAGGTTTATTGTTTCCGTCATTCCGAGGGTTTTGGCGCTGTGCCCTACGCATCATCCGTCCCCATGCCACCAGTCACCCTCATCGTGACGCAGCGTGAGCGATTTAGCCCCAGCCAGGTGTCGCTGGAGAGCCTGATAGCCAGCTATGGCGATTACCCGTTTCGGCTGATTTATGTAGACGGTAACTCGCCTGCCTCGGTGCGCCACTATCTGGAGCGCCAGGCCGCGACCTACTCCTGGATGACGCTGATTCGTCAGGAGCGCTATCTGCGGTCGAACGAGGCGCGAAATCTGGCGCTGCCGTGGGTGGAGCGTCCAGAATACGTTGTGTTTTTGGATAACGACGTGGTGGTGCAGCCGGGATGGTTGCGATCGCTCGTTTTGGCGGCCGAAGCAGAACAGGCCGCCGTTACTGCGCCGCTGATTTTGCAGGGCGATCCCCATGCCGAGGCGCTAGAGATTCACGTTGCAGGCATTGCCACCCGCTTTCATACTCGTCGGCAGGGCAAGCGCTGGTTTGAGCAAAAGCAGCTCATGGCGGGCGTGCCCCTCTCTCAGGCAGAACCTAACCTGCGAAGACAAGCGGTAGACTCGGCCGAGTTTCACTGTCTGATGGTGCGCTGGGATGTCCTGAAACGGGTGCAACTTGACGACCAGTTTGACAGCCTCGCCAGTCACACAGATTTATCGTTTCAGGTGGCAGGGCTGGGCGGCAAGCACATCTTAGAGCCGTCTGCCCGCGTGATTTTTTTGAACCCGGAGCTAGTGCCCCAGTTTGACAAAACGGATCTGCCGTTTTATCGATTCAAGTGGAGCGAGGGCTACACGGCGCGAAACTTTGCCCATGCGGTGCGGAAGTGGGGACTGGCGGCGGATGATCCTAGCATTTGGTCGATCTGGCGGTGGGTGATCAAGAATCGGCAGATTCCAGCGCGGCTGTCGGTGCAGGAGGGGAGTTTGGAAGAGCAGTTGTTGACGCTGTGTGGCGATCGCCGCTGTCCTGGCTGGCTGCGAATGGCGATCGAGGGCTGGGTGCTGCGGGCGAACTTCCCGTCAGAGGGCCTATCAGCCGCCAAGCCAGACGCGAGCGTGTCGCGAACAGATCAAACGGGTCAAACTCAAACGGGTCAGACTCAAACGGGGCAAACCCAAACTTACCAAACTTATCAAACTTAAACTTGCCAAACTTGTCTAGACAACCATTTCAGGGTCAACGGTTCAACTCGGTAGGTTATCTTATTTTTCTTTCTCATGCCTCCGCTGGTTTCGGTCGTCGTCACTGCCTTTGACCAGGCGCGGTTTCTGGAAGATGCCGTGAACAGCGTGCTGCGGCAGGATTATGAGAATATCGAGTGCTGGATTATCAACGACGGCTCGACTGATGATACAGAGGCGATCGCCCAACGGCTGATGCAGCAAGATGGGCGAGTTCATTACCAGTCGCAGCCCAACGGCGGCGTGTCGGCGGCTCGCAACCTGGGGGCACGGTGTGCCCGTGGCGAGTGGGTGCAGTTTTTGGATGGGGACGACTGGCTTGCGCCGGATAAGCTATCACGCCAGCTTGCGGCGGTGGCCGGGAGGAACCCCGAGCGGCTGGTAATTTACTCCGACTATGAGCGGGTGGAGCGATCGGGACTGCGCCAGCGCTGTGAAATTGGCTCACAGCCTCCAGAAGCCCTAGCGCGGCGATTGCTGATTTGCCCCGATCGCCTGGCCAACAGCCCCTTTCCGCTGCTGCAACAGGCCATGCTGCTGCATCGGTCGGTGCTGGCTCAGTTCTCGTTTGACGAAACCCTGCGGGCCTGCGAGGATAGAGCCTTTGGGCTGGCGCTGCTGCGAGGCGGGGTGCGGTTGGTGTACGTGCCGATGGTGGCGGCGTTTTATCGACAGCATGGGGCAAACCTGACGCAAAACGCCAGGATACTAAGGCAGTCCTACGCAGCGCTATTTCGCTGGGTGGGCGATCGCCATCCCGATTTACTCCCCCATTGCCAGCAGAGCCTTCATTTCTTACTCGATGCAACCCTGGAGGCGGCAGAATATGACCTGTTTCGGGCGATCGCCCCGCTGGTGCAGTTTTCAAGTCAGGCAGCCCTGATTGAGGAACCGCTGCGGCTATTGGGCGGTATGCTGCCAGTCCGCTCCCATCAGGACTTGCGGCTGGCCGTAGCGCTGCGCCGACTGCTGCCCGCCCGATGGCTCTATCCCCACCAGCGCGGCCCCAGGCTGCGATCGCTCCTACAGCATTTTCTTGCCTCGTGAGGCACATGCTGTCCTCACGAGGCAAGGGCTTATTGACCATCCGTGTGCCTCACTAGCTTCAAAAACGCTGTAGCACGGTTTGGGAAGTGACGGAATGCTGGAGGGTCGCTCCATCAGCCCACGATTCCCCGCTTTCCCACACCCTCTTTGTCCCTCAGCTTTAGCCACAGCACCGCACCCAGCGTCACCAGCAGCAGCGGCAGTGCAGCATAATTCACCACAGTCCAGCCAAAGTCATTGAGCAGGTGCCCTGACAGAAACGTAAAGCCTGCCACCGCGCCAAACATCAGGAAATCGTGGGTGGCTTGCGTTTTTGCTTTTTCGGCGGGCGTGTAGGTTTCGGTGAGCAGCGTGGTAGAGCCAACAAACATGAAATTCCAGCCCAGCCCCAGCACCGTGAGCGCAATTAGGAAATGGGGGAGCGTCACGCCGGAGAGGGCGATCGCCACGCTAGCGAGATTCAGCACGACTCCTGCAAGGATAATATTGAGAACGCCAAATCTCGCGATTAGGAATCCGGTGAAGAACGACGGTGCGAACATGCCCAGGACGTGCCACCGAATGACGGAGGCCGCTGAATGGAACGGATGGTTCATCCCCGTCATGGCGAGCGGTGTGGCGGTCATCAGCAGCGCCATCACGCCATAGCCGACGCTGCTGCCCAGGGCTGCAACGATAAACACAGGCTGTCGCAAAATCTGTGAAAGGCTTCTGCATTCGGGCTTTGAGGGCGATCGCCCTGCTGCTGCAATGCCCTTTTGCATTACAGAACGCTGCACGACAGGCAGCCGGATGCCGATCAGCAGCAGCAAAATCAAGACTTGCAGACCCACGATCGACAGCAGCGATCCGGCGAATTCTGCCTGGGCGATCGCATCCTTTGCCATGCTGGCCAGGTTGGGCCCCAGCAGCGCTGCAACCACGCCGCCTGCCACCACCAGCGAAATCGCCTGCGCCCGAAACGAGTCGTTGGCGGCCTCTGCTGCCGCAAATCGGTAGAACCCCGAAAACCCGCTAAACACGCCCATCAAGACAGTTCCCGCGCAAAACAGCGGAAAGCTCCGGATCAGCACTGCCGACACCGCCAACCCAATCCCGACGATGCCAATTAGCGTGCCAATTGCAAAGCCAAAGCGCCTGCCCCGCCGCTGCATCAGCATCGATGCGGGAATTGTCGCCAGCATCACTGCCACCTGCATCACCGCCAGTGGCACGGTTGCCAGTGAGGCATCGGACACCAGCGCCTTACCTACCAGTGCCGCTACGGTAAATAGCACGGTCATGCTGGTCATGGCGAGGGCTTGACACAGCGCCAGCAAGGCTACATTCTGCGTTTCGCGGTTCATGGTTGGCGGTTCGTGGGCGGATAACAACCTGAAATGCTGCATTCTCTTCTGGATGCTCAAGCTGAAACTTCCCCCGATGGGGCTAGTCCTGGGCAAATTGGGGGCGCGTGTGTGCAAGCATTACGGAAACCTGAAAACATTGTGTACAGCGAGTTTTCAGCCTTGTCCCATGTGCTAAATTCCTCAGCGAAAGGAACCTCTTGCATCTGAGGAGTTGAACGGTATGACGCAACAAACAACCTGGACTCACAAGTTTCTTAGCTATGGGGGATGGGTGGCGGGGGTCGCGGGTCTGTTGGGCGCAAGCGTGCTGTCTCCGCTGACGGCTCGGGCGATCGCCCCATCAACTGACTCTGCCGATGCCTCTGGTCTGCGCGAGTCGGCAGATTTGCTAGCCCAAGCCCCGATCGCCCAGGCAACCGATGTCCAGGTGTTTGAGCGGCCGAGCTACGTCAACACCTGTCGCAACAGCGGCGCGAGTACGCTAGCCGTTTATACCAGCACTGCCCAAAGCACCGTTGTCCGACAGCTTCAGCCCTACACCCGAATTACGCTGACGGGCGTGCTGGGGGATGGGGTCGCACAGATTCGTGAACCTGCGGTAGGCTGGGTGCGTTCGGCGACGCTGTTGACCAACTGCGACGCGCGGCCCCCCGTTGACCCTGTGGGCCAGTGCTATCAGGTGACGCAGCCCGAACTGATTGTGCGCTCGGCTCCCTACGGCACGATTCTGTCTAGCGTATTGAGTGGCGAGCGCATTTACGGCACCAATCCCGTCCAGCGTCAAACGACGGCTGATGGCCGCATCTGGCAGCGCGTCTATTATCGCGGCACGACGAACCTCGGCTGGGTTGCTGAAACCGGAACAGGTGGCATTGGGATCAACTTCGTGCGATGCCCGTAGGTTAAACGAGGATTGGAGGACGGCGTGCATCCTTCGTTTGTAGCCCTCACCCTCGTTTGTAGCCCTCACCCTGAACCCCTCTCCCAGAGCGGGAGAGGGACTTTAACCCCAAGGCCTTGTCACCCGGTTACTTGCTCCAGCACTGCCCGCAGCGCGATCGCCATTCGGTCAAGGCTATACAGCGCCACGCAGCGCTCGCGGGCCTGCCGTCCTTTGTGTTGCGCCTCATCAGGATGGTCAAGAATGTGCCGAAGCTGAATAGCAAGCTGGGGGGGCGAGTCCGGATCTGCTAGATAGCCGGTGTCGTCCAGGATTGCAGGAATATCGCCAACGCGGGTCGCGAGGACGGGTTTGCCCATCGCCATGCCGTCGGTCAGCTTTAGCGGAAACTGGGCGCGGGCGATCGCCGTGTCGCGCTGGGGCACGACGACCACATCGGCGGCCGCCAGCACAGCGGGCATTTCTGCTAAAGGCGTTTTGGGTAGCGAGATAATCCACCGACCCCAGCGCGATCGCAACTGCTCGTCATAGTCGTCATAAGGGTTGCCGCCCACGATTACCAGCCGCGCTGAAGGGTGTTTCAAATGATCCAGCGCCAAGAGCAGGTCTTCTAGCCCTTTGTGTGGACGCGGCGCACCGGGAAACATCAGCACCCAAACGTCCGACAGTCCGAGCCGCTGGCGGCTGGCGGCTGCATCCTGCCGCGCTGGGTCAAATAGCGACGTATCTTTGCCGTTGGGCAGATACGTGCCGCCAAACCGCCGCTGCAAAAAGGTGGTGTCCACCGTCAGTCCGTCGGCCCAGGGCACGGCCTGCTCTAGCCAGCGAAGGTAAAGGGGATGATCGGGCGATCGCAACGCTCCGCCTGGTTTCAGCAGATCTCGCGCCAGTTGCCGGGGGCCAGGTCGATAGCGCCAGTCGTCGCCACCGTGCCAGCTTAGCTCCCAATCGTCCATGTCCAGCAGCAGCGGCCGCCGCACTTGCAGCCGTCGCAGCAGCCCCAGTCCAAAGCTAGTGGGCTTGGGCTTCACGGCATAAAGGACATCGCCCGTCAGGTGGGACAAAACCCGCCGCGCCGTGCCCAAGATCGCGGGATAGCTTGCACCCGGAAACGCCAGCACCTCCATCTCCCCAGGTGGCTCCGTATACAGCGCCTCGCCAAACTGGAAGCCAACCAACTGCACGCCACAGCCTAGGGTTTGCAACACCTGCGCCAGCAACAACGCCCGCACAGCCCCGCCCCCCGACCAGTCGCTGACCACCAGCGACACCGTGAGTTCATGCAGCGGAGGGCGAGGTGGCATCGAGTGGGCTATCTAAAACGGCGCGACAGGCTTCTACGCTATCTCGGCGCTCCATTGCTGCCACCAGTCGATCGTAAGCAGCACGATTGGCTTCCAGAATCGTCTTTGCCTGGAGCGTAGCCCAACGTTCCTTGAGGGCAGCTTCGGCGGGCGATCGCCGCAACGCATTCCACAGCGCATAAAGCGTCTGGCGATCGTTGCCGCCGCCCTCGGCATTGCCATAGACCAGCGTTTCCGCCGCAATCCCCGCCATCCAGACAGTACAGTAGCGATCGATTTGCTGAGCCGACAGTTTACCCTGCAAGAGTTCTGCGTCTAACTGGGTCGTGTCGAAGCTCACGCCGCCCGCGCCAGATTGCCCCTGCCGCAACGCTTCCCAGGCGCTCAGCGTGTAGCCCGTGATGGGAATGTCGAGGTGGTGTGCTACCAGAAAATGCCCCGCCTCGTGCCGTAGCACCCGCGCCCGATGTTCTGGCGAAAAGCCCGCCACCCAGTCCAGCAGCAGCGCCCCGCCGCGCCCCTGCCAGCTCAGCGTATCCAGCGTCGCCGCGCCCAGCAGCCCTCCAGCGGCGATCGCCGTCACCAGCGGCGACACATGAATCACCGGCCCCAGCAGGCTCAGCATCGTAAACGCAAAGACCGTAACCGCAATCAGGTTCAGCGCAGACTGATTCATGAACACTCAAGCACAAGCAAACAACAACCGGAGGCAGCAATAATTCACCCTCCCCTTCCCATCATCGCATCATCCCCCTTCCTTCTTCCCCCTTCCTTCTTCCCTCTTCCCTCTTCCCTCTTCGTTCTTCCCTCTTCGTTCTTCGTTCTTCCCTCTTCCTTCTTCCCTCTTCCCCTTAGCTCCAAACCACCCCGCCCCCACCACATCCCTGCATCCCGGAAAACACCGCCTGCGAAGCCCGCCATGTCTCAAGCTGACGGCGATATTGCACCAACTGGGCGCGATATTCTGGCGAAATGCTGGGAGAGCCAATCATCGGGCCAATCACTCGCAGTGCCTCGGCCCAGTCGTTGCTGCAAATCGACCCCTGAAACGCGGCATAGAGCTGCTCAAAGCTAATGTCTTGGGCTTCGGGCGCAAAGACGATGGTGCGCTCAGCAGGCTGATCCGACCAGATGGGCTGGGCGCTGCTCTGGCAACTGGGCAGGTTGGCGTAGACCGCCCGCACGGCCCGCAAGTCTTCAAGCTGGCGGCGATATTCGACCAACTGCTGACGCGACTCTGGCGTAATGCCCGCCGAGGCAATGAGGGGGGCGATCGCCCTGAGTGCCCCGTTCCAGTCGTTGCTGCACACCGACAGTTGCAGATTGCGATACAGTTCCTCAGCCCGCAGGTTGACCGGCGACTGTGCCGCCTCTGCCGCCTCGCCCAGCGCCCCCACGGCCAGCGCCGGAGCCATCATCGTCAGGGAATAGATTGCTTTTTTCATATCACGCTCATCCAGGAAACGTTGAGAAAGTTGAACTCAGACATTCGTCCAATTCCACCAGGGCGATCGCGCATCCGGAAGAAGCATGAGCGCCTCCCTACAGCAGCACCCTGGACATCAGCCCGATTGGTGAAACAGCAAGCAGGTATCTGATAGTTTATCTGTCTGCATCAAGCAAGTGCCCCGTAGAACAAGACTTAAATCTTTACTAGATTCCTGTGGATCTGGATGATTTGTTTAGAATCCTGATGGTAATACTTGTGCTTGAATACTTGTGCTTGAATAAACGAGAGATTTTTTAGCGGAATGTAGTCCTGATGCAAGCGATCGCTATATACCACAACAAAGGTGGAGTCGGAAAAACCACTACGGCTGTTAACCTGGCTGCTGCCTTTACCAATAAGGGCAAGAAGGTATTGCTGGTGGATATTGATGCCCAGGCCAACTCCACCTTTGCGACGGGCCTGATCAAGTTTCAGTTTGAAGAAGAGGACGACCTCAAAGACCGCAATATTTTTCACATCATCAGTGCCGGAGATTTCAACTTCATCCCAGAAATTGTCCGTCGCTCCAAAGGGTTCAACACGCCAGAAATTGATGTCATCCCTTCGCACATTACGCTAATCGATGAACAACAGCGCCTTACTCGCATTGCCGCCAGTCGCCTGCGCCTGAACATGAAACTCCAGCAAGTAGAAGACGACTACGACCTTGTGATTATTGATGCGCCACCCTCCCGTGACCTCTATGCAGAAATTGCGCTAATTGCGGCTGATTATTTGATCATTCCTTCGGATTTGAAGCCCTTTGCAAACCAAGGCTTGAGCAATGTCAAGAACTTCGTCAGTGAGGTAAATGAAACACGGTCTAGCATCGGCAAGCAGCCACTCAATGTCTTAGGGGTTTTGCCTTCTAAAGTGTTAACGAATAACCGTTACCTGGAGCATGTCTTTCCCCGGCAGCGGGAAGCGGTGGTTCAGCGGTATGGGCTTCCGCTGCTGGATACTGTCATCTATGAGCGGATCGCCTTGTCTAACTGTGTAAACAACACCTTGACGATGGGAAACTTGGAGATTCCAGATCCCAAGTCTATTTTTGAATTTGATGCGGATTCCGAGTCGGTGAAGGAGTTCAGGAACCTTTCCTACGAAGTGATGCAAAAAATTGGGGCCTAAGGGATGAGCGAATACTATCTGGTGGATGTCAAAAGTATTATCTCGAAGGTGCCCCGCTCTCAGTTTGCTGTGGATGAAATCGAAGCGCTGGCTAAGAGCATTTTGGCGGCGGGGGGGTTGCTGTCTCCCATTCTGCTGAAGCAAACCGGGGCAGAAAGCTATGAAGTGCTAGCGGGCGATCGCGAGTATTATGCCGCTGTTCGGGCACGAGAAATCAACCCTCGAGAAGCCGAGATGGTTAATGCGTTTGTGGTTCCAGAGGGTATGTCAGACGCTGCGGTTGAACAATTTGAACAATCTAGAGCGCTGCATCCGTCTCTGCCTTCAGTGCCCAGTTCTGACACGCAAACGCCTACCCTTGCCCCTCCTGCCTATGTGGATCAACGAATCACTAATCTGGAGTCACGATTGGATGCAGCAATCCAAGACATGAAACAAACCCAGCAGCGAGACATGCAGCGTTTAGAGCAACAACTCCAGGCGCTCCAGCAGCAGATTCCTCAGAAGGTAGAGCCGCTGGAAATCTTTAATACCGCCGCTCCAGAAACCCTGATGCAGAAGCTGGCGATCGCCGGAATTCGGGGTAAAACGGCTGAAACACTCATCAAAAACATGGAAAAAGCTCGTGCCAAAGCGCCCTTTACCTCATTTGTGGATGTGGTCAAACGGGTAGAGAAGTTGGGCGAAAAGCGAATGCTCAGCATCCTAGATGCCTGGAATGGAGTCTTCTAGGAGACTCGAAGAAGAGCTTACAGGTCAGTCTTCTCTTCGTAGGGTTGCCATGAGCTGCGGTTTGTTGTTAGCTGGCAGCTATTTTGCAGAATAGTGCTGCTCTATCCAAACTCTGACTTCGCTTTCAGAGGTGCAAGTGATTTTAGACTGGGTGTGTGGATCGTAGATTTGCCAGAGGCTTGAGCCAGTCTTTTGCGGAATTTCTCGGATGATTGGCTCTGAGTTTCCTGAGAGGTGATTGACCCAACTTGAAACCAGTTCTAACCAGCGGCTTTGAGTTGAATGATTCGGATTTTCGAGATGAGATGCGTTGCTAACCGAAGAAGTCTGGGATGAAAAGGTGGGAGAAACTTCAGAAATATTCATACGGCTTGGAGAAGGGAAAGGGGTTCACAGTTCCAAGCTTCGCTAATTCAAAGTCATTTGATAAGGTACAGATTTTCAAACTTTAACTGGTACAGTTATTGGAGGCCGAAAACCGTACTACCTGTTTTGAGCCAAACTGTACCGGGTAAAAACGGGGGCGATCGCCTATAGTGCATCTAACAGCATTTTCTTGTAGGGTGAGGCACGCGCTGCTCTGACGAAGCGAGAGCTTCTTGGGTGTCTGCGTGCCTCCCTAGCTTCAAAAACGCTGTATAGTGCTTTCGTAGCGGTTGTTTTGCGCCGCTCTGCGCCTGTGAAAATTCCCCTCGATCGGCGATCGCCCCAGCCCGTCTACCTGCAAATTCGCCAGCGCATCCATCGCCTGATTCAGTCGGGAACGCTGCAACCGGGCGATCGCCTGCCCTCCATCCGCAGCCTGGCCGAAGCAGCCCAGGTCAACAAGCTCACGGTTATCGAAGCCTACAGCGTGCTAGAAGCAGACGGACTGATCTACGCCCGCCCTGGCTCTGGCTATTTCGTTAGCGAACCGTCCGTCACCTCGCCGATTCCGCCGTCCCGCTTTGCCCCCTCTCAGGAGGTCATTATTCCTGACCAGGGCGAAATGTCTTACTTCGACATTTACATGGCCTCCGTGTCGGCGCTGCATCAGGATGGCGTGACGGTCTTCAGTTCCGGCTTTCCCCACCCCCACGACACAGACATTCTCCAGCGGGTGGCTCGTCGCGCCTTTAAGGAGATGGGGGCGCTGCTGTTTAACTATGACCTGCCGCAGGGACAATATCCCTTGCGAAAGCAAATTGCTCAACTGCTGGTGCAAAAGGGGCTAGATGCCTCGCCCGACCAGTTGATTGTCACCAATGGTTCGATGCAGGGGCTATCGTTGGTCATGCAAGAATTCGTGCGTCCGGGCGACTGGGTGATTGTAGAAAGCCCCACCTATCACGGCACACTGGCAATTTTGCAGCAGCTTGGCGCACGAGTGATTGGCATTCCTATGACCCGCGACGGCATGAACCTCGACCTGCTGGCGCAATATCTCCATAGTCACCGCCCCCGGCTGATTTACACCATCAGCACGCTGCACAACCCAACGGGCATCACCACCGACCTCGCCCATCGCCAGCAGTTGCTCGACCTCGCTCGCCGCTACGATTGCCGCATTCTAGAAGACAACGCCTACGAAGGGCTGAACTTTGACCCCGTGCCGCCACCCATCAGGGCGCTGGATCAGGACAACCTGGTGATTTACGCAGGGACGTTTACCAAGACGCTGATGCCCGGTCTGCGGGTAGGCTATCTGGTCGCGACGGGGAACGACTATGGGCGGCTACTGGAACGCAAGCTGCTGAATGACCTGTGTGTGTCTACGGCTTCGCAGGCGATTGTCAGCGAGTATCTGGCGACGGGCTACTATCGCCGTCATCTGGCGCAGTTGTGTACGCGCAATCTTCAGGGGCGCGGCGTGATGCTGAAGGCATTGGAGCGTCACTTTCCCGCTGAGGCATCGTGGACAGTGCCCACTGGGGGGCTGTTTCTCTGGGTAAAGCTGCCGGACTCTTTGCCGATGCAGTTGGTGTGCAGCGAGGCGGCGGCCGAGGGCATCTTGGTCACGCCCGGCTCCACGTTTTTCCCAAATTTGCAGGGCTACCCGGCGATGCGGCTGAATTTTTCCTTTGATGCAGAGGTAATTGAGCGGGGGATGGCAATCCTTGGACGCATCATGAAGCGCCATTTGGCCACCTGAGCGGAACATTTCGGAGCAGTTTGGGCAACCCTGGTGCTCTTGGAGCGCGATCGCCCACCTTCTCCCCCAACCAAGCCGCCCTTAAAATAGAACCCAGTAGTTTAGATCGATTTGCGATTTTGGGTTTTCGATTTTGGATTTGCAATTTTGGATTGTCAGCCAAACGTCTATTGCCAGCCAAACGTCTACAGAGCTTCCAGCAGCCTCATCTTTAGCAATCTCATTGGTAACGCTACTTCGCAAATCTACAGATGTCACTATCCTTGGATAGCTCGCCCAAGATCTTCAATTCAAAATCCAAAGTCTAAAATCCAAAATCAGCAGCGCTCCATCGGGAGGACAACGATGGTTCAAATTCCTGAAAAATCGACCGTCATCTATCCCGAAACCGATGGGGAACCGATGGCAAACAACACCGAGCAGTTCACTTGGATTGTTACCATCAAGGAAAACCTGGAACTGCTGTTTGCCGACGATCCTGACGTGTTTGTGGTGGGCGACCTGCTGTGGTATCCCGTCGAGGGCGACAACACACTACGTCAAGCTCCTGATGCGATGGTGGTGTTTGGGCGGCCCAAAGGACGGCGCGGCTCCTATCTTCAGTGGCGCGAGGCAAACATCCCGCCTCAGGTGGTCTTTGAAATTTTGTCGCTGGGGAATACGCTCAAAGAAATGGCGAAAAAGTTTCGCTTTTACGAGCAATATGGCGTGGAGGAGTATTACCTCTACGACCCGGACAAGATTGACCTAAGCGGATGGCTGCGATCGCCCGCTGGACGGCTCGACGTGATCGAGGAGATGGACGGCTGGGTCAGTCCGCGCTTGCAGATTCGGTTTGAACCCAGCGAGTCGAGCTTGCAGATTTTCCGCCCAGATGGGCAGCCTTTTCTGACGTTTGTAGAACTGGAAACGCTACGACTTCAGGCCCAGCAGCAAGCCGAACAGGCAGAGCAGCGGGCTGAACAGGCACAGCAGCGAGCTGAGCAGGCAGAGCGCCGCGCAGAACGGCTCGCCGAGCGCTTGCGGGCCCTCGGATTGATCCAGAATCTATATTAATTGCGATTAATAGCGAACGAGCCGGGAACCTTTGGATGGCGAACTGTGAGAAGGGGTAAGCATCGGGCGCGATCGCCCCAAATCATTCCCTAAGGAATGCTTAGACGAAACGGTATATCGAACTTACTAGCGAGACACGCCGATGGTATCGGTGATGGACTGGCTGAGCGATCGCCACTCTTCGTACTCCAGCTTGTCCGATTCGTACATTTCGCGCAGCACGCCGGAAAACTGCTGGCAGGCGAGATAAAGATCAACCAGCGCCTTGCCTGCGTTTAGCGCCAGAAAGTCGCGCGAGTAGATTACGTCGTCATCGATCCGCTGCCGAGAGGGGGAATAGCAAACGCTGGTATAACCGATTCCTTGAGGCACAACCTCAATCATCCAACCGCGATAAAAGTCTGTTAAGCAAGCACTATTCATACAGGTGACTGGTTTTTCTATATTCGTTGGGAATTCGTTGAGATTATTCGAGTCCGCGTACGCTACGAGGCACCGAATTTGATTCAGTAGCACCAAGACCTGAAGCAAAAGGACGAAAGCAAGTGCCGGAATGCTCTGGCAGCTTGCGCCAACCTGGCTAGTCAAGCCTTAATGCCTTACAACGCTCATCAGCGACCCGTACTGCCGAGCGTGCTGAGCGGTATCAAGCTGCGCTGAGAGAATTTCTCCGTAGGATCGAGAGCGATCGCCCCAGACGGCTACATGAGACAAACTAAAACCAAGAATTTCCTGAACGCTCCGGAAAACCAGCAGAACCGAGCAATCCAAATTAAAGGAACTATCCGAGAATATACTGAATTTTCCTGATCTGAGAATAGCGCGAACCAGCGTAATTACTTACGTTAAGTCAGCAAGAATTCATTAAGGATTTGTTGAAGCTCGATTCAGACAAATCTAGTTACGACTCGAAACGATTGTTCATGACTGGATTGAGCCAGATCCGATAGGCTGGAGGTAAGAGTTAAGAATGTCTTATATCCATGATTACTTCTACTAAAGTTAATCTGCTGCCGGGTCGCTCTGTCTGGCAGTCGGCGGTTTTACTGGCGGTAGGGTTTTGGCTCAGCGGTAGCCTACTGCTGGATCTGGTCGTGATGCCTGCCCTATATGTCAGCGGCATGATGACGCAGCCCGGTTTTGCCAGCGCTGGCTACAGTATGTTCTGGATTTTCAACCGTCTGGGGCTGCTGTGTGTGGCGATCGCCTTCGTGGGGCTTCTCTCGCTTTTGCGGCAGCACAAAGTCGCGGGCTGGGCGATCGCCGCAGTCTGGCTTCTGCTGGGGGTAACCTTTGCGCTAACCTACGTCATGACTCCCGTGATGAGCGGGCTGGCGATGCCGCTGAACTGGCTGACGAGCGAAGCCAGTATTCCTGGCAGCATGGCGCAAATGCACGGAATTTACTGGGTTTTGGAACTGGTTAAGCTGGGGCTGAGTGCAGCACTGCTGGTCGCGGTGGGTTTGCGGTTTTCGGGCGATCGGCTAGAAGCGGGACGCTAGGCAGGTTCGTTACCATCCAGCGACCCATCCAGCGGCTCATCTGGCAACTCATCCGCCGCGTCCGGCAGCAGCAAACGGATGGCCATGACGACAAACCCAATGGCAGCGATCGCCTTGATCCAGCGGGTCGGCACGACCTGAGCCACGCCGCCGCCCAGCATCACGCCCAAAAAACTGGCCAGCACCAGCGCTAATGCCGTTCCCAAAAACACAGCCCGAACAGACTTGCCGCTGCTGCCGAGGGCGATCGCCGCAAGCTGGCTTTTGTCGCCCAGTTCCGACACAAACACCGTGACAAACGCCAGTCCCAGCAAGCTCCAGTCCATTTCGCTCTATCCCTGAATGACATCCCACACCAGCATTCCCGCCACCACCAGCAGCAACACGGCCGCTGCTTTGTCGAGCAGTCGGGGCGAAATGCGGGTCGAGAGCCACTTGCCCAGCAGCACCCCACAAAGACTCGTGGCGACTAGCGCTGAACCTGCTCCCAGAAACACCACCCACGGCGCTTGGGACTGGGCACTCATGAGCAGCACCGTCATCTGGGTTTTGTCGCCGATTTCTGCCAGGAAAATCGTGATGAACGTCGAGAAGAAAATGCCGAATTCGTCTCGCAGACTGAGCGGCTGAGCCGTCGGCGCAGGCTGGGTCGAATCGACAGCCCTGTCAGACGACGCAGCAGGTGGCTGAATCGAAGGGGGGGCGGGGCGCTCAGCGGTCAAAACGGGTGAAGATAGAATCGAGTCGGGGGAAACCAGGCTCACGGGCAGTCACCAATGCTTTTCATATTCTTTTCATTTTATGGCAATGCGTCTGCTCCGTCACCCGCCCTCCTGAAAGTCCGCTAAAAAATCGTGATTTCCTCACACTCTCAGGCTGTTTCATTCAAAGATCGATGGCTGCATTGGCTGCAAACCGAACGGGCGATCGCCGTCATTCGTGCGCCCAATCTGGCGACCGGCGAGGCCATGGCGCGGGCAGTGGCGGCGGGCGGAATGCGGCTGATCGAAGTCACCTGGAATAGCGATCGCCCTGAAACCCTGGTGCGTCACCTGCGGCAGCGCTTGCCCGACTGTCTGATTGGCGCGGGCACGATTACCACTCCCCAACAGGTCAGCGCGGCGATCGCCAGCGGGGCCCAGTTTCTGTTTAGCCCCCATACGCATCGAGCGCTGATTCAGCAGGCGGCCGAGTTCGAGATTCCCTTTGTGGCGGGGGCCCTCACGCCGACAGAAATCGTGACCGCATGGCAGGCGGGCGCAGCAGCGGTGAAGGTGTTCCCGATTCAGTGTGTCGGCGGCGCAGACTATTTGCGGGCCGTGCGAGAACCGCTGGGCGAGATTCCGCTAGTGCCCACGGGCGGGGTCACGCTGGAGAATGCGCAAACCATGCTGGAGGCAGGGGCGATCGCCGTTGGGCTGGCAGGGCAGTTGTTTCCCAAGGCGGCTGTGAAAAATGGCGAATGGGCGATCGTGCAAGAGCGAGCCGCGCAGCTAAAACAAAGCCTCGGCAGTCGGGCTACGTTCGGTGCTGTGTAAGACACGGCCGGGCCGATTTTTGATATAAAATTCTATCAATAGTTTGAGGACGCGCTCTGCCTTAGCTACGTCTGGCGGATCATGCGTAAGGGCAACTGGCTCTTCTAGACTCAAACTGAATACAGCGCAGTTAATAGAGGATGAACACTATGCCTATCGAACAGCCGCCCCTGCCTTTTGCGATGGATGCTCTAGAACCCTATGGCATGAAGGCTGAGACGTTTGAATATCACTACGGCAAGCATCACAAAGCTTATGTCGATAACCTGAACAAAGCGATCGAGAGTGATTCTTCCCTGGCGGGCAAGTCTCTGGAAGAAATCATCGTGGCGACTTTTGGCGACTCTGCCAAGGCTGGCGTGTTCAACAACGCTGCTCAGGTCTGGAATCACACCTTCTTCTGGAACAGCCTGAAGCCCGGTGGTGGCGGTGCGCCGACGGGCGACCTGGCCGCCAAAATCGACGCTTCTTTCGGCAGCTACGACAAGTTCCGTGAGGCCTTCGCCAACGCGGCTGCGACCCAATTTGGCAGCGGTTGGGCCTGGCTGATTGATGACAACGGCACGCTGAAAGTGACCAAGACTCCCAACGCCGAAAACCCCCTAGCACATGGGCAAAAAGCGCTGCTGACCCTCGATGTGTGGGAACATGCCTACTACATCGACTTCCGCAATGCCCGCCCTGCCTTTATCCAGAACTTTTTGGATAAGCTGGTGAACTGGGATTTTGTCGCTGAGAACCTGGCTGCTGCCTAGGTACAATCTGGTTTCGGCTGACGCTGGCGCTTTTTCTGAGGTTTTTTCTAGCTTGATAAAGCGCATGGTTCAGTTTTGCAAGTTATGAAACTGCCGTGAGTGGATAGAGTGCAAAATCGCTTTATCCACTCTTGCTTTCTGAGCAGTTTCCTATGGATAGTTCCTATAGTTCCTGCGGATAGTTCCTATGGGTGGTTTCTATGAATAGTGAAGACTTGGCGCGTTACATGGCCGAGAGCGATCGCCTCCATCAGCCGTGGCTCCTGGCACAACTGCGGCTCAAAAAATTGCAGGAGCAGCGAGAAAGCCTTTCTAGCGAGGAGTATCTCCGGGCGTTGGCGGATGTGCATCACGACCTGATGCAGCTTGGGGAATGGTGGGTCGGCCGCGAGGATGAGGTGTTTTGAGTATCTTCAGTTCGAGAATAGGGGGATAATAATCTGATATGATCGGCTGCCCAGCGTTCGCTTCAGATTTCCTAGCTTCAGCCCCCCGCCTTTCCTATCGTGTCTTCTACCCAGCCGCCCCAACCCAACTGGTCAGATCCGCAATACTACTTCAGCCGCGAACTGAGCTGGATCGAGTTTAATTCGCGGGTGTTGCATGAGGCGATGGACGATCGCACGCCCTTGCTGGAGCGGGTAAAGTTTGCGGCGATTTTTAGCAGCAATCTGGATGAGTTTTTTATGGTGCGAGTGGCGGGCATCAAGCGCCAGATCCAGGCACAGGTGGATCGGCGATCGCTCGACGGGCGCACGCCACAGGAACAGCTCGAAGCCATCTGCCAAAAGCTTTTGCCCCTGGTGACAAAGCAGCATCAGCATGTGCAGTCGGTCTTGCGGCCGCAGCTTGCCAGCCACGGCATTTTCCTGCTGGACTATGCAGCGCTCAACCAGGCCCAGCAGCGCTATTTGCGGGAGTATTTTGAAGAGCGGATTTTCCCTGTGCTAACGCCGCTGGCGGTCGATCCGGGGCATCCCTTTCCGCATATTTCTAACCTCAGCTTGAATCTGGCGGTGGTGGTGCGATCGCCCGAAGGAACCAGCCATTTTGCCCGCCTCAAAGTGCCCAGTTCACTGCCCCGATTCGTCCTGTTGCCGCTGGAACTGCAACGTCGCAAGCAGATGCCTGTGTGGATGGGCGTGCCAATTGAGCAAATCATTACCCACAATCTGGACAAGCTGTTTCCAGGCATGGAGGTCGTCGCCTGCCATGTGTTTCGAGTGACGCGCAATGCTGACCTGGAAGTGCAGGAGGACGAAGCCGATGACCTGCTCCAGGCAATCGAGCAGGAGCTTCGTAAGCGGCGGTTTGCGGGGTCTGTGGTGCGGCTAGAAGTTCACGAATCCATGCCGGATGAAATTCGCCAAACGCTGATGGCGGAGATGGGGCTGAGCAACGCAGATGTGTATCCGGTGGTGGGGCTGTTGGGCGGGCGCGACCTGATGGCACTGGTGGATCTGCCGTTGCCCCAGCTCAAGGATGCACCCTGGAAACCCGTGACTCATCCCCGACTGCGCCGACTCATGGAGTCTGATTATTCCACGGATGAGGATTTTTTTGCCCTGATTCGTAAGCAGGATTTGCTGGTGCATCATCCATATCAGTCGTTTTCGTCGTCGGTGCAGGCGTTTCTTCAGCGGGCAGCCCAAGATTCCGACGTGCTGACGATTAAGATGACGCTGTATCGCACGTCGGGCGATTCGCCAGTTGTGGAGGCGCTGATCGCCGCCGCCGAGAACGGCAAACAGGTGGCGGTGCTGGTGGAGCTAAAGGCACGCTTTGACGAAGAGAATAATATTCAGTGGGCGCGGAAGCTAGAGCAGGTGGGCGTTCATGTAGTCTATGGGCTGGTGGGGCTAAAAACGCATACTAAGCTGATGCTGGTGGTGCGGCAGGAGGGCGATCGCCTGCGTCGCTATGTCCACATTGGCACGGGTAATTACAACCCCAAAACGGCACGGCTCTACACCGATCTGGGCTTGCTGACCTGTCGGGAGGATTTGGGTGCAGACGTGACGGAGTTGTTTAACGCGCTGACGGGCTACTCGCGGCAGCAAACCTATCGCAAGCTTCTGGTGGCTCCGACCAATTTGCGCGATCGCCTGCTTGACCTGATTCACCGAGAGCGCGAGATTGCCCGTGCGGGTCGCCATGCCCGCATTGTCGCCAAGATGAACGCGCTGGTTGATCCGCCGCTGATTGCTGCACTCTATGAAGCGTCGCAGGCCGGCGTGCAAATTGATCTCATCGTGCGGGGCATTTGCTGTCTGCGGCCGGCGCTGTCAGGCGTGAGCGATCGCATTCGAGTGATTAGCATCGTGGGGCGGTTTTTGGAACATTCCCGCATTTTTTATTTTCACAATGGCGGCGCGGAGGACGTATACATCGGTAGTGCCGACTGGATGCCGCGCAATCTGGATCGGCGCGTGGAGGCCGTTACGCCAGTGGATGACAGGGCGATCGCCAAAGATTTGCAGGAAATTCTCGGCATCTTGCTGGCCGACAACCGCCAGGCATGGGAGCTTCAGCCCGACGGCAGCTATCGACAGCGCCATCCTGTCTCCCCAGACGCGGTGCAAAGTGCCCAACAAATTCTCATGGACATGGCGCGGCAGTCCTGATTGGGTTCTGGAGACATCAGTGTGCCTATTGCAGCAGACCGTTCTGCCAATGGCATAGCGGTATGAGTGGCAAGATAAACTCAGGACTTGCAGAGGAGAGATCGTCTTGATGTCGCCTGAAGGAATTCCCCAGGCTAACAAGCGCATTCAGGGGGGCGGACGCTTGCAAAAGCGGTTGGGCATTCGCGAAGCGATCCCTACGGGAATCGCGCTCAGGTGCGCCCTGCGTTCCCATTACGCTGAGGGATGGGTCAGAGCCAGGACTCGATCTGGCATTTCCAGACCTGAGCATCCCGGTCGAAATGTTACTCCAGTAAGTCTTCAATCAGTGGGTCTTCAATCATGTTGGGAATCGCCATGATTCAGCGCTCCAGTCCCCCACACGACGTTTGACGAGTTCGTTAAGTGGCTGCCCGAATTTTCAGAATCCCGCGATGAGTTGCGCTGTGGGAATATTATTCAACTATTCACAACAGAATAGCGCCATGAGTGAGAACCAACCGACTATCGATGAACGCCTTGACCGTGTAGCGGTGTTGCTAGAAACCTCGACCCAGCAAATCGCCTATCTGTCAGAGCTAATTGTTACTAATGGACAACAGGCGGCCCAGCGGGATGCGTCGCTGAATGCCAAGCTGGATCGATTATCTGAAGAGGCAGCCCAACGGGATGCGTCGCTGAATGCCAAGCTGGATCGATTATCCGAAGAGGCGGCCCAGCGGGATGCGTCGCTGAATGCCAAGCTGGATCGATTATCCGAAGAGGCGGCCCAGCGGGATGCGTCGCTGAATGCCAAGCTGGACCGATTATCTGAAGAGGCGGCCCAGCGGGATGCGTCGCTGAGTGCCAAGCTGGATCGATTATCTGAAGAGGCAGCCCAACGGGATGCGTCGCTGAATGCCAAGCTGGATCGATTATCCGAAGAGGCGGCCCAGCGGGATGCGTCGCTGAATGCCAAGCTGGATCGATTGACTGAGGCGATCGCCACGTTTGTTGACCAGACCCAGCAGCGAACTGTTGCCATTGACGACAGACTTGACCGCATTGCGATTACGCTGGAAAGCCAGAACCGGGCGCTAGAAGGGCATATTCGCCTAGCGGAGCAGCAGGCGCAGAGTGTGGCAACGCTCACGACACTGGTTTCTCAGCTCCTTGCAGCCAGGGTATGAAGCGATAAAGCCCGTGATGAGGATTGAACTCATGACCTCACCCTTACCAAGGGTGTGCTCTACCACTGAGCTACACGGGCAATCGGGGGATGGGCCGGGCTGGATTCGAACCAGCGTAGGCGTAGCCAGCGGATTTACAGTCCGCCCCCATTAACCACTCGGGCACCGACCCGTCCATCCCACGATTAATAATCGTAGCACGGGAAGAGGGGACTCTTCTACAGATTTCTCAAAAGATTTTCCAGAAAAGTCCTAGAGCGGCTGGAACCGTGCTTCGGACTAGTGGTGCTAACCCGAAACAAGGTTGTCTGCCTGCTCAAAACCAACGCCTCAGCCCTAAAGAGACAAGTTGCTGAGGGCCTGGTTTAGCCGTCCGAGGGCTTGCTCGATTTCCGCAGCAGTGACGATCAGCGGGGGCACAAAGCGCACCACCTTCGGGCCAGCAGGAACAAGCAGCAGCCCTTGGGCGATCGCCGCCTTCACGATATCTGCCGACACCGTAGCAGCTTCTTCCTTCAGCACCAGACCGTTGATTAGCCCCCAGCCGCGCACTTCTGCGACGAGTGCAGGATATTGCTGGGCGATCGCCCGCAGCCCGTTCCGCAGTTGTTCGCCGCGCTCTCGCACATTGTGCAGCAAGTTGTCGCGCTCCAGAGTTTTGCACACCTCTAGCGCCACGCCGCAGGCAAAGGGGTTGCCGCCGAAGGTGCTGGCGTGGTCGCCGGGCTGAAAGATGTCGCAAAACGACTTGCAGAGCATCGCGCCAATGGGGATGCCGCCGCCCAGTCCTTTAGCCGAGGTGAAAATGTCGGGTTCGATGCCCAGATTCTCGTAGCCCCAAAGTTGCCCGCTGCGGCCCATGCCGACCTGCACTTCGTCCAGAATGAGCAAAATTCCCTTTTCATCGCAGATTTCGCGAATCCGCTGGAAATAAGCGCGATCGCCCGGCCGCACGCCGCCTTCGCCCTGGAGCGCCTCCAGCAGAATGGCCGCCACCTGAGGCTGGTTGGCATCCAGTTGGGCGATCGCCGCTTCTAGGGCTGCAATATCGTTGTAGGGAACGTAGTGAAATCCTGGCATCAGCGGGTCAAAGTTCTTCTGATACTTTGGCTGACCGGTGGCAGTGATGGTAGCCAGAGTGCGCCCGTGGAAGCTGGCATGAGCCGTCAGCACGATCGGGTTGGCGATGCCGCGCACCGTGTGGGCATACTTCCGCGCCAGTTTAATTGCGCCTTCGTTCGCCTCTGCGCCAGAGTTGCAGAAAAATACGCGATCGGCACAGGAATGCTCGACCAGCCATTTTGCCAGGTCGCCCTGCTCTGGGATATAGAACAGGTTGGAAACGTGGTGCAGCTTTTGAATCTGGCGATTGACTGCGTTCACCATAGCCGGATGGGCGTGGCCCAGCGTGCAGGTGGCAATACCCGCCACAAAGTCCAGATAATCGCGTCCCTCACTGTCCCACACGCGGCAACCTTCGCCTCGCTCTAGCACGATGGGAAAACGAGCATAGCTATTGATGACGTAGGCATCGAACTCGGTGGGAGAGTAGGGACTTGCGGCGGCAATCGGCGGTGAGATAAGGGTTTCTGGACTCACAAGCGGCTCCTTGATGATGTGAAGTGGCTCAATCTAAAAATGAAGTTGACTCCGCAGCGCACCTGACACTTTATGCACCTGACACTTTATGCAGCAGGTTGTCCAGGGCTAGAGGCTGCATCAAGTAATCATCGAAAAGTAATCATCGAATGATTATCGAACGATTCTCAAGTGGCTATCGAATCATTAGTTTAAGCCCCATCTTAGGGTAGTTTTTGGGCTGGGGGCTATGCCTGATCGGGTGAGGCGATCGCTTTCTGGTTATGAAATGCCAATATTTAGCGGCGGATGAGGGCAAGACTGACGCACTTGCGAGGGCTGGGGTTGTAACGGTTGACAGGTTTGGCATTTGACGCGCTGGTTTTCGCCGATGTGTAATCAGGGTTGGCGCTGTAGACGACTCCGGATTCGGGTGTAATCTACTTCCATAGCGCTTTTTAGGCCCTGGGGGCGATCGCACAGCCCTGACGAATCCCTGGGGAATCTCTTAGAACACAAACCCAAAATCTTAGACCATTGCCATGCTTGTCCTCACCCAACGGCTCTCTGCTCCGGGCGATCGCCCCGAAGTCTGCCCTGAACCTGCTGAGTTGACGCTGCTGCTGACGGCAGAAGAACGAGTGCGATCGCGCCATTATTTTGAATCTGTGGAGGGCATCCCCTGTTCGCTGCAATTGCCCAGGGGAACTGTGCTGCGAGATGGAGACGTGCTGCTGGCGGCTTCGGGGGAGCGAGTGCGCGTGGTGGCCAGGCCAGAACCCGTCGTCACCGTCACCGCCCACACGCCGCTGGCGCTGCTGCGAGCCGCCTATCATCTGGGCAATCGCCATGTGCCGCTGGAGGTCACAGAAACCTATCTGCGCTTTTCGCCCGACTCGGTTTTGCAAGACATGGTGGAAAAAATGGGGTTGCATGTGCAGTTGGAAGAACAGCCCTTTCAGCCAGAGACGGGAGCCTATGAAGGGTTGGGGTTTGGTGGTCAAGAGCTAGGACATTTGCATCACGATTCGCAACACGATTCAAATCAAGATTCGTGCCACCATTCGCATCGCCATTCGCATCGCCATTCTCATGATCATGATCACGAACATGATCCCGGGCGCGACCATTCTGATGAGGATATACATCACCCTGAGCCTTTACGTCAGCATTCTGAAACGAGTTCTCAAGTAGGTTCTCTTCAGCATTCTCACAAGTCTACATCTGAGGATTCGCAGGAGTCTTCTCATGACGTGTGAAGCGGCGATAAGCGGGGAGCGTCTGCTGCGGCTTTTGCAGTTGGCGAGTCCGGCGCTGCCTGTGGGGGCTTACAGCTACTCCGAAGGGCTGGAGACGCTGGTGGGGCGGGGGCAATTGCCAGATGTATCCAGCTTGCAGCACTGGATTGAGCAGGAGTTGGCGGCTGGAGCGATGCGGCTGGAGGCGGCGGTGATGGCGCGGGTCTATGAGGCGGCGATCGCCCCCGATCTTCCTGCTTTGCGCCACTGGAACCAATGGCTGTCGGCGCTGCGCGAGGCAGAGGAACTGCGGCTACAAAGCTGGCAAATGGGGCGATCGCTCTACCGGCTGCTGCTCGAACTTGACCCCAGCCTTGCTCCGCTGCTGCAAGCCTGCGGGGAAACCAGCAACGCAGCCGAAAGTTTTGCGGTGAATTTTGCCGTCGCGTATGCGATCGCCGCTGCCCACTGGCAGATCGACTCGCAGGCTGCCATCCTTGGCTATTTGCACAGTTGGGCCAGCAATTTGGTCAATGCAGGCGTGAAGCTGATTCCGCTGGGACAAACGGCCGGGCAACGGCTGCTGCTGAGTCTTGCTCCGGCGATCGCCCGCACAACCGACGAAGCGCTAGTCTTACCCACAGACGACTTTGGCGCGTGCAGTTGGGGACAGGCGATCGCCTGCATGGCCCACGAAACGCTTTACACCCGACTATTCCGCAGCTAATTCCCAACGATTCCCGATTCAGGAGACAATCTTGAACGCACAAGAATGGTATTTATTCGACTTGCAGGGCTATCTGGTGGTGGAAAACGTGCTGACGGCAGCGCAACTAGATGCGCTCAATGCCGAACTCGATCGCCAGATTGCCACCGTCAACGACCCCGATCGCCCCTGGTTTCGCTGGGACGGGCTGCTGCCCTGGGGAAAACCGTTTCAAGACCTGATCGACCCTGCGCCGCTGATGCCCTACTTAAAGACCCTGCTGGGCGAGGGCTTTCGGCTGGATCACGACTACACGCACGTCATTCGCCAGGGCAAGGGACCCATCGGCACGCGGCTCCACGGCGGCGGCACACCCTACGACCCCTGCCAGTATTACCACGTCCACCACGGGCGCATGTATAACGGGCTGACGGCGGTGGCCTACGAACTGCGGGACGTGCGCCCCAGCGAGGGCGGTTTTGCCTGCATTCCCGGTAGCCACAAAAGTAATGCCCCTTTCCCTGACGAATGGCGCGATTTGGAAAATCCACCGGCTTGTATGCGGCCGATCGCCCTCTCCGCAGGCAGCGCCATTCTGTTTACCGAAGCGCTGACCCACGGCACGCTGCCTTGGCGCGGCCAGGGAGAGCGGCGCACCCTGTTCTATAAATACTCGCCGCGATCGAATGCCTGGGCGCGATCGCTCTACAATCCTGACGAGTTTCCTAACCTCACCGAACCTCAGCGGCGGCTGCTCCTCTCGCCGGGCATTTATCCGTACTAGAGACTCGACGCTCGCTGGGTTACTGCCTCCTCAACCCATCACACCGACCGCTTCAACACCTGCCCACTGGTCAGCCCAAATGCCCGAAATCGCCGGGCCTGGAGTTCAATGCGGCTGGCAAGGCGATCGCACACCAGGTTACACAGCTCAAACGTCAAGTCATCCTGCACGCTGTAGTATGCAGAGGTGCCCTCGGTGCGGCGCGAGAGGATACCCGCTTGCAGCATCACTTTCAAGTGCTTGGAGACGTTGGCCTGGCTGGTGGCGGTCGCTTCGACCAGCTCCTGAACGCAGCGTTCGCCGTTGCGGAGGACGCTGAGAATACGGAGGCGAGTCGGCTCGCTGAGGACGCTGAAATACTCCGCCACCTGCTGCATAATCTCAACTGAGACCGGATCTACCGTTTTCATGCGGGTCGTTTCAAAAAGGCTTAATCCCAAAATATTAACAATCTATTTAGAATTGAAAATAGAGTAGTAGATTACACATCAGAACTTTAAATTCACAAGGCTGGCCTCTCCGGAGTTGCCCCCATGCCCAAAAGCAGGAATGCCCAAAAGCAGGAACGCCCAAAAGCAAGAATGATTGACCCTGGATAACCACGCAATGAGGTTAGCCCATGCAAATTGCTGAGCGGGTGCAGTGGATACAGCAGCAGACCCAATTTGGGGAGCTATCGGAAGCAGCGGTGAGGGCGATCGCCCAGCAGGTGCGCGAGATCCGCGTTCCCGAAAACCATCGGCTGGTGCTGGAAGACACCGAACCCGAAGCGCTTTACATTCTGAAATCGGGGCGACTGGAGCGCTATCGCACCCGACCCGACAGCATGGCAGACACCGTTAGCCTGCTGCCCGGTTCGGTGCTGTATCTAAAGGAACTGCTGCTCGAAACGCCTGCGGAACATACCGTCATCACCCTCAGCGATTGCGAAATTTGGATAGTGCCCCGCGAAGCCTTCCGCGACTTGGTGGCACAGTTTCCGGAGCTAAACCGAACCGTGTCGCGGCAGTTGGCAGACGAGGTGACGGAACTGAGTTCCCAGCTTGTCTTTGAGCAAGAGCGACAGGCGGCCCTGCGTCCCTACCTGGTGCCGAAGGTGCGACGGGGTATTGTGGGTGCGAGTCGCTACGCGGTGCGGCTGCGGCAGGCAATCAAAAAAGCAGCGGGCGATCGCCGTCCGGTCCTGATCTTTGGCGAGCCGGGGCTGGGCAAAGACAATGCAGCGGCGCTGATCCACTTTGGCAGTGGCGATCGCAAGCAGCCCATGATCAAGCTCAACGGCGACATGCTACAACCCAGCGGCGCAGACCTGTTTGGTCGGGTGAATGGCAAGCCCGGTTTACTCAACTGGTTGGGCAATGGCACGCTGCTGATCAACAACGTGCAGGACGTGCCCCAGGCGCTCCAGCCCAAGCTGGCGGAACTGCTGGAAACGGGAACCTACCGACCCGTCGCTCGCGAAGGTGACCCAGAACCAGAGCCGCGCCAGTCGAATGCGCGAATTATCTTCACCTCAGAGCGATCGCTCCCCGAACTCGATCGCCTTGTGGGTCATGCCATCAAAGTGCCGCCCCTGCGCGTGCGAAAGGCCGACCTCGAAACCCAGGTAAATTACTACATCAGCCTCTACTGTTCCTCGCGCGGTTTGGCCCGCCCCAAGGTTGCGCCAGAGGCGCTGCGGCGGCTCCAGGGCTACGACTTTCCGGGCAACCTGACGGAGCTAGAGGGCATGGTCGGCCGTGCCATCATCCAGTCCAGCGGCGCACCCGTGCTGACGGAAGAGGTGTTTTGGGCAACGGGCAGCAAGACCCGCCGCTTTCGGGTCAACCTGCTCAACGCCTATCCCAAGCTGCGCCAGTTTCTCCGCAGCCCGTGGTGGCCCGACCGGATAAACTACGGCTTCACGGTCTGGTTTTTTCCGCTGGTGATCGCCGTCCTCTGGCTGGGCCCGCAGACCCGCGATCGCAACTTTGCGCTGAATTTCTTTTGGGCCTGGTGGTGGCCGCTGGTGCTAGTCGGCTTCCCATTTATAGGACGGCTGTGGTGCGCCGTGTGCCCGTTTATGATCTACGGTGAAATTTCGCAAAAAGTCTCAACTAGCGTGTTGGGACGCACGCTGCTGCCCTGGTCGCGCCCAGAGGCGGAAAAATGGGGCGGCTGGTTTCTGTTTGGGCTATTTGCGCTGATTTTGCTCTGGGAAGAACTGTGGCATCTGGAGAACACAGCCTATCTCTCTGCCTGCCTGCTGCTGCTGATTACCGCCGGAGCCGTAATTTTTTCGTTCCTGTTTGAGCGGCGCTTTTGGTGTCGCTATCTCTGCCCCATTGGCGGCATGAACGGCCTGTTCGCCAAGCTGTCGATGATTGAACTGCGGGCGCAGCAGGGGATTTGCTCTGCCAGTTGCACGACCTACCAGTGCTATAAGGGCGGGCCCCAAAAGGGCGAAGGCCAGGAAACCGGTGGCTGTCCAATTTATTCGCACCCGGCGCAGCTTCAGGACAATCGCGACTGCGTGCTGTGTATGACCTGCTTGAAGGCTTGCCCACACCGCTCCGTCGAGCTAAACCTGCGTCCCCCCGGCATTGAACTTTGGACCACCCACAAGCCCACGCGGCCGGAGGTGTGCCTGCTGTTTTTGCTGACGGGGGCGGTGGTGCTGCATCGGCTGCCGACGATTCTGACGCTGCTGGGGTTTGGCGACCGTGATCTGCTGGCCACGCTGCTGCAATATGATGCTGCACCGCTCGGTTCCTTTGCGCTTCATGCCGGACTGGCGGCGATCGCGCTGGTGCTGCCGGGGGCGATCGCCCTCGTCTGCCACAGCCTGCTGAAACTCTTCAACCCCAAATCCAAACCCTTCGTCGAACTGGCCTACGGCTATTTGCCGCTGACCCTCGGCTGCAACCTGGCGCACTATCTGCATCTGGGACTGACCGAAGCCGGCCGCATCGTGCCCGTTACCCTCGCCACGTTTGGACTGAGCGGCGCAGGGCTGCCCGTCGTCGTCGCCCATCCCGCCGTGATTGCGTTTCTACAGGGCGTGACGCTGCTCAGCACCCTTGCCCTCAGCGTTTTTCTGACGCAGAAAATTGCCCGCCAGCCCTTGCAAAACCTGCTGCCGCAGCAGGTCGGACTGGGGGCGATCGCCCTCCTCGTCTGGTGGAGCGTAGTTGGTCAAAACTGAACTCAAGGTTGAGCCAAGGGTTAAGCTCAGGGTCAGAAATTGGAACCTGAGCCGCAAAGCATGAGTCGCAAAGCCTAAGCCGCACCGCAAAGATTCGATGCGCCGTCACATGCTTGACACATCTCCGTCAGATCGAAAATTCGCAATTTTGGCTACAATTTGCCGTTGTTGGGAGTTGCGGAATTCAGAGGTCAGGGATGTTGTTTCGCAGCGCTTTTGATCCCCCTATGTCGATTCTCGATTTTGGATTGGTGATTTTAGATTGGCAGTCCAGCGTCTTCATAAACTCCAAATAGACTCCAACAGTTGCGTTTACAGCGCCACCTCGCCACCTAGAAATTGAGAGAAATTGAGATCTCCCCTAAACCGCAGATTTTTTCGAACCCTGCTCGTTCCATTACGCCAACACGACCTAGCCCTTAACCCTGACTAGTCCCTCATGATTACCGTCGAACACCTCAGCAAAGTCTACGGCTCTACCCCTGCAATTACGGACGTGACGTTCTCGGTAGAGTCGGGGGAGATTCTGGGCTTTTTGGGGCCAAACGGCGCAGGCAAAACGACGACAATGCGGATTTTGACCGGATATTTGCCCGCCACCAGCGGCACGGCCACCGTAGCCGGGTTCGACGTGCATGAAGACTCGATGGCAGTGCGGCAGCGGATTGGCTATTTGCCGGAAACGCCGCCCCTCTATCCCGACATGACGGTGGAAGGGTTTCTGCATTTTGTGGCGCGGCTGAAGGGCGTGGCAGCGGGCGATCGCCCCCAACGAGTCCAGTCTTCTCTGGAACGCTGCAACCTGTTGGAACGGCGCGACACCCTGATTCGCAAACTGTCTAAGGGCTTTCGGCAGCGGGTCGGCATTGCCCAGGCAATCGTCCACGACCCGCCCGTGATCGTGCTGGACGAACCGACCGTCGGCCTCGACCCGCGCCAAATCATCGACGTGCGGAACCTAATTAAAAGTCTGGCCGGCGACCACACCATCATTCTTTCGACCCACATTCTGCCGGAAGTCAGCATGACCTGTAGCCGCGTCGCCATTATCAACCGCGGCCGCGTCGTCGCCACCAACACGCCCGATCGCCTGATGGAAGAACTGGCGGGCGGCGCGGGCTATGAGCTAGAAGTGGAGGGCGAACTGCTGGTGGCTCAGGAGCGGCTGCAATACCTCGCAGGCGTAAAGTCCGTCACCGCACTAACCGTCGAAGGGCTGCCGCCCCACCGCTACAAACTGCGCGTCATCTCCAATCCAGGAACCGACCCCGGCCGCAATATTGCCGCCACGGTCATCAATGCAGGGCTGGGGCTATACGAAATGCGGCGCGTGCAGGCCGACCTGGAGCAGGTGTTTTTGGAACTCACCATGGCCGACGCACCCGCCGACCCCGACCCCAGTCTTTCCAATGAACCCCAAAACCAGTCCCCATCTCAGGAGGAAGCAGCCTAGATGCGCGTCATTTTGAGCAATATTCTGGCAATTTATCGGCGAGAACTCCAGAGCTACTTTGCCTCGCCCTTTGCCTATGCGATCGCCGCTGTGTTTTGGCTGCTGAGCGGCTTTTTCTTCGTGGTCATTCTGTTTGGCCCAGAGGGATTGCTCGCCGCCGTTGCCCAGCGCGACCAGGCCGGCATCACCGACCCACCCGTAGACGTGCCCTACCAGTTCCTGAACGTGTTTCTGGGGCTACTGGGTTCCCTGGCGCTGTTCTTGCTGCCGATGCTGTCGATGGGACTCTATTCCGAAGAGCGCAAGCGCGGCACGCTAGAACTGCTGGCCACCTCGCCCATTACCAACTGGGCCGTCGCCGTCGGCAAACTGCTGGGCGTGTTGACCTTCTTCATCACCATGCTGCTGCCCATCTTGCTGTATGAGAGCAGCCTGTTTATTGCGTCCAACCCCGCCGCCAGTCTAAATGTGCTGTTTATGGGGCATCTGGGACTGATTCTGATGGCCGCCGCCGTGCTGTCCCTGGGCATGTTCATCTCCTCCCTCACCGACAGCACCATCCTCGCCGCCGTGCTGACCTTTGGGCTGATGCTGCTGCTCTGGGTCACAGACCTAATCGCCAACGGGGTCGGCGGTTCCACCGGAGAGGCGATCGCCCACCTCTCGCTAATCAAGCACTACAACGACCTCAGCCGAGGCATCTTCAACACCAGCAGCCTCGTCCTCTACCTCAGCTACATCCTGCTGGGCATCTTCCTCACCGCCCAATCCATCGAAGCCCTCCGATTCCAGCGCTCCTAAGCAACCAGGGCCAGTACCCCAAGGCGAATCCTAGACAGGGAAAAAAGAAGAAAGAAGAACGAAAAACGAAAAGCGAAAAAAAACACCTATTTCTTCGTTCTTCCCTCTTCCCTCTTCGTTCTTCCCTCTTCCCTCTTCCCTCTTCTCTCTTCGTTCTTCATTTTTCTCATGAAACCCCTCCGTCCCTACCTCAAACTCAAACACCTAATCTGGCCCGGCCTGTTCCTGATTCTCATGGGGCTAACGGCAGGTCTGGTGGCAGGAACTTGGGGCCCCATACCCGCTGGGCTGCTGAGCGCGGGCATTGGGCTATTGGTGGTGTGGCTGGGGTCGCAGGCCAGCGGATTTCAGGGACTATGGGGCAAACGCTCGACCCAGGCGGGCACGAATGCGGTGCTGGCAACGCTGGCAGTGCTGGCTATTTTCCTGCTCACAAACTTTTTGGCGACGCGCTACAACACGCGCCTAGACCTGACGGAAAATCGCCTGTTCACCCTTGCACCCCAGTCGCAGGAAGTGGTGAAGTCGCTGGAAGATCCCGTCAAAGTGTGGATCTTTGACCTGGCACCGAATCCTGCCGATCGCGATCTGCTGGAAAACTATCGCCGCCAAAATCCTGACGGGTTCGCCTATGAATATGTCGATCCGCAGGTGCAGCCCGGACTTGCCGAGCGCTTTGGCGTGCAGAACTTTGGCGAAGTGTATGTAGAGAAGGGCGATTCGCGAAGCGATCCCTCTGGGAATCGCCGTCAGTTGGTGCAGACCATCAGCCCCTCCCAGCGCCTCTCGGAGCGACGGCTGACCACTGCGCTGGTGAAGATCACGAGCGATCGCCAGACCAAGGTCTACTTCCTACAAGGGCACGGCGAGCGAGAACTGAACCCCGGTCAAGGCGGGCTGGCCCAAGCCCTCACCAGCCTAACGGACGAAACCTTTCAGGCAGAACCGCTGAACCTGGCAAACACTGCCGAAATTCCCGCCGACGCTGCGGTGATTGTGGTGGCTGGCCCCCAGCGGCCGCTTTTGGCAGAAGAAATCTCTCGCCTCAAGGACTTTCAGACCCGCAAGGGCGGCCTGCTGCTGCTAGTCGATCCGCAGACCAATCCCGAACTGGATGGCTTGCTGGAAGGCTGGGGCGTTGCCTTTAGCGATCGCATCCTGGTAGACCCCGCCGCCGGCCGCGATGGCGCAGTCACCATCATCACGGAATATGGCCCGCACCCCATCACCGACGGACTCAACAACGGCATCACCTTCTTTCCCCTGGCGCGGCCGCTGGAACTGGGCGAAGTCGAGGGCGTAGAGACGACTCCGCTGCTGTTTACCAACGTTCGCACCCAGGCGCAGCAGATTGGCGAAGACGGCCAGCTCCAGCTTGATCCCGAAGCGCCGGAGGGCAATCTCGTTCTGGGCGCTGCCTTTAGCCGTCGCCTGTCAAACGCGCCCGCCCCCAGCCCCTCGCCCGATGCAGAGGAGCCGCCTGTTCAGGACGAAGCGCGAATGGTGGCGATCGGCAACTCCACGTTTGCCACCAACGGCCTGATCGACCAGCAGCTCAACCGCGACCTCTTCCTCAACGCCATTGGCTGGCTCAGTCAGGAAGCCGACCCCACCTTCACCGTCCGCGCCGCCGAACCCACCAATCGCCGCGTACTGTTCTCGCCTTCGCAGCAGGTCGGGCTGATCCTCACTTCGCTGGTCTTTTTGCCGCTGGCAGGGCTGGCGCTGGCCGTGGGGGTGTGGTGGCGGCGGCGGTAGGGAATGCCTGACTAGCAATCCAAAATCGCAAACCCAAAATCGCAAACCCAAAATCGAGAATCAATACTATTGCTTGCTATGAAGCTCAAACCCACCACCTTCTGGCTCCTATTCGCGGCGCTGATTCTCGGCAGCGTCAGCCTATGGTCGTTGCAGCAGCCCCCTCGCACCGAAGAGGCAGGACAAACCACTCCGCAAAAGCTGTTTGCAATAGAGGAGAGCCAGATCCAGTCGCTGACGGTGAAAAAGCCGGATCAAACGCTGGTGTTTGAAAAAGACGAAAATGGCGTGTGGCAAATGAAGCAGCCCCAGCAAGGCGTGGCCAACGATGCCGCCGTAGCGTTTTTGGCGAACTTGCTGGCGACTGGGACGAGCGATCGCACTTTTTCCATTCCCCCGGCCGACCTCGCCACCTACGGACTCGACCAGCCCACCACCACGATCGAATTCACCACCGCCGACGGCAAACCCCACACCCTCGCCCTCGGCAACAAAAACTTTAACCAGAGCGCCATCTACGCCCTGATTGACGCACCGGAAAATCCGCAGAACCTCACCGTTTCTCTCGTCTCGCTCGATTTTGAAACCGCTACGGGGCGATCGCCCGATGCATGGCTCCAGCCATCTCCCGCCGCCTCACCGAGTCCGTCGCCAGGGGAGTGAGGAGGGAAGGGGGAAGAGGGAAGAACGAAGAAGGAAGAACGAAGAGGGAAGAACGAAGAAGGAAGAGGGAAGAGGGAAGAGGGAAGAACGAAGAGGGAAGAGGGAAAGAACGAAGAGGGAAGAATAGGTGTTTTTTTCGATTTTCGATTTTCGATTTTCGTTCTTCGTTCTTCTCTTTTCCATTTGTCACTTTTCTTCCGTCGGCACGGGGTCATAGCCGCCTTCGCTCCAGGGGTGGCAGCGGGCGATGCGCTTTGCCGTTAGCCAGCCGCCTTTGATAGAGCCGTAGCGGGCGATCGCCTCCAGTCCGTATTGCGAGCAGGTGGGGTGAAAGCGGCAGCTCGGCGGAAACAGCGGCGAGATCAGGATGCGGTAGGAGTGGATGAGTCCGAGGAGGAGGACTTTCATAGCGGGTGAATCAACCTTATGCTTCTGGCTCAATGCCCATTGCTTGGATCTGAGCCGCAAGCTGATCGACGCGGTGTTGCGCCTGCCATGCAGCTTCTTCGGGCGTGGGCACGCGCTGTCCGTCGGGCTGAAAATAGCGCAGTTTTCCGTCTTCTACGCCCAGATACAGGCTGAGGCCGTCGCTCCACAGCCATCCTGCTTCATTCGCGGCGATCGCCTCGTACACCTGGTTGACCAGCCGGAAGCCTTCTAGCTCCAGCGTGTCGGGCGAAAACCAGAAATATTCATACGTCCGAAAGCGATCCTGGTATAGCTCCTTTTTCAGCGTCTGATCGACCTCAGCCGTGGACTCCGACAGCAGCTCAATAGTCAGGTCGGGATATTTGCCGTCCTCTTCCCAGACCACCCACGATTTGCGCGGATGCTTCTGCGTCTTTTTGACCAGGAAAAAGTCGGGCCCGCGACAGTCTCGATGCTTAAGCTGCTGACGGCTGAAGTAAATCGTCAAATTCGCGCCGATAAAGAAATCGGTGCGATCGCGCCACAACCACTCCAAACACGCCACCAGCAGCGCCAGTTGGGCATAGTGCAGCGAACTTTCTATTTCCGGCTCGTCGCTCTCGATTTGGGTGGCATCTGGCATCAGGTCTGCCAACTGCTGCGCGGTCATGACCATCGGCGTGTGTCCAGATAGAACTGAAGGGGCGATTCGCGAAGCGTTCGCACAAGCAGTGCGGCGCACTTTCCCTGCGGGAATCGCCCGCCTGTTTCCATCTTAGAGGTTTTGGATTTTGGGTTTTAGATTTTGGCGGGGCGTTGGTGTTGGCTTAGCAGCCTGCGCCGGGGTCTTGATTCGCTTTTTGCAAAAGAAATGCTCGAATCTCTTGAATATTTGGGTTAGAACGGAGTCAGCCCTTCGACTTTGGAGATCGGTAAATGGTTGACCCGGCAACGCTGACCGCAGGCGCGATCGCCACTCTTGCCTTCCAAAAGTTTATGGAAACGAGCGCTGGGAAACTGGCGGAAAAGTTTTCGGAAATGGCGATCGCCCGCATGGATGATCTCTTAAAGCGCATCTGGACCAAGCTGCGCGGACGGCCGCGTGTGGAAGAAGTGAAAGCCTCGATCGAAAAGACCCACAAAATCACCGCAGAGCAGGTGAATCAAATTGCGGCCTATCTTCAGGTGGCAATGGACGAAGATCCGCAGTTTGCCAACGAGATTCGGCTTTTGGCAGAAGAGATCAACGCCGGCAAGCTAATCGACCAGAGCCACATGACGCAAAACATCATTGGCGACCATGCCAAAGGCTGGCAAACCAAGGTCGAAGGCGGCATGGCCTACATCGGCGATATCACCATTCACCAAACCCAACCGCCCGCAAACTCCTGACGCAATCCTCCCCATGAGCGACCAGCACATTCACGACCAGGGCACGGGAATTCAGGTTGAGGTGACAGGCGGCAATGCAAATGTTGCCAAAACGATCATTATTAACGAACCGCTGCCGCCGCCCCCGCCGACGGGCATTCCCAGCAACCTGCCCCAGTACCCTAACCAAAGCTTTCGCGGGCGAGAGGACGACTGGGCGAAGCTGCATGATGCCTTGCAGCAGACGGAGCGCGTCGCCATCACCGCGCTGCAAGGCATGGGCGGTGTCGGCAAAACGGAGCTGGCGCTGCAATATGCCACGGCCAAGCTGCGGGAGGGCGCGTATCCCGGTGGCGTGTGCTGGCTGGGGGCGCGAGAGCAAGAGATCGGCACACAGATTACGCAATACTTTCAGGCGCAACTGGGGCTGACGCTGCCCGACGGACTAGACGACTTGGCCGCACAGGTGGGCTATTGCTGGCGGCACTGGCGCGAGGGCGAGGTGCTGGTGGTGGTGGACGACGTGGCCTATCAGCGGGTGGCGGAATACGAAGCGAAGGTCAAACCCTACCTGCCCACCGACCCACGCTTTCGGGTGGTGGTGACGACGCGCCAAGACCTGGGAGCCAGCTTTCGTCGGGTGCCGCTGGGCGTGCTGGGGGAGGATGCGGCGCTGGACGTGCTGCGAGATTTGGCGGGAGCCAGCCGCATTGATGGACAGCTTGCAGACGCAAAGCGGCTCTGTGCATGGCTGGGCTATTTGCCGCTGGGGCTGGAACTGGTGGGGCGATATTTGGCCAGCAAGCCAGACCTGACGCTGGCAGAGATGCAGCGGCGGCTGGAGCAGCAGAAGTTGGCGGCGCGGGCGCTGTCTTGCCAAGAGGCGATGACCGCCACCCACGAGAGCGTGGCCGCCGCCTTTGAACTGAGCTGGAATGATTTGACAGAAGCGCAGCGCCAACTGGGAGAGCGGCTGAGCCTGTTTGCGCTGGCCCCGATTCCGTGGGCACTGGTGGCCGCCATGCAGCCTGAAGCCGAGGCCGAAGACCTGGAAGACGATTGCGGCACGCTGGCGAACCGCAACCTTCTGAACCGCGTGGGCGAGGGCAGCTATCAACTGCACAGCCTGATTCGCGAATTTTTTGCGGCAAAGCGAGAGCAGGCGACCGATGCCGACGACCTGACGAAAACCCACTGCGCGGTGCTGGTGCAAGTTGCCAAAGCGATTCCCTGGACGGCTGCACAGGCAACCTATTTGGCTCTTGCTCCGGTGGTGCCGCATCTGGTGGAAGTGGTGAACCACCACATGCAGGTGGTCAGCGATGAGGCGGTGCCTTCTCCTGCCAATGGGTTGGTGAAGTTCTACAGTGGACAGGGCTTGTATGCTGAAGGCGTGCGCTGGGCAGAGCGATGCAAAGAACAGGTGGAAAATCGCTTGGGCGCAGACCATCCCTCCACCGCCACGAGTTTGAACAATTTGGCGGGTTTGTATGAATCAATGGGACGCTACAGTGAGGCGGAACCGTTGTATGGGCGATCGCTTGCCATCATCGAAGCGCAGCTCGGCGCAGACCATCCCGACACCGCCACGAGTTTGAACAATTTGGCGGGGTTGTATCGTGCAATGGGACGCTACAGTGAGGCGGAACCGTTGTATCTGAGGGCGCTACCGATTTTGTTCAGCCGCCTGGGGCAAGACCATCCCACCGCTCAAACCGTTTGGCAAAACTTTGTAGGGCTGCTGATCGCGGCAGTGCAGGCGGGGCGGGCGGGCGAGTTGTCTGACCATCCGCTGACGCAGGACTTGATTCAGCGGATTCAGGCGGCGCAGGGGCAGGAGGAGTAGAAGCACGGCGCGGTGCGGGAGGGCTGGGATCGGGCACTGCCGGGTCGAACATCACCTGAAACACTGCGCCAGGGATGAGTTGTCGCAGGACGTTGCGGTGAGCTTCGGCTTCGTTGCGCTGGCGAAAGCGGCCGACGATAAGCGTTTGAGCGCGAGGCAAGCAGCGGATGAGGCACCAAGGATGGAGGCGCGTGCGATAGCGAGAGTCGGGATTGAGATGATTGGACATGGCAAAGTCGGCGATGTCGGCATGGACATGGCGGTAGAGGTGGGATAATTGAGCAGCACAAAGCCGCCGCGCCTAGGCAACGGCTCAATGGCTTAGTAGCGTCAAAGACTTCGTAAGATCGAGATGGGGCAAACTCCTAATGTCGGACTGCCCTTGTAGATATCCACCAAAAGCGTAAATCAAATTACGCTTACCGTCAATTAATTTGCGTAAATGTCCGACAAAGCAGCGCGATCGCCCCTAATGAGGCTCCGGGTTCAACGATTTTTGACCCAAAAACAGTTGGCGGAGGCGCTGGGCGTGACGGAAACCACCGTCCGCAACTGGGAGGCGGGACGATCGATTCCCAAACTCACCCCGGCTCAGTTCAAGATTCTGCTGGCGGTGCTGCAAATTTCCTCAGACGAATTGCCCGATCAGTTTGGCATCCCAGAATCTGATTCATCGTGAAGGATGGCGATAGGATAGAGCTAGATTGCAATTTTTGAGCATGAATCCTGCAACCCCTCGTCAGCAACTCCTAGAGGCGATCGCCCCTCTCAGCAATCGTCAGATTCTGCTGATTCTGCAATTCATTCAAGCTTTTTCTGCTAAACCGCTTCCTTAGTTCGCCAATGCTCCCTTTGACCCGCTTGCCAATTTTGTAGGAGCTAATACATACAGCAATACTGAAGGCCCTGCTTTGGATGGGAACTCGTGACGGGGAGGGAGTTTGATGGCGATCGCAACGCAAAAACTTACCTTTGAGGAGTACCTAACCTACAGCGATGGCACTGATACCCGCTATGAATTGGTCGATGGAGAACTAGCGCCCATGAGTCTGGGAACTGGCAAACATGGGGCGATCATCCGGTTTATTGTGCAGCAAAAAGTCCCCAATCCAAAATCCAAAATCGCCAACCCTACCGCTCTCCTTGCTCTGCCAAATACCGCTCGCCCCACTCGTGCATGACTGCCAGGATTGGCTCCAGGCTTTGACCCAGGGGCGTTAGGGAATATTCCACCTTGGGCGGCACCTGCTGATAGACCTCGCGATGCACGATGCCGTCGTCTTCCATTTCGCGGAGTTGCTGCGTCAGCATCTTTTGGGTAATGCCCGTGAGTGACCGATGCAGTTCGTTAAACCGCTTCACGCCGCCGAGCAGTTCCCGCAAGATCAGCACCTTCCAGCGGCCGCCGATGATGGCGATGGTGGTTTCTACCGCGCAGCTTGGGCGCTCCAAAACGGTGGGCGATGGGGCAGGTTGAAGGGTTTTGGGGTCAGCATTGTGGAGTGACATTGCCTGACTAGGTTCCAATGTAGGGATATCTTTTATAGTCATACCTTCAGCCTCTGACAGTTTCCTTTTGGGAAGTACCTTACCAAAAAGTGCATACTTCCCAAACTCATTGTATCTACTATAAACTCAAAGTAGTTCCGAGTACGACTTTGATTTAAACCACTCAACACTTTGATTCAAGTCTGCTCGAACGTTTCGCAAGCACTTTGAGAACACGCGAGCGCCGACTAGCACGCCAGTTGACTCGTACATAGGTCAACTCGTACATAGGTCAACTCGTACATAGCTCGTATATAGGGAGAACACCAATGAGCGAACCCGTGATTGCAGATACGAAACCCGTGGTGATGGAGCTAGAACCGGGCACCTACTACTGGTGTCGCTGTGGGCGATCGCAAGGGCAGCCGTTTTGCGACGGTTCCCACCAGGGCACGGACTTTACGCCCCTCGCCTTTGAAGTAACCGAAACCCAGAAAGTGGCGCTCTGCCTCTGCAAGCACACAGGTAATGAACCCTTCTGTGACGGGTCGCACGCCAGGTTGAAGTGATGAGGGCCGGCGTGATGGGGCCTTGGAGCAGAGCCGCGCTACCAACCTATCGCGCCGATAACCCGCCATTTCGCCTTTCTTACTCGACTGCATATCCGTCTTTGTACTCAAGTTTTCACTAGTTTTCACTCAAGGAGACTCTCCATGATTATTGTCCGTCCGTCTGAAGAACGCGGCCACGCTAACCACGGCTGGCTGGATAGCTACCATACGTTTTCCTTTGCCAACTACTATGATCCTGACCACATGGGCTTTCGCGCCCTGCGCGTGATCAACGAAGACCGGGTTGCGCCGGGTCGCGGCTTTGGCACGCATCCGCACCGCGACATGGAAATTATTTCCTACGTGCTGTCGGGGTCGCTGGCGCACAAAGACAGCATGGGCAACGCCGCCACGATTGGCGCGGGCGAAGTGCAAAAAATTACGGCGGGTACGGGCATTGCCCACAGCGAGTTCAACCCGTCGCAAACGGAAGGCGTGCATTTTCTGCAAATCTGGATTTTGCCAGAGGAAGCAGGATTAACGCCCAATTACGAAGAGAAGGTGTTTCCTCCTGAGGCCAAGCAGGGGCAGTGGCGACGCATTGCCAGCCGCACGGGGGCCGATGGCGCGGTGCAAATTCATCAGGATGTGGAACTGTATGCCACGGTGCTGAAGGCTGGTGAAGGGCGATCGCTCGAATTGCGTCCTGGCCGATATGCCTGGGTGCAGGTGGCGCAGGGCAAGATCAGCCTCAACGGAGTGTCGCTGGAAGCGGGCGACGGCGCGGCCATCAGCGACGAAACGCTGCTGGAGGTGCAAGCTGTCAGCGATGCGGAAGTGCTGCTGTTTGACCTGGCGTAGGTTTAGGGGAGTGGGAGATCGCATCGACTCGATCTCCCGCCTGTCTCTTCCCTGCTGCTGCCGATCTGCGAAATTGCCCTTGACCCAGCAGATTGGCCAGGTGAACCGTGATTTCTGGGAAACGAGCGTCGGGCGATCGCCATTCATTAAGGCGATTGCCCTTTTCTGCAAGCACCCGCACCTGGGCGATCGCCCTTTGCCCCATTTGATCACGCTCTCACTGTTACACTTGGGGCAGCCAACACCCGATTTTCAGCGCATCTGGCGCACCGTCTCGTACCATTTGGCATTGTCTATCAGATGCTTCCGGTAACTAACCATTTCAAATCTTGGAGGTAAGCCTGTCATGATGGCTCAAACTGAGACAAAACGCTATACCGCTGAAGAATATTTGGAACTTGAAGTTGCGTCGGAAACCCGCAACGAATATCGCGATGGAGAAATTGTTCCTATGACGGGCGGCACCCCAAACCACAATGACATCGCAGGAAACTTATATATTCTGCTTAAATCTGCCCTCAAAGGAAAAGACCATCGGATCTTCTATGCTGATCAGCGGCTCTGGATTCCCGGCGCAAGTTTCTATACATATCCTGATGTGATGGTTTTGCCAAAGCCGCTAGAGTTGCAAGCTGGGCAAAAAGACACGGTGATGAATCCCTGTCTTATTGCTGAGGTGTTGTCCAAATCAACCCGCAGCTATGATCGGGGTGATAAATTTGCAGCTTATCGCACCATCTCTAGCTTTCAGGAATACCTGCTCATTGATCAGGATAAAATCCACGTTGAGCATCATGTAAAAGTTGCGGAAAATCAATGGCTTTTTTCTGAATATAACGATCCAGAATTTAACCTTTCACTTCGCACATTAGATTTGCAAGTTCAGATTGCAAACCTCTACGAAAATATTGAGTTTTCTGAAAGTTAAATAGAGGCTAAATGTTCGCTGGTTTCTAGCTATCTTGGCGATTGGTATGTCGCCATGTGGCACGGACGAGGCGAATCGAGTCGTAATCAATCGTTTCGCCCAGCGTATTTTGGAGGTGTTCGTGAATCGCCTTGAGCGACGCAGTGCCCACGGCTTCGATCGCCCGTTCAATTTTTGCTTGGCGATCGCTCGCCACTAGCTTACCTAAATCCACCGCCTGCCCCGCCTCCAGTAACTTATCCAGGTGGTTGTAAATCGTGTGGATGCCGCAGCCGCGTTTTTCGGCAATCTCTGCGGGTGATAAACCTTGCTGATGCAGCTCCAGCGTATAAAACACCGTGCGAGACACAGATTTAAGACGCAGTGCCGAACGAGATTCACTACGATCGCGCGGCGGTTTTGCATAGGTAAGTACAGGGTCAAACGAATCTTCCTCAGAATCACTGGGGATTGTGCCGATGCTGGGCGATCGCAGCGGGATGTCATGCTCTGTGCAAAAGTCACGGATTTCGGTGACGAACGTTTCACCGTATTGCTCTAGCTTGCGGCTGCCCACGCCAGAGATCCGCGAAAATTCACGCAGCGTGTGCGGCTGTTTCTCTGCCATTTGCCGTAGGCTGACATCCGAAAAGACCACGTAGGGCGGAACGTTTTGCGCGTCGGCGAGGCGCTTTCGCAACTGGCGCAGGCGCTCAAACAGGCTGTCGGCTTTGGGCCCGGTTTGTTTCAAGAAGCGATCGCCCACGGGGGCAGGTTCGTCGAGCGATCGCGCTGGCAGGGCAATCATTACCGTCCGCTGACCGCGCATCACTTCCCAACTCTGGGCATTCAGCTTGGGGATGGAATAGCCGTCGCTGCTTTCATCCATCAAGCCCTGGTGTAAGAGCGATCGCCCCAGGTGTTTCCAGGCTTCGGCGCTGCGGTCTTTGCCAATGCCATAGGTGGAAAGCTTGTCATGCCCATATTGCAGCACTTTTTGGCTGCGAGCGCCCCGCAGCACGTCGATCAGGTGGTTCATGCCAAAGCGTTCTTTGCACCGCGCTACGCAGGAGAGAAACTTTTGTGCGTCGATTGTCCAATCTTCCACTGGCTGCGGATGCAGGCAGTTATCGCAGTTGCCGCACTGCCCCGCAAAGCTTTCGCCAAAGTACGCTAGCTGGATCTTGCGGCGGCAATCTGTCCCTTCGGCATAGTCCACCACGCGGCGCAACTGCTGGCGGGCGATGCGCTGCTCGTCTTCGAGGGGCGCTCCGGTAATCGGATCGACCTTCTGAGAAATCATAAAATCGACTGTGTTCAAATCGCCATAGCCAAAGAACAGCGTGCATTTCGCCGGATCGCCATCGCGCCCCGCCCGGCCAGCTTCCTGATAATAATTTTCCAGGCTGCGCGGCAGGTCGTAGTGAATCACAAACCGCACGTCGGGCTTGTTGATGCCCATGCCAAAGGCGACCGTCGCCACCATCACGCGCACATCATCGCGGATAAAGCGGGTTTGATTCGCAGCGCGAGTTTCGCTCTCCAGCATCGCATGATAGGGCAGCGCCTCGATGCCGTCTTGCTGGAGCCGGAAGGCAAGTTCGTCTACCTTTTTGCGGCTGAGGCAATAGACGATTCCAGCGCCGGGGGTTTGGCGAATCAGTTGCAGTAGGTCGCGATACACATCGCGCCGCTTGGGGCGCACTTCGTAATACAGGTTGGTGCGGTTGAAGCTGGCGACGTGGATGCGTGGGTTCCGCAGGGTGAGTTGAGCAACGATGTCTTCCTGGACGCGGCGGGTGGCGGTGGCCGTCAGCGCTGTCATTGGCACGGCGGGATAGCGCTGGCGCAGGGTTTTGAGCTGGCGATATTCCGGGCGAAAGTCGTGCCCCCATTCTGACAAACAGTGGGCTTCGTCGATGGCAAAGGCGGCAATGCCCACTTCGGCTTCGATGCGTTCCAAAAACGGCAAGAAGCGATCGCCCATTAATCGCTCTGGCGCGACATACAGCAGCTTGATTTTGCCCGCCAGCACCGCCTGTTCCGTCGATCGCAGTTCCGCCAGCCCCAGGCTGCTATTCAAAAACGCCGCGCCAATGCCGTTGTCTTGCAACGCCTGCACCTGATCCTGCATCAGCGCAATCAGCGGCGACACCACAATCGTCACGCCGTTCATCAGCAGCGCCGGAAGCTGGTAGCAAATCGACTTGCCGCCGCCCGTTGGCATGATTACAAGCTGGTCGCGTCGGGCGATCGCCGCTTCGACGATCTCCCGCTGTCCGGGGCGAAAGGCATCATAGCCGAAGTAGAATTTGAGGGCTTCTTCGGGAGTGGGCATGAGAATGGATAAAGAGGGAGTGAGGGATGCTGGGGTGAGGAATCGTCCCCAATTTTTGCAGCACTGATTCAAGCTTACCCAAGCTGGCGGGTTGTCTTTGATGGTCTACCTAGTGCAAGGTCGTTCGTAGTGGCGACTCGTTCGTAGTGGCGACTTCAGTCGCCCGATTCAAGGGTTCGTAGTGGTGACTCGTTCGTAGTGGCGACTTCAGTCGCCCGATTCAAGGCTTTTCGGAGGCAGACTAAAGTCTGCACTACAAACTAGGGGCAAAACTTCTGCCTCAGAGTATCTTGAGGAGCTACCTGCCCTTGATTTCAGCCTAATTTCACACTGCCATCTGGAATCTGCCTGGCGCATAGTGGAAACAAGGTATAGGAAAGTTTTGGAGCATTGACGGATGATGAAATCTGCACCGACCAATACAGCCTGGGGCTTGCTGGCGGCGGGGGCGATCGCCCTCTTTTTGGCATTCAATTCCTTCGTGGTGATTAATCCCGGTCAGGCCGGCGTGCTGAGCATTCTCGGCAAGGCCCAGGACGGCACGCTGCTGGAGGGCATCCACCTGAAGCCGCCGTTCGTCTCTAAAGTGGATATTTACGATGTCACGGTGCAAAAGTTTGAAGTGCCTGCCCAGAGTTCCACCAAGGATTTGCAGTATCTTTCCGCCAGTTTTGCGATTAACTTCCGGCTTGACCCCATGCGAATTGTGGAAATTCGCCGCAAACAGGGCACATTAGCCAACATTGTCACAAAAGTCATTGCACCTCAGACTCAAGAAGCCTTCAAAATTGCCGCCGCCCGCCGCACGGCCGAAGAATCCATTACCCAGCGAGAGGAGTTGAGGCAGGATTTTGACATTGCCCTCAGCCAGCGGCTAGAGAAATACGGTATTTTGCTGCTGGATACCAGCGTGGTGGATGTCAAATTTTCAGACGAATTTGCCCATGCGGTAGAAGACAAGCAAATTGCCGAACAGCAGGCCCAGCGAGCGGTTTACATTGCCCAACAGGCGCAGCAAGAGGCCCAGGCAGAAATCAACCGCGCCAAGGGCAAGGCAGAAGCACAGCGGCTTTTGGCAGAAACGCTGAAAAGCGCAGGCGGGCAACTGGTGCTGCAAAAGGAGGCGATCGAGGCGTGGCGAGAGGGGGGTGCCCAGATGCCTCGCGTGCTGGTAATGGGTAAGGATGCCGGGAGTGTGCCGTTTTTGTTTAATCTAGGAGATCCAGACGAGGAGCCAGTCGCACAAACAGTGGATTCAAACGGCGATCGCCCCCTCCCCAACAGCAAATCGGGCAGTAAAGTCAGCAGCAAAGTCAGCAGCAAGGATCTATAGAAATCTGTAAAAGATCTATGATGCTTCCTGGTTGCTTCTCATCAAGCAGCCTCGATCCAGCAACCTGTGCTGGGGCGATCGCCCCTCTCTCCTTCTGCAAACCCATGCTGCAAAATCTCGCGTTCCGAACCCCAATGGCGATCGCCCTGGGTGCTATCCTCGGTGCCCTCAGCCGCTACTTTCTCAGCAGTTGGATTTCCCACTGGGGCGGGTCTGACTTGCCCTTGGGTACGCTGCTGGTCAACCTGACGGGCTGTTTTGGCATGGGGCTATTGGCGACGCTGTTTAGCCAGCGGGTGCTGGGTCATGCGCCCGAACTTCAGCTCATGCTGACGACCGGGTTTCTCGGCTCCTACACCACCTTTTCCAGCTATGAGCTAGACCTGGCGCGGCTGGCCTATCGGCGAGAACTGTTGGCCGACGGGCTATATTGGGGCGCGAGTACCCTGCTGGGGTTCGGGAGCCTGCTGCTGGGGGTGTGGGTCGCCAGGGCGATCGCTCCGCCTGTCAGCCTAGATTGACCCAAAGATTGATCCAAACTACCCCTCCCTCATCATGTCTGCTGGATCAGATTCGCTACCGCTAACTGTGCTGCTCATTTCCCTGGGCGCGGTGCTGGGCGCATGGAGCCGCTACTATGTCACCCGATTTTGCACCCAGCGGTTTGGGCTGGACTTTCCCGTGGGGACGCTGCTGGTGAACCTGTCTGGGTCACTGCTGATGGGCGTGGCGGCGGGGCTGTTTCGCATTCGCTTTGCGCTGCCCAATCTGGATCACCTGTTGATGGTTGGTTTTTTCGGCTCCTACACGACCTTTTCCACCTATGCGTTGGATGTGTATTCCCTGTTTCGGCGGCGGGCGATCGCCCCGGCGCTACTCTTTTGGCTAGGCAGTCCACTGGCGGGGTTTCTGTGCGTAGAACTGGGCATCGTGCTGGCGCTCTGGCTGACAGGGGGAATTTCCTCCTGAGAGGAGGGTGAAGAATTCCAACAGGCAGATTAGGATGAGGCTGACACGTTTGCACATCCAAGGGTTGCCTGTGGTTCTTCAACCTGCCCTCGTGGCGTTCATTTTCCGGCCGATTACCGACCCGGTGGCAGTGTTTTTGGTGATTATCGCCATCATGCTGATATCGCCGCTGGTGTTTGAGCGGATTCGGCTACCGGGAATCGTGGGGCTGATTTTGGCAGGGCTGATTGTGGGGCCCTACGGGCTGAACATTTTGGAGCGCGACAGCACAATCGTTCTGCTGGGAACCGTAGGGCTGCTGTTTCTGATGTTTATGGCGGGGCTGGAAACCAGCCTGGATGACCTGAAGACCAATGCGAAAGGGGCCGTTTCCTTTGGCATGGCCACGTTTCTGATTCCCATGATCATGGGCACGGTGGCGATGTTGCTGTTGGGCTACTCGTTTTTGGCGGCAATCCTGGTTGCATCCTGTTTTGCCTCGCACACGCTGCTGTCTCTGCCCATTGCTAGCAAGCTGGGCATCATGCGGACGCAGACCGTCACGATTACGCTGGGTGGCACGCTGATTACCAACGTACTGGCGCTGCTGGTGCTGGCGGTGGTGGTAAAGGCGCACCAGGGCGACCTAACGCTCAGCTTTTGGCTATTTCTAATCCCGTCGCTGGCGCTGTATACCTTTGCGACGCTGTGGGGCGTGCCGCGCATCGGGCGCTGGTTTTTTCAGCGGTTTGGACACGACGAAGGGGCCGAATTTACCTTTGTGGTGGCGGCGCTGTTTTTGGTGTCCTACGTGGCTCGGCTAATCGAGATTGAGCCGATTATCGGCGCGTTTTTGGCGGGCGTGGCGATCGCCCCCCTGATCCCCCAGTTCAGCCCACTAATGAACCGGATTCAGTTCATCGGCAACAGCCTATTTGTGCCGTTTTTTCTGATTTCAGTGGGGATGCTGGTGAATCCGCTGATTCTGCTTCAGGAACCCAAGTCGATTGCGGTGGCGGCGGTGATGGTGGGCGTGGCGATTGTGGCGAAGTATCTGCCTGCCTGGATGACAGCCAAGTGGTTTCGCCTCAGCCCCCCCAGCATGATGGTCATGTTTGGGCTGTCGGTGGCGCAGGCGGCTTCCACCCTGGCGGCAATCACCGTTGCCTACAATATCGAACTCGTGGATCAGCCGACCGTGAATGGCACGATCATGATGATTTTGGTGACTTGCATCGCGTCGCCGTGGATTACCTCGCGCTGGGGCGATCGCATCCCCGTTGCCTCCGACATGGCTGCCGAACCCGCCTCAACGCTGGTGGCCGATTCTCAGAAAGAACTGAAAACTGTGCCGCTGCGGGTGCTGGTGCCCGTGGCGAATCCCGATACGGAAGCAAACCTGCTGCAACTGGCGCTGATTTTGGTCTGCTCGACGGAGGGGACGCTGCTGCCGCTGCACGTCCTGCCCGATTCGCAAGACTGGGTGACAGCGGCAGATCGCAGCCAGCAAGCCATGCTGTTGGGCGCAGCAGAAACCTTGGCCAACGCTGCCGCTGCAAAGGTGGAACCCATCGGACGCATCGATGACGCGATCGACCGGGGCATCTTGCGAACGGCGCAGGAGCGGGATGCGAACCTGATCGTCTGCGGCTGGAAGGGGTTTTCTACTTACCGGGATCACCTGTTTGGCAGCGTGATCGACAACGTGGTGCGGCGGGCAGGCATTCCCGTTTTGGTGACGCGACTGATGCAGCCGATGAACACGGTGAAGCGGGTGCTGCTGGTGGTGACGGCGGAAGACTTTGCCTCGCCGCAGTTTGCCGATGCGCTGGCGCTGGTGAAGGGGCTGGCGACGGGGCTAAAGGCGACCTTTGTGCTGGGGCTGGCCATGTCAGACGAGGCGATCGCCACCAATCACCTCGATTCCCTCAAAAGCGAACTGAAGGATTCGGTCTATCCGCTGCACGGCGACATCGTTCGCAGCTTGTCCTATATTCTTGACCCAAACGATCTGCTGGTGGTGCTGCACGAAACGCGGCCCTATGCCTTTGGCCAGCCGACACTGGGCGTGACTCCAGAGGCGATCGCCCGCCAATATCGCGCTGTGTCGATGGCGATCGTCAATCTTCCTAGCAGCTAAGCCCCCCTGCAAACTCGGCCCGCAAACCATCCGCCAATTGCGTCAGTTCTAGTCAGATCTGAGTGTCAACGAAGCGCACTCAAAAACGCCTGGTGTTCTGGGCTGCCAATGCCAGCTTGAAGAACCTGAAGCACCAGGCTGAGATCGCCAGATATTAGAGCTTCACTTGCTAACCACAGGCCCGGAAACTCCCGGCTGCACAGAATACCCGACGCATTGGCGGCGAGCAATCGATATTCTCCAGCCTCCAGGCAGAACCAATCAATCTGCTGGCTGTAGGTGCGCCAGACAATGTACTCTTGAATCCCATTGCGGCGATAGACTCGAAGCTTGTCGTGCAGGTCGTAGGATGCGCTACTGGCGGCAACTTCAACAACTAATTCGGGGGAACCTTCGATATAGTCCTCTTCATGAATCCAGGAGCCTCCCCCTTCCTTGAGCCGCAATATTGCATCAGGCTGGGGTTCATTGTCTGCATCTAGGCGCACCGTGGGATTATCGTAAAGCTCAATGCCCGGAGTAGCGGCTTTATACGTCCACAGCCAGCCCATGATGTCGCCGTGCGGCTTGCCATGAGCTTCGGCACGCAGTGGGGATGCCACGTAAACCACTCCTTCGATCAGTTCAGCTTTTTTGAGGTTTGGCATGGCCCGATAGCGCCGCTCGAACTCATCACGGGTCAGGCGATCGCCGCTCTCTAAAGGAGGAATTTTGATGAGTCGTTCCGCCGTCATACTGGAGAGATCAGGCTGTCTCTGGGATTTACGGTCATCGTTAATTCACGGTCATTCTAGCAAGGTAACTTGGGTTAGCCGCCGTTCTTGGGGCGACGGCTGGGTGAACTGCTGCCCCAGTCACAGCAAGCGAGAATCTCTAACTGCGCTGGGACAAAGCCGCTTTAGTAAAGGACGCTTATAGAGAACGTACAGAGAAATTTAGATTGTATAAATTGCAACCCTATAACTGTCCTCGGTGTTCAGAATTCCCTCGAATAGGGAAATTTTAGATCAGTCATGAAAGCCAATTTCAATCTCTGATTAGCATCGATGGTGAATCTACCCGTGAATATGCCTGAGCAAACCGATCAAGCCTTGGAATGGGAAACCTTGCAGCGGCAGAATCAGGCGCTAGAGCAGAAGCTGCAACACCTGACGCAGGCCAATCGTGCCCTTATCCAGGAAGTTGAGCAGCTCAGGCAGGCAGAAGCTCACCATCGGCAGGTCGAAGCGTCTCTCCAGCAATACGCGAATGAAATTGCCGATTTGTACAATCACGCGCCCTGCGGCTATCACTCGATCGATCCAGACGGCATGATTATCCAGATCAACGACACAGAACTGGCGTGGCTGGGCTATACCCGCGAGCAAGTGGTGGGTAAGATGCATGTCACAGAGTTGCTGACTCCAGAAGGGATTGCCCAGTTTCAGGCGGGATTTGAAGAGTTTAAGCGGCGAGGCGAAGCGAAAGATGTGGAATTTGACCTGGTGTGTGCCGATGGCTCTATCTTACCTGTGCTGCTGAATAGCACTGCGGTCTACGACGCAGACGGCAACTACGTGATGAGCCGCTCTACGATTGTGGATATCCGCGATCGCAAACAGTCTGAGGCGCAGTTGCGGAAGGCAAAAGCCGCGCTGGAATCAGTCGTCAAGGAACGCACGCTGGAACTCCAGGCGACGGTGCTGCAACTCCAGCGAGAGCAGGAATTTACCCAGGTAGTCGTGGAAAACGTGTCGGATGGCGTGGTGGCCTGCGATGCCGAGGGGCGGCTAAAGTTGTTTAACCGGGCGGCCCGCGAGTGGCATGGCTGCGACCCGCGAGAGGTGCCGCCAGAATTGTGGGCGACGCTATATGACCTCTACGAAGCAGATGGCGTAACGCCGCTGGCGACCGAACGGATTCCGCTGCTGCGGGCATTTCAGGGCGAGTCGGTGCGGCAGGCGGGCATGGCGATCGCCGCTCAGGGCCAGGAAACGCGCTACATTCTGGCCAGCGGTGACCCGCTATTTGACGCAAGCGGGCACAAGATTGGCGCAGTGGTGGCGATGCACGATATCACCGAGCGGCGAAAATCGGAAGCGGCGCTGCGCCAGTCGGAAGCTCAACTGCGACAGCGAACCCAGGAGCTAGAAGAAGCACTGCGAGAGCTACAGCGCACCCAATCGCAACTGGTGCAGAGCGAGAAAATGTCATCCTTGGGGCAATTGGTGGCCGGTGTGGCGCATGAAATTAACAATCCCGTGAATTTTATCTACGGGAACCTGGCCCACGCCAACGCCTACACACAGGATTTGCTGAACTTGGTTCGGCTGTATCAGCAGCACTATCCCAACCCAGTGCCTGCGGTTCAGCAAGAGATTCAGCACGTCGATTTAGATTTCCTACTCGCAGATTTGCCCAAGCTGCTGTCGTCGATGCGGGTGGGGGCCGAGCGGATTCAGAAGATTGTGGCTTCGCTGCGGACGTTTTCTCGCATGGACGAGGCGGAGTGCAAGGCAGTGGACATTCACGAGGGCATCGACAGCACGCTGATGATTTTGCAAAATCGCCTGAAAGCCAAGGGCGATCGCCCAGAAATTCAGGTCAATAAGCACTATGGCATCTTACCTTTGGTGGAATGCTACGCCGGCCAACTGAATCAGGTGTTTATGAACATTCTGGCAAATGCCATCGATGCGCTAGAGGAATCCTACGCGCTCGGCCGCTGGAACCCAAACATGCTGCCCAACTTGGGCGATCGCCCCGCAGACTCTTCTGGCGGGCCGATGATCACGATCCAGACCGAACAGGTTGACCCCAGTTCGATTGCAATTCGCATTGCCGACAACGGCATCGGCATGTCTGCTGCCGTCCAACAGCGGCTATTTGACCCATTCTTTACGACCAAACCCGTCGGCAAAGGAACGGGCATGGGCCTCTCGATCAGCTACCAAATCATCACAGAGCGGCATCAGGGTACGCTGCGCTGCTGCTCAGAAGTGGGCCAGGGCACTGAGTTTATGATTCAGATTCCGGTGCGTCAGTAAGGGCGATCGCCACCTGGACTCGCCCCTCGCCTTTGCTGAGAGAGACAGAGGGGCGAGGGCTACGTCAGTCTGCGCTCCGCCAATAGCGCACCAAAATGCGAATGACTTCACCCTGCACAGGCGAGGGCAGCGGCGGCGACCACTCGCCCGCTTCGGCAAAGCGGCGGACATGAAGTTGATGAACGATGTGATTCACTCCTGGCAACACGCCGCAGAGCAAGATGCGGACGGGCTGCTGATCGGGCGCAATCGGAACGGGCACCCGCAGTAAATCGGGTACGGACTTTGGGGTTATCATGGTGTCACCTGTAATAAGGTACAGCGATCGCACTTCTAGCCTCGAAAACTTGAGTGCGATCGCTTTTTGATGTTCAGACTATTCAAAACTACGATCGTAGTTTCTGTCAAGCGGATGGGGCGGATCAGGCTAAAAATCCGAGAGTTAGCGTCTGAGAAGCAGTGGACGCTGAAAGAAGTTTCGCATAGAACCGGAATTCCCTATAGCACGGTCACAAATTATGCCTCCGCTCCTAGCCTTTCAACGATCGACTACACCGCGCTTCTGAAACTTGCCCGCGCTTTTGAAATTCCGATTGAAGATTTGGTGGAAGTCTTGGAAGAGTAGGGCACGGAAACCAACCCATCTCCCATACCTATTCTCATAATTTCTCATCGGAAACATTAAGGGTGTGATTCTCTGCGAGACACTTCGTGAACGCGCAGCAGACTCATTAAAACCACCCATTAGAACCGATAGTCTACGGAAAAATAGAACCCTCGATCCTGGGCGTTTTTGCCTGCGCCGTCAAACTCGGTGATGGGAATGGCAAAGTCTAGCCGCAGGTTGAGCCGGGGCAGCGCTTCCCACAGCAGCCCCACGCCCGCCCCGATGAGAAACGGGCTATCGTCGTCTTCGCCGTTCAGCCAGACGGCTCCCGCATCCACAAACGGCGCAACCTGAAACACCGATTCCCCCGCTTCGTTGCGCCCCAGCGTGATGCGATCTTCCACCGAGACGCGAAAGCCGCTGTCGCCCAGCAGCGCATTTTGCCGATAGCCCCGCAGGGATTGTCCGCCGCCGATCGCCAACTGTTGCGAGGCCGGGAGGCGATCGCCCGAAAGCTGCACATCCGCCTGCACGATCAGCACGTTCCCCGGCTGCAAAATCTGCACCCGCTGCGCCCGTCCCAGCCAATAGACAAACAAACTGTCGCGATCGCCCCCCACATCCGCATCCAGCAGCCCCACGCCCACATTCAGCGTCGATTGCAGCGCCCAGGCCCCTGACGCATCTCGCCGCACAAAATCCTGCCCAAAGGCAATCAGGCTGGTAGATTCGCTCTTCAGCAAAAAATCCTCAAAAAAGCGATTGTCACTAAAAAACGAGCTGCCGTCGCGGTGCAGCAGACTCAGCGACAGGGCAAATTCTTCGCGGGGCGTTTTGAACAAGGGCTGGCGAAAGCTGAGTTCGTATTCATCGGCACTGCCGCTGAGGTCGAGGTCTACAAATTCCGGGTCAGTGATGCGATATTCGCTGGGGGCGTAGCGCAGTTGCACCGTGCCATCCATCGGGTTGAGCGACAGGCGATAGGCAAAGTCGAAGCTGCTCGACCCGCCCGTAGTGCTGCGATAGTACGTCCCCGAAAGCTCGTCGCCCCAGCCCGTCAGGTTGCGAGCCACCAGCTCCGCGCCCAGCCGCTCGGAGCCGACACCGGGAGGCGAATAGTTATCCACACTGACAAAGCCGCTGACGGGACGCGCCTCCGTCACGCGCACCACCAGGATACTCTGCCCCAGCCCGCTGCCCGCCCGCAGGCTGGCTTCTACGGTTTCAAACAGCGGATTCAGCCGCAGCAGCCGCAGTTGGTCTTCTAGTCGCGCCTGATTCAGCGGCGTGGTTGCGCCCAGCAAGATGCGGCTCCGCACATAGTCGGGATGGAGACGATTGGTTCCTTCCACCTCGATGCGCTCCAGGCTGCCCTCTACAATGCGGTATTGCACCACACCATCGGCCACGAGTTGGTCGCCCAGAATGGCCCGCGAGGTTAGGTAGCCTTGGTCAAGATAGAGCTGGGTGAGCTGGTCGGCAATGTCGCGCAGTTCCCGCAGCGTGAGCGATCGCCCTTCGTAGGGCTGCACAATCGGCGCAAAGTCTGGTTCGGTAAACACCGTGCTGCCCCGCACCTCAATCCGCCGGATGGGAATCTGCACGGTTTCATCCGTCGGCAGCGGCTGGGGAAATCCATCGGGAGGCGACAGAATGGGCGACTGCTCTTCGGGCGACAGGGGAACGGCGGGTAGGGTCGGCGCGGGCAGGCGATCCCTGTAGGGATCGCTTTGCGAATCGCGCTCTGGCTGGGTCGGCGCAAGCTGAGGCGAAACCGCCTGGGCCAGGGCGATCGCCCCGCCTGGCATCTCGCCCCACCGGAACCCCAGCAGCACCCAAACGCCAGCAGCGGCAATGGTCTGCCCAATCTTTTGCATGAATGGCTCTCCTCACGGTAGCTCTCCACCAGGGTGTACGCTGGAGAGTCCCGACCTCATAGATAGCGTCATTGCGGGCCGTTTGGGGATAATCTCTAGAAAATTTTATTGATCCTGAATTCCTCGAATCGGCTACGGGCTGGTGGAGCTAGCGCCGCCGGGCCTTGCTCACCATCTTGCGAGAAAAGCGCAGGTCTAGCCCCTGCTGGTCAGCCCATTCTTGCAGCAGGCGAAAGAACAACTGGCGATCGCCCACTTGCAGCACCGCAGTCTGATCCGCCGTTTCGATGGCGTAGGGGTAGCCGCCCCCTGCGATCACCTCCGCCCGCACCCAGTCGATCACGGTGTCCGCCAGACCCGCCTCCACCACCCACAGCGGGAGTTCCAGCCGAGCCGGATAGGTGTCGCGGGTGGTTTTCAAATACGTAAAGGCAATCCGGCGGCGATGGTGGCCATAGCGGCTTAAAATGCCCGGCCGCTCGCAGAGAAACAGCGGCGTGCGATCGCCCCAGCGCATCAGCGCGTTCAAAATCTGCGCGTCGTGAATCGCGTCGGCTGGCTCCAGGTCATACAACAGTCGCAGCATCCGCACCAGGTCATCGGCATAGGACGTGTCGATGTAGGCTACCAAGGGCACTCGCTGGGCTTCGCTGGCGTGCAGCAGCGGCAGCAGGCAGTCTACGTAAAACTGCTGGTTTGCCTCGTCAAACGGCTCCGCAAAGCTGGCCACCATCGACCCATCTAGAAACACCAGCGTTTTCTCGGAGAGGCTCTGTGATTGCGCTTTGCGGCTCTGGATGTACTCCGTCAGCCGCTGCGTCTCAAGCTGAAATCGCCGCATATTCACCCGCCGATCCACCGGGTTGCCCTGGCCACCCTCGCGCAAATCCTGTGGGGTCATCAGGTCTACCGCCACGTCCTTTTCGTAGGCTCCACTGGGACTGTGGCGATTTTCATACCAGCCAATTTGCACCAGCGCCACAGGAATCGACAGGTCTTTGCCGGGGTAAATCTGCGACCCATCGACAGCAAAGGTGGTGACATTCAGCAGGCGATCGCGGGCCCAGGCCAAACTCTGCTCTCGGTTATCCCACTGAAACGGCCAGGGCACGACACACTGCGGCGCGTCGGACAGGCTTTCGATCGGCCGTGCGCCCAGGTCATTGCCCGGATATTGGGCCAGCAAGTGCGATCGCCCTTCGTCAGAAAGCTGGCAAAACTGGCACAGTGCCGCCCGATAGCGCTGAAACTGCTGCACCGCCGACTGGTCAAACGCGGTGAACTGCTCTCGTCGAGCATCCAGCAGTTGCAAAATCTGGGAAGGCTTGAGCGTCATAGCGAACCTGCGGGGATTGAACTGAGTAATACCTAGATACTAGTCTCAAATCGCGACTTCAGGTCGCTACTTTAGCAGTCCCTCACACCATTCAGGCTCGGCAAGGTTCAATGATTTCTAGTGGATTCAGTCTATGGAAGTTGATAGAAAATAATCCAAAACCCCAGAAATTCGTCGTAATTGCGTAGCTACTGATTAAAATCTTTCACTCCAAATACTGATACCTGCGTATTCCACGGAGAAAAGCTTGTCTGCAAAGAAAAAATCGTTGAAACTACGGAGTCCTAAAGATTAAAAAAATATAAAAAATAGGATCATTCAGGAATGTCTCTGCTCAGGTTCTCGGAACGCCTGCCGCAAAACCACGGACATGCAAAATCCAAAGAACCTTTTTTGTTCTAAGACCCCGCAACAGTTGCCAAATCTCACTGACATGGAACGCTGAGTCGTTCGCATATCCCCTCAGCCGTAGGTTCATCCAAACTTAGTCCAAGCCTAGATGGAGTCAAGACTCACATGATTGGTAGTACCGTGAATATTGCAGACGTGTTTCGCCTCGCGGAAGACCGGGGCTGCACCCTCCGCATCAGCATGATGGACAATCGCCTTCTGTACTGGGTCGAAAGTCGATACTTTATTGGTCGTCCCTACAGCCAGATGAACGATTTGGTGGAGTTTATTGAAACGCTGCCGCTGGTCATGCCCGGAGAAGCAGCTGCCAACTTCAGCCTTTAGCAGCAGAAGCGCTGGCGTTTCCGATGACTCGATCCAGAGTAGCGGTTCGGAATCGCAGCCTACTACTCGCTGTCGGTGTCGCTGTCAGTCTCGCTGTCGGTCTCGCTGTCGGTCTGAAGCTGTTGAAAAAGCTGCTGGACTTTTTCCCAGGCATCAGCAGCCGCTTCGGGCCGATAGTCGAGCCGGCGATCGCAGAAGAAGCCGTGCCCCGCACCGTCGTAGCGAAAGATGCGATGCGCGATGTAGTTTTCCTGGAGGGTCGATTCGATTTGATCTACCTGCTCTTGGGGAATGCTGGCATCCTCTTTGCCAAAGAATAGATAGATCGTGCCGTTGATATCCGGCGTGTAGCTGACGGTGGGAATGCCGTTGCCAGGACACCAAGTGGTGATGCCCGCCCCGTAGAAAGATGCAGTAGCCAGAACTTCTGGCAGCGTCGCCGCCAGATACGCCACATGCCCGCCAAAGCAAAAGCCGATGCAGCCAACACCGCCGGGTTTGACCTGGGGCAGCGTGTGCAAAAAGGCGATCGCCGCCTGGATATCACTCAGCAGGTCTTCTCGCTTCGTCTGCTCTTTGTAAACCCGTCCCTGCTTCACGTCTTCTGGCGTATAGCCCGCCTCAAACCCCGGCGCAAGTCGCTGATAGATGGCGGGGGCGATCGCCACGTAGCCCAGTCCTGCGATGCGCTCTGTCACGTCGCGGATATGCTCGTTTACCCCAAAAATTTCCTGAATCACCACCACCGCCGGAAACGGCCCGTCACCCGCAGGCATCGCCAGATAAGCATCAATTTGCAAATCGCCGTTGGGCACCTGCACCCACTGCGTCGGGCTAGAGAAGAGTGGTGTCTGGAGGGGCATAGTGAGTCAACCTGATGATGAATCGGGGCTTAATTTCGGATTGGGACTTGAATCAATCTTCAGGACAGCTTTATCCTAATTCTCCAGCTTACTATAGACGATATATCCCCTCAAAACTTCCCATACAGAAGAAGACCAATAGGACAAAAAACTCCTCAGCAAGACAACCTCGATAAATAGCAAAACAACACCCAAAAACAAGAAAATTGAGAGTTCCATCCTCTTGGAAAACTTTCGGGTAAACGCCTTTGTTGCAGATAGGGCAAAAATGGGGAAGCAGATGAGAAGGCTCCTGGACATCGTACTCATAGCCATCATCTTTTCAGCGATTTCGGCGGTTTTAGGCAGCTTTTCATAGACAATGAGCGATGCATATCGATAGTAGTCAACATCGCCCAGGGGAGTAATTTCCAGGCTGCTGTCGATCAGCGCTCGAACCGTTTTTATATCTGGAAAGTCTCTAATAATCCCCTCTAGGACTCCCTCTCCAAACAGGTAGTACAGCGGATAGATGACCGCTCCTGAGAGCCGATGAACGATGATGCCCAATACATAGGACAGAATCAAAAAAAGGGTCAGCATTCCAAGTCCAATCTTGTCGTTATCTAGGCTTAGGGATTCTGGTGAGAATAGAAACAGCAAAGAAATGCCGATTAGAAATCCTGGAATGACATAGACCAGTGTGTCATACAGATTGGACGGTAAAATGCTGCTCACTTAGCTTTTCCGGGTTGATTCTTCAGGGTTGATTCTTGCAGTCTTCAAGCGAAAGTATAGCGATGGCTTTAGTCAATTTTCTAAATCGTAACTTATGTTTTTCTTTTGACGCTAATTATAGAGAGATTCCGCGATCTTACATTCCGCGATCTTACTTAGTAATTGACAGATAAATGCCTGTCAGCACGACCGCAAAGGCGATCGCATCCATCAGGCTAATGGTCTGCGAAAATGCCACCAGCGCCAGCCCTGCGGAGATTATCGGCACCGCCAGCAGCACCACCGACACCACACCCGCCGAAAACCGCTTGAGGCTGTAGGTAATCAGCCCGTGGCCGCCCATCTGCGTTACTAGCGCCAGCCCCACGACGGCCGCTGCGCTCGTTCCGCTGGGGGGCAGGGGCGATTCACCTTGCAGCAGGACGGTGGGCAGCAGCAGCAGACTGCCGATCGCGCATTCAATCATCGCCAGCAGGGACACTGCAAAGCGCGATCGCAACTGTTCCATAATCAAAATTTCGGTGGCAAACAGCAGCGCCACGCCTAGGGCCGCTGCATCCCCCCACAGGCTGTTGTCGCCGCCGCCAAAGTCGTCGATGCCAATGGCGATCGCCCCGACCACCGCCACCATCATGCCGATCAAAAATCGCCTGCTAAACTGCCGCCCCAGCACCAGCCACGCGCCCAGCGTGGTGAACAGCGGCATCATGTGGGTAAACAGCGAGGCTTTGGCAACGCTCGTCTGGGTAAACGACCAGGCCAGCAGCACCAGCGACAGCGCAAAGCAAACGCCCGCTGCCAGCAGCAGCAGCCAGTCCGAAACTTTTGGTGGATTGGTCTTACGAAGCTCCGGAATCAAATCGGGCTGGCGCAATGCCTGAATGCCGTTTAGCGCAGCAAAGACGATCGCCGCAATGGCTAAGCGATTGAGGGCGATCGCATTGGGACTCATCTCGCGCCCCGCCGCCACAAAAAAGATGGAGCCAATGGAAATGCCGAACAGCGCCAATCCCAGCGCTGCGGCCGCCTGCCAGTCTGTAGGATCGGCCCGTCCTACCGGAGAATCTGTCGCTGCCTGCCATTCTAGATCCGTCGAACCGGCTGCCGAACTTGCCGCCAAATCGGTCATTGGCGGCTCCAGATTTTGCTCTGCGTTACTCAAAGTTGCTCGACCGCCTGCTGCCTGCCTGAACCTTACGTTTGACCTCTGCACTATAGAGCAATTCGCCTTAGGAAATTGTGCGCGTTGCTCAGGAATCGAGCATCACCGATTCATCGGGAATCACCGGGTCGTATTGTCGGCAGCCTTCGCAGGGGCCCGATGGGTTGATGGCGCAGCGGAGGTATCGCGATCGCGCGTTGTAGCGACAGGTAAAATCTCCAATCAGCAGCCCAATGCCTTCGATGTAGCGCAGGTCTGGCGTGGGCTGGAGGGAGGGGAGTCCTCGATGGGCGATCGCCTCTAGCACATGGCGCAGTCGCTCCTGAGCTTGGGCATCGGCCTGGCGCATAATCCATAGCGATACTAGCGAAGGCGTGAGTCCAATCATTAAAATAAGCAGCGCAACCATCACAGCACAGCGTTTGAAAAAACCGAGTGGTAGAACCGAGTTTTCTTCATGCTAATGCCAGATGGGGCAAAAGGCAGAGGGCAGAAACAGCAATGGGCAGGGAGAATCGAGCGGGCGATCGCTCTCCTCTCACTGCCCATCACCTAAACTAACTGCTGGAAGTCGCTGCTGAGAACGAGCTAGCCCGCAGCCACTCTCGCCCGCAGTAACTTGTCACTTGCCCCAAAGGGCTGCCAATCGCTTTAGTTGTCGTAGACGCGGCACTCTGCGGCTTCTGGGTTGTCGTCGCAGTATTGCTCCAGCGAAGTCTTCTCTATTTCCTTGTCGCGCTGGTGGGCGGCTTCTGCCTGAAGTTCCTCCACAGCATCCCAGGCGGCAGCGCACTCGGCAGATCCGTCACCCTTGAGTTCACAGACTTCGCGAGCTTCTTGGCGCTCTTGTTGAATTTTGGCTTGGATATCGCTCATAGATTTCAGTGGCTCTAAAGTTGCAAATTTGATTCTAAGGTTCGAGCTTCAAGCTCTACTAGGGAGAATAGGAAACATCTAATCTGAGAGACATCTCATCTGAGATATATCTGAACAGCAGCGTTCAGAACAGGCATCTCGGTAGAAAGCTTCCAGACAGATCGTGCGAGGAACCTCTCGGTAGCAGGCCGGTATCCTTTTTCTTAGAGTACCCTGAGGACGGGAGCCGTCAAGAGAATGGCGGGAATGTCTTAAGGTCTTAAGGCAAGGGGTCTGTCTACCTAAAGCGGGAATCAATCAGGTTTTTGTTGTCGTCTCTATGCTAGCAAGCGATCGCCCTTTCCCGTGGGTCGAGATATCCCGAGTGTCCCATTCGGCACTACCATTTTTCTATGAGTAGCTGGTTGTCACTGATACGAGGGAGAACTGCCCGTGGCTGACACGATGCGATGGGTCAATGCATTATCCACGCGCCCGTCTTTAGAAGCGGCGGTGCGAGAGGTCGTAGAGCGATCGCAGGCGCAGCTCGAGTCCCCTGCCGACTTGGGGCTGGTTTTTATCTCCTCCACCTTTGCCAGCGAATATCCCCGCCTGCTGCCCCTGCTCAGCGAGGCGCTGGATTTGCCTGTGCTGGTGGGCTGCGGAGGTGGTGGCATTGTGGGGATGGAAAGCCCCAACCGCATTCAGGAAATCGAAGGCGAAACCGCCCTCAGCCTCACCCTCGCTCGTCTGCCAGGGGTAAAGCTCCACGCCTTTCACCTGTCTGCGGAGGATCTGCCTGATTTGGACAGCCCTCCCGATGCCTGGGCTGAGTTGGTCGGCGTTGACCCGGCGGAGCAGCCTAATTTCATCCTGATGGCGGAGCCTGTCTTTTCTAGCATCAACGACCTGCTGCAAGGGTTGGACTATGCCTATCCGGGCGCAATCAAAGTGGGTGGGCTGACGGACGGCAGCGGGATGGGCCACGGCAACCTGTTTTGCAACGGCAAGCTCTACCGAGACGGCGTGGTGGGCGTGGCGCTGAGTGGCAACCTGGTGATGGAAACCATTGTGGCGCAGGGCTGTCGCCCCATTGGTCAGCCGTTTCGCGTAGTGGAGGGCGATCGCAACATCATGATCAAGATCGCACCAGAAACCGCTCAACCGGGTTCCACCCCCGACCGCACGCCATTAGAGGCGCTGCAAGAGCTACTGCAAGACCTTAGCGAAGAAGACCGGGAGCTGGCCCAGCATTCGCTGTTTGTCGGCATTGCCCAGAGTGAGTTCAAGCAGCAGCTCGAGCAGGGCGATTTTCTGATTCGCAATTTGCTGGGGGTTGATCCCCGCGCTGGGGCAGTGGCCATTGGCGATCGCGTCCGGCCAGGCCAGCGCATCCAGTTTCACCTGCGCGATGCCGATGCCTCGGCGACAGACCTGGAAACCTTGCTGCGCCGCTATCAGGCCCAATCGGGACAAGCCTCTGCCGCCGGAGCGCTGATGTTTTCTTGCCTGGGGCGCGGCGAAGGGCTGTATGGCAAACCCAATTTCGACTCCGCCCTGTTCCGGCGCTACATCGCCCACGCGCCCGTCAGCGGCTTCTTCTGCAATGGCGAAATTGGCCCCGTTGGCAGCACGACGTTTTTGCATGGCTATACGTCGGTGTTTGGCATTTGCCGCGCTCGGCAGGCATGAGGGGGAGAGGGTTAGAAAGTGACAGGGATAGCATAGTACCGATTTTGGGTTTTGGATTTTAGATTTTGGATTGCTGGTCAATAGCGCTACTTAAGCGCCACTCAGGAGAACTGGGGCAAGCGGCTTTGTCAGCCTGCCGCTTCCTCACACATCCGCGCAAATGCCTCTGCTGGGTCGGGGGCAGCGGTGATTGGGCGACCGATCACTAGATAGTTTGCGCCCGCCCGGAGCGCTTCGGCAGGAGTCATGACGCGGCGCTGGTCGTTGGCGCTGGCCCAGGTAGGACGCACGCCGGGGCAGACCAGCAGGAAGCGATCGCCACAGACCTGGCGCAGGTGGGCAGCCTCCTGGGGCGAGCAGACCACGCCGGATAGCCCGCTGTCTTGCGCCAGCAGCGCCATCTGGAGGGCAAAGTCGGGCAGTTCTAGAGGAACTTTTAGCTCGAAGGCGAGGGTGCGGGGCAAAATGCTGGTCAGCACCGTTACGGCGATGACCTTGGGGGGCGGGCTGCCCGCAGCAGCGGCACCCTCCTGGGCGGCGGCGTTGGCGGCGACGAGGGCCTCTTTGCCTGCTGTGGCATGAACGGTAAGCAGGTCTACGCCATAGCGTCCGGCGGCGCGACAGGCTCCGGCCATGGTGTTGGGAATGTCGTGAAATTTGAGGTCGAGAAAAATTCGCTTCTGCCGCGCCTTCAGTTCTGCCAGAATGGTTGCGCCCGTGCTGACGAAGAGTTCTAACCCGACTTTCCAAAAGCGGACTGCGGGGATCTGGTCTACGAGGGCGATCGCCTCTTCTAGCGTTGGTGCATCCAGCGGCACAATAATCTGATCCCGGTTATCCCTAAAGTCTTGAGAGTCTGCCATAGTGCCTGCGTCGAATCAGTGGATGCATGTCGAATAGGTGAATGAAGTAAAGACATCTTGAAAGAAACGCCCAAACCAGATTTCCAGCCGTATCCTGCGAGGCTAGGGCCTACCGCAACATCTCGGCCATATGCTGGAGGCTTGCCATTGTGACTGCGATCAACTCCTGGCTAAAACAGTTTACTCATGTTCTGAAACCCCCAGACCTCCATTTTCGTAATTTTCGAGATGACTTTTGGGGCGGACTCACCGCAGCAATCGTGGCGTTGCCGCTGGCGCTGGCGTTTGGCGTATCGTCTGGGGCGGGCGCGGTGACGGGACTATACGGCGCAATCTTCGTCGGCATTTTCGCGGCATTGTTTGGCGGCACGCCCGCTCAGGTGTCTGGCCCAACTGGGCCAATGACGGTGGTAGTGGCAACGATTTTCACGGTACTGATTGGCCGGTATCCCGAAACCGGCCTGGCGCTTTCATTTACCGTCATTGCGCTGGGGGGGCTGTTCCAGATTCTGTTTGGGGTGCTGCGTCTGGGAACGTACATCACGCTCATGCCCTACACGGTCATTTCTGGCTTTATGTCGGGCATCGGGGTCATTATTATCTCCCTCCAGATTGGGCCATTGTTTGGCTACAAAGGGTCGAGTGGAGTCGTGGAATCTCTGCGGAACCTGCCGACGTATCTGACGCATCCCAACGGGTTCGCGCTGGGGCTGGGGCTGATGACGCTGGCGATTGTGTTTACCTGGCCGCGTCGGCTGAATCGCATCATTCCTTCGCCGCTGCTAGCGTTGGTGGTCGGGACACTCGTATCGCTGGCTTTTGGCGAGGGTGCAAACCTGACGCGGATTGGGGCCATTCCCACAGCATTGCCACAGCCGCACTGGCCAGCGTTTGAGTGGGAGGCGCTGCGCGTGATGACGGGCTATGGGCTGATGCTGGCGACGCTGGGATCGATCGACTCGCTGCTGACTTCTCTCGTTGCCGACAACATCACCCGGACACAGCACGATTCCAACCAGGAATTGATTGGCCAGGGCATCGGCAATTTGCTGTCGGGCATTTTTTGGGGATTGCCGGGGGCCGGGGCGACGATGCGGACGGTTGTGAATGTGCAGGCGGGCGGCAAAACGCGGCTATCGGGTATGATTCACGGTGTTTTGCTGCTGCTGGTGATGCTGGGGCTGGGCAGGCTGACGGAGCCGATTCCCAACGCAGTGCTGGCGGGGATCTTGATCAAAGTCGGGATTGACATCATCGACTGGAGCTTTTTGCGGCGAGCGCATCGGCTGTCGCTGAAGGCAACGGGGCTGATGTATGGCGTGCTGTTTCTAACCGTGTTTGTGGACCTGATTACGGCGGTGGCGGTGGGCGTGTTTTTCGCCAATTTGCTGACTGTAAAAAGCCTGAGTGACTTGCAGAGCAAGCGTGTCCGCGCCATTATTCACCCGACAGACGAAGCGCTGGCTCCAGAAGAACAGGCCTTGTTGGAAGCTGGCCAGGGTCGGATCATGCTGTTTCAACTCAGCGGGCCCATGAGCTTTGGCGCGGCAAAGGCAATTTCGCAGCAAATGACCCTGGTGCAAGAGTATGACGTGCTGATTCTGGATCTGACGGAAGTGCCGCGACTGGGGGTGACGGCGGCGCTGGCGATCGAGGCGATGGTGCAGGAGGCCTGTCGGCAGCGGCGGGAGGTGCTTTTGGTAGGCGTGGAGGGCAGCGTGCGCGATCGCCTCCAGCGGCTCAACTTGCTGAACGCCATGGACGAAAATCATGTGTTTCCTACGCGCCTGTCTGCGCTGCAACGGGCGATCGCCCTAGTTGCCCCCCCGAAGCAGGAATTAGAGGTTAAGAGTTAAAGCTTATTAGAAGTGGGTTTCAGGTTTCAGTCTTTAGCACCATTAGCCCCAGCACCATTAGCACCAACGGTTGGCCGCCTTGCCCACCAGAACCCGAACCCTAATCGATTGTTCACTCTGGCACAATTGCAGTCCGGCAACTCCCTTACGCTAGGGACGATCCGTAGCGGTAAGATGATCACTGCACTGCGGATAGGGAAGACATTCAGCGTCCCCAAAATCCAAAACCCAAAATCCAAAATCGAGAATCCTATGGTCAGCCTCACTCCCAATCCCAGCTTCAGCCTCATGGTGCGCGTGCAGTTGCCCAACCAGGCGGGAATGCTGGCCTACGTCACCATGGCCATTGGCGAGGCGGGTGGCAATATTGACCAGATCGAGGTGATCGAGCGGACGCTGAAAACCATCATCCGCGACATCACGATTGAAGCGTCGAGCGTGGAACATGCCGAGGCAATCGTCACCGCGCTGAAGGGACTGGAGCATATCAAGGTGCTGAACGTGTCGGATCGCACGTTTAACCTGCATCGGGGCGGCAAGATCAGCGTCCAGAGCAAGATTTCTCTGAAAAACCAGAGCGACCTGGCGATGGCCTACACGCCGGGGGTGGGGCGCATCTGCACGGCGATCGCCGAAGATCCGTCCAAGGTCTATTCCCTGACGATTAAAAGCAACACTGTGGCGATCGTCACCGACGGTAGCGCCGTGCTGGGCTTGGGCAATCTTGGCCCCGCCGGAGCGCTGCCCGTGATGGAGGGCAAAGCCATGCTGTTTAAGGAATTTGGCGGCATTGATGCTTTCCCGATTTGCCTGGCCACCCAAGACACCGACGAAATTGTGCAGACGGTGAAAAATATCGCGCCGGTGTTTGGCGGCGTGAACCTGGAAGACATCAGCGCCCCTCGCTGCTTTGAAATCGAGGCGCGGCTCCAGCGGGAACTGGATATTCCCATTTTTCACGATGACCAGCATGGCACGGCAATCGTCTCGCTGGCAGCGCTCTACAACGCGCTGAAGCTGGTGAATAAATCGATGGAGTCGGTGCAGATTGTGATTAACGGCGCGGGCGCAGCGGGGCTGGCGATCGCCCGACTGTTGCAAAAAGCCGGAGCCACCCAGATTGTAATCTGCGACTCGCGGGGCATCCTCAGCCACAGCCGCAGCGACCTGACCGACCAAAAGAAAGAATTTGCCGTAGACCAGAGCGGCTCCCTGGCGGATGCGATGGTGGGCGCGGATGTATTCATGGGCGTGAGTGCGCCGGGGGTGGTAACGGTGGACATGGTGAAGTCGATGGCAAAAGACCCGATTGTGTTTGCCATGGCCAATCCAATTCCTGAAATTCAGCCGGAACTGGTGACCGATGACGTGGCGGTGATGGCGACAGGCCGCAGCGACTATCCCAACCAGATCAACAATGTGCTGGCGTTTCCTGGCATCTTTCGCGGCGCGTTGGACTGTGGCGCAAAGACCATGACCACGACCATGTTCCTGGAGGCAGCAGGGGCGATCGCCTCGCTCATTACCGCCGCCGACCTCAACCGGGAGTACATCGTGCCATCGGTGTTTGACGAGCGCGTGGCGACTGCCGTCTCTGCTGCGGTTCAGCGGGCTGCCCGCGCCGACGGGGTGGCGACCCGCTAGGCTGGCGATCGCGAAGGGGAGCAATTGGGCGAGGGATTGCCCTCCCTAACCGACACAACTCAGCTTCTCAATTCAACCTCTCAAAGTGATGGGTGACCTGGGATTCGAACCCAGAACCAGCGGATTAAGAGTCCGATGCGCTACCGTTGCGCTAGTCACCCTGGGGTTTACTATTGTATCACCTGAACTTTGGGCATCAAAACCAGTGCTATATTTTGGCATCGCGTTTCGCGCCCTCGCCCAATGGCTTCCCGTTGCCCAGGCGGTGGTGATCGGGCTGACCTATGTGGGACTGGCATTGGGGTCGGTGCCAGGGCTGCGGATGAATCGGGCCACGATGGCGATCGCCGGAACGGCCGCCCTCATTGCCCTGGGCACGCTGTCCCTCAAGGAGGCCTGGCAGGCCATTGACCCAACGACCATTGTGTTTCTGCTCAGCACGATGATTGTCAACGCCTACCTCAGCTATGCCGGATTTTTTCAGCTGGCGCTGCTATATCTCATCCGCCTCACAAGTAGCCCCTTTGGGCTGCTGGTAGCGCTGACGCTGGGCTGCGGGGCACTCTCGGCGGTGTTCCTGAACGACACGATTGCCCTGGTGTTTACGCCGCTCACGGTCAGCCTGGCCCAAACCCTGTCGCTTAATCCGGTTCCCTACCTGCTGGCGCTGGCAGCCGCCACCAACATCGGCTCCGTCGCTACGCTCAACGGCAATCCGCAAAATATCCTGGTCGGTTCCTTTTCGGGCATTGCCTACGCCGAGTTTGCGCGGGTGATGATCCCCATTGCCCTGATGGGGCTGCTGCTGCAAATTGGGCTGCTGGGGTGGATGTATCCAGACGTGCGATCGCTCAAACCGCGCCCCTACGTGCCCACCTTTCGCCCCCGCGCCTATGGCCCGCTGCTGCGAAAAACGCTGCTTGTGAGTAGCTTAATGCTGGCTGCCTTTGTGGTGGGATTGCCGCTGGCCGAGTCGGCTTTGGCGGCGGCGGGCGCGCTGTTGATTACGCGCCGCATCAAGCCCCAGCGCGTGTTGCAGGATGTGGACTGGGGCCTGCTGGTGATCTTTTCGGGCCTGTTCGTGCTGACGCGCAGCCTGCAATCCTTCAACCTGCTGTCGGGACTGCTCCCCTGGATTGCCCATCCCGTGGGGCTAGTCAGCATCACAACGCTCTTGTCAAACCTGATTTCCAATGTGCCTGCGGTGCTGCTGCTGCAATCGCTGATTGACCGGGGAGATACCCAATCCTGGCTGCTGCTGGCGGTTAGCTCCACGCTGGCAGGCAATCTGACGCTGTTTGGCGCGGTGGCCAACCTGATTACCGCCGAAGCCGCCGCCAGCCAGGGATATTCGCTGTCGTTTTGGACGCACCTGCGGTTTGGGCTGCCGCTGACGCTGGCGACCCTGGCGATCGCCACCACCTGGGTTCTCTGGCAGGGTTGACCCGAAAGCAGGATTAACACCGATCAGCCTCAGCCAATGGGACAGCCCGCCCGCGCCAGTCCTAGACTACAGGCGCTTTCTTGTGCCACTCCGTCGCCTGCTCATAGGCGTGGGCTACGCTCAGCAGCAGATCTTCCCGCAGCACGTTGCCAATCATCTGCAAGCCAATCGGCAAGCCCTGTTCGTCAAAACCGCAGGGCAGACTGAGGGCAGGCAATCCCGCCAGGTTCACCGGAATCGTCATCAGGTCAGACAGGTACATGCTGAGTGGGTCATCGGTCTTTTCGCCCGCCTTGAAGGCCGTTGTCGGCGAGGTTGGGCACACCAGCACGTCCACTTTTTGGAAGGCAATCTCAAAGTCTTGCTTGATCAGCGTCCGCACCTTTTGCGCCTTGAGGTAGTAGGCGTCGTAATAGCCCGCTGACAGCGCGTAGGTGCCAATCATGATGCGCCGCTTCACCTCTGCGCCAAAGCCCTTAGCGCGGGTCTTGGCGTACATATCTAGCAGGTTTTCGGGGTCGTCGGCGCGAAAGCCATACTTCACGCCGTCGTAGCGGGCCAGGTTGGCCGAGGCTTCAGATGGGGCGATGATGTAGTACGTAGGCAGCCCATAGCGAAACTTAGGACAGTTGATCACCTGGATTTCAGCACCGAGTGCTTGCAAGGTTTCAACGGCTTTGGTGACGGCCGCTTCTACGGTAGAGTCCAGCCCTTCGCCAAAGGTTTCTTGAATTACGCCAATCCGCAGTTTGCCTCGCGGCTTGAAGTCGGGCTTGAGGGCAGCGGCGTAGTCAGGGATTTCGACCTTAAGGCTGGTGGAGTCCTGCGGGTCATGGCCGGCGATCGCCCCCAGCAAGATTGCCGCGTCTTCCACCGTGCGAGCAAAGGGACCAATCTGATCCAGCGACGAGGCGTAGGCCACCAGCCCATAGCGCGACACCAGCCCGTAGGTCGGCTTCATGCCCACCACGCCACAGAGAGACGCAGGTTGACGGATCGAACCACCCGTATCTGATCCCAGCGCCACAACGCACTGCCCCGCGGCCACCGCTGCGGCAGAACCGCCCGAAGATCCACCCGGTACGCGCTCCAAATCCCACGGATTCGCCGTCACCTGATAGGCAGAGGTTTCCGTCGAACTGCCCATCGCAAACTCGTCCATATTCGTTTTGCCCACCATCACCGCGCCTGCATCGAACAAGCGCTGCGTCACGGTGGACTCGTAGGGCGGCACAAAGTTTTCCAGAATGCGGGAGCCGCAGGTGGTGCGGATGCCCTGGGTACACAGATTGTCCTTGATGCCGATGGGAATGCCCGCCAGCGGCCCGATTGCTTCCCCGGCGGCGATTTTGGCATCCACCTGCTGCGCCTGGGCGATCGCCCGGTCGGCCGTCACGCTGATAAAGCTGTGCAGTTTGGGTTCCAGGGCTTGAACCCGCTCTAGGGCTTCGGTGGCAATTTCGACGGCCGAGCGCTCTTTGCGGACGAGCTGTTGGTGCAACTCACGGATGGATGCCATTGGAGAACCTCAAAATGAAACGGAAACACGATGCGTAGACGGCAATCGGAGCAGATGGCAAAAAACTCCAACCCTCACTCTAGACGATTTCCAGACGCTTTTTGGCGATCGCCCCACCCAAGCCGAGCCACCCTGACCTCCTATGGCTTTGCGCCCTCTATTCCCCAGTGCCCCAACGTCTATCTACTGGAGCGTTCCGGTTTAATCCGCAAGCCATATACTTGAACTGGTCTAGTGGTCTGACCGCAATGCCCTGGGCAGCTGCTTCCGCCACAACTTCTTGCCAGATTGCGTCACACTGCACCATTTAAATACGGAGAATGGTCTTATTATTTAACTTTAATTAAGTTCAGTTACAGAGTTGCTCGTTCAAAGTCGAACTTCGTCGAACTTCCTTCGTCGAACTTCAAAGTTTCACTGATGGATACGCATCTGGTCTTGCGTGGTGAGGAGTGAATCCGTGGTCGCAATCATGAAATCAGTGGCGCATCGCTGGTGGTGGTATGCCCTTGTTGCACCCATCAGCGCAGTCGGAGTAATGGCAGGATCTGTCCTGGTTCATTCTTATCCAGCCCTGACACCAGTGCTGGAGCGTCCCTCCGAAGAGGGGGAATCTCTCATTTCTGAAGCCAAGTCGCTGGCAGAGCTATACGAAATCCGCGATCGCCTCCAGCAAGACATTGAGAACCAGCCGCCGACCCTGGTCTCTGTGGCCACTAGAGCAAATTCTGTCCCAACTGCGCTGCTGGAAACGCTGCAAGCGGTCGAAATTCGCATTGGGGTCGAAGAATCTGCCAAAGCAAGCTGGGAGCAAGCCATCCGCACGGCAAACCAGGCGGTTGCACTGAAGCAACAGCCAGACCAAACCGAGGAAACCATTGCCAAGCGCTATGCGCTCTGGAAATCGGCAACTGATTCGCTGCGAGAAGTGTCCGCCGATTCGTTTGTGGGGGAACAGGCTGCCAAGAAGCTGAAGGAATATGAGGGCATCTTGAGCGTGGTCGCCTACGAATACGACACTGTCCGCTCTGGATTCCTGAAGGCGATCGCCGACAGTACGGGCATGGGCAGTCAAGTTCACGTCACAGTCTGCACGCTAGAGCGCGAGTGTCGCCGCTATCAGGGCAAAGAACCACCCGCCAGCCCCGCCAGCCTGATCAAAGTGCCGCTGGCGATCGCCACAATGGACAAGCTGACCCGCGAAAAGATCGACCCCGACACGCCGATTTTCATCGATCCTAGCAACTACACCGAAGACGCAGCCAAGATTTGGGTCGGCACCGAATATCCCATCCGCAAAGTGCTGCTGCAAATGATTACCCACAGCAGCAACATCGCCACGAATCAACTGATTGACTACGTAGGCTGGCAAAGCATTGAACAAACCCTGCGCGATCGCGGCTATCAGTACACTCGCATCAGCACCAAGCTTACAGGAAACTCTATCAGTCCTACGGATAATGTCGGCGGCGTGCCCAACGAAATCAACATGGACGAACTCACCGACATGATGGTGAGCATCTATAACAATGAAGTCCCCGGTGCAGACCTGATTTTGGAAGGACTCGTAAACCAGTACGACTGGGAATTGGGCTATGAGGCCATTCGGCGACCCGCCGTGTGGATTGGCGAAAAAACGGGGCAAAACTCCAGCGTACTGGGCACGACCGTCGGCGTGAACATCAAGGGCAAACGCTACGTCATTTCGGTCGCCATCAACTACACCGCCAGCGAACCCGCTGTGAAGCAGGTGATCTCTGGCATTGTGAAGCATTTAATAGACCACGACGGCTTCTGATGTCCCCAAGGTTTCAAAGGCCCGGTGGGGGCGATCGCCCTTCGCAGGATACCCTCACTGCATGGCTGTTTCTCGCCCCAGCGCTGACGTTTTTAGGCGTTTTTGTATTTTTTCCAATTGCCTATCTCGCCTATCTCAGCCTGACCCAGGGCAGTTTCACGCGCAGCGGCGTGCATTGGGTGGGTTTAGGAAACTACGAACGCTTGCTGGCTACGCCCGATTTCTGGCAGGTCTTGGGCAATACGGTTTACTTCACCGTGGCAACCGTCCTGCCCAGCCTGATCTTGCCGCTTGGATTGGCTGTGTTGCTAAATCGAGCCGTGAAGTTTCGGGATTGGCTGCGAGCGGCATATTTCATCCCTTCGATTACGTCTCTAGTCGCCGTGGGTCTGGGCTGGCGCTGGCTATTTCAGACCGACGGCCCCGTCAATGCGGCGCTGGGCTGGCTGGGGATTGCGCCAATTCCGTGGCTGGGCAGCACCACTTGGGCCATGCCTGTGCTAATTTTGTTCAGCATTTGGAAGCAGCTTGGATTTAACCTCGTCGTTTTTTTAGCAGGGCTGCAAACCATTCCCCAAAGCCGCTACGAAGCCGCCGAGCTAGACGGAGCCAATGACTGGCAGCAGTTTTGGCACATTACACTCCCCGGACTGCGGCCCACCCTGGTTTTCGCGATCGTCACAACGACCCTCTTCACGCTCCGCAGCTTCGAGCAGCCCTACGTAATCACAGGTGGCGGCCCGCTGAATACCACGAACCTACTGGTCTATTACGTCTACACCGAAGCCTTCGCCCAGTTTGATTTTGGCTATGCGGCGGCGGCGGCGACCCTGCTGCTGCTCGTCACGCTGCTGCTGGTTTATCTCCAGTTCACAAGGATGAACGAATAAAAGCGAAAATCCCTGGCAGCATTCTATGCAGCAATTGGCCCTTGAATGGCTAATCGCTACAGTCGTCTGTGGGTCATAACAACTGACTGATATTTTCGTAAAGATCTGCGATCGCACAAGAAAATCCAATGCTGCCAAACTCGACGGCATCTCCATTGTGATAAACACTGGGTATCCAAAGGCTATCTGTCTGGCGCTGAAACCGTTCCACCAATACCTGCTTTTGATGAATCAAGACATATTCCTCAAATTCTGGGATGGTTTTATAGTCGGCAAACTTATTTCCCCGGTCAAATGCTTCTGTAGACTCTGACAAAACCTCAACAATGAGTTTTGGATGCAAAATAAAGTCCTCATTGGACGCTCGATCTCGCTCATCACAGGTGACGGCTAAGTCTGAATAGTAGAAGATATTCAATTTGGGCAAACGCACCTTCATGTCATTCGCGTAGGAAATACATCCAGTTCCCCGCAGATGATTAACCAAAAGAGCAGAAAGATTTCCAACAATAATCACATGAGCCTTGCTAGCCCCTGCCATCGCAACTAATTGTCCCCGAAAGTATTCATGCTTGATTGGGCTAATCCGCTCAATTTCTAGATATTCTTCCGGGGTGAAATAGGCATGAGGTTGGCCAAGGGTCATGGGAGTCTCTAGAGCAGCAATGAGCAGGGTGTCTACGTTTCAGGTTAACCGATGGAGAGGGTTCTATAGAGGTTCTCTAAGAGTTCTCTAAGGGTTCTCTAAGGGTTCTTAGGGGCTGTTTTTAGAAGCGTGCTGAGGTTTTTTGCGTCAGCCAACTCATAACAACAAAAACGACAGGAAAGCGTCGAAATATCGAACCGATACAGCATTTTCTTGCGGGGTGAGGCACATGCTGCCCTCACGAGGCAAGGGCTTATTGACCATCCGTGTGCCTCACTAGCTTCAAAAACGCTGTATCTAAATCCTAGAAAGTCAAAAGGCGATCAATTAGGGGCACTTTGGTTATTCTTTTAGGGACTCCTATTCCCAATTCGTTTGCCCAGGCGAGAAGACAATTTTTTGTCACCTGCTTTTGATTTAGGTCGGCTTTTAGCTGGGCCGCGGGCACAGAACTGGGGTCTTGGCGGAATTGTTTAAGCCTAGCTGCAAGTTCGCTGAGATCGACGGTCTTTCTACCCGTAGAGCGCGAGGCAGCGGGACGTTGCTTGAGGCTTTCTACGCTGTGGGTGAGGTTGGAAATCGCATCGGTGAGGTGGTTGAGCCGTCTTTCCAAGAGGTCTAGCTTGTTTTCTAGGAGGGCGATCGCCCCTCCGCCCCCATTCCCAGCGCCCACCAAACTCGACAGCCGCGCCAGCGTTTGATCCAGCGTTTGATCCAGCGTTTGATTTAGCTTTTGATCGAGCATAGAACTGAGCGATCGCGTCAACGTTTCCAGCATTAGCTCGGACACTAATCCTTCAGACACCAATCCTTCAGACACCAATCCTTTAGGCACCGATCCGATTGGCTGGGGCGTAGAACTAGGCTGCATGGGAGCAGATTCTTGAGGTTCAGCCGCTGCTTGAAGGGGCGAGGCAGGTTTATCGGCAGAAGTGTCTAGCAACATGGCGAATTCAGCTTGCGTCACCTTCACCTCTTCATCGCTCAAGTCAAACACCCACGCCCACAGCGTCTCAATGCCCATCTCCTCCGCAACCTTAACCCAATCGGCTCCGTAAATCGCTTCGTATTCCTTCTCATCGCCGAGGCTATCGGTGCGGCGCACCACAATGGGGATCAAATTACTCTTGTGATTCTCCAGGCTCCACCGCAACTCCGCATAGCGTTCAGGAGAAATCTCTGGCTGCGATCGCACGCCCACCGTGTAGGTATAGACCTGTCCGTGGCTGAGGGGCTGAATTTTCAAGCTTTCGCGAATCAGCCTGCGACGCTCGTGATAGTCGGCCATAGTGTTGTAATGGGTGGTGTGATGGGGGATGTAATATGAATAGCCCCCCGTTCGTGTTCTAGCGTGAATGATTCCCGCAAGAGGCGCAAGCGGGCAATCCCTCATCGGTTAGGCTGGAGGTGTTTGATCGATTGCTAGGGGCCTGGAGTTCCGTGCTAAAGCCGATTTCTTCCCTTTTTCCTGCTATGGATCGAAAAGATATCATGGCGCTGCTAACGGTCGCCGTCTTTTTGGGATCGCTGCTCACCGCCGTAGGATTGGTTCGTATGGGCAATGCCGCAAAGGCCGGGCGAGTGAACCAGCTCTTGCGGACGAAAGCCTGCGTCAGTTGCGACCTAGAGCGCGTCAGGCTGAATAATGCAGAACTCGATGAAGTAGACCTGCAATATGCCAACCTCCAGGATGTCCTGATGCGCGGGGCTGACTTGAAGCGGGCAAACCTGAGTAGTGCCAACCTGACCAGAGCCGCCCTGGACAGAGCCGATCTGCGGAAGGGGCTGCTGACGGATGCGACGCTGGGTGGAGCCGTGTTGATGGACGCGCGACTAGAAGAAGCCGACCTGCGGCGGGCTTATCTAGGGGATGCCGACCTAGAGCGGACCCGGCTCAATGCGGCCTATCTGGGGGAAGCGATCTTTAGTCGGGCAAATTTGCGGGCAGCCACGCTCAACCGAGCCTACTTGGTTGGGGCCAACTTGGGCGAGGCCAACTTGACCGGCGTGGATGCGCGAAATGCCGATATGCGGCGGGCTTACTTGGGCAATGCACGACTCAAGGATGCGCGGCTTCGCAATGCCAACCTGTCGCGGGCCAACCTGACCCGCACCGACATGCGCCGCGCCAGGCTGCAACAGACTGCACTCAATGATACTGACCTGACGGCAGCCAACTTGAGTGAGGCAAACCTGACGGCCGCCAGTCTGCTGCGGGCCAACCTGGGGCGGGCCCAACTGCCAGGGGCGACCCTGCAACGGGCAAACCTGCAATCGGCCAACCTGCGGCGCTCTGACCTGACGGGGGCGAACCTGACCGACGCAAATCTAACGGGGGCAAGCTTGAACGGCGCAAAGCTGGACGGGGCGATTCTTTGCCGCACGACGATGCCCGATGGGGCGATCGCCCACGATGATTGCCCCGTTCCCCTCGATCCGTTCCCTCCCAATTCACCAGCCACTCCCGAAGCTCCTGCCGCCAGCGTTTCACCCACAGAAGCCGCGCCTACTAGAACTCCCTCGCCCACGCCCGCGCCCTGATTCGGATTTTGCAAGTCGCAGTTTTGGATCGCATTTTCCCCATCAGGCTCCTCCGTAATCTTTGTGACCCGCTGCAATCAGCAGACTCGGCTTCATCAAGCTGGGATAATTTTGCGAATAATTCAGGAAATTTTTGAGAAATCGAGCAAATCCGCATTTGGGCGATCGCTCTCGTCTGCGTGGTTTGACGCAGAGAATGGGATGCCTTCGCCAAAGAGTAATGCGGTTCTGTAGGTTCACCGGGTTCAAAAGGTAAAGCACGGATGAGGTTAGCAACCTACAGACACGGAGATTAACAGGTATGAAGCCTGCTTGAAGTGTCGCGCAGAGTGTTGAAACCATTTTCTAGAAGGGAGTTGGGCGATCGCCTCCAGCATTTCCGGTGAAAAATCCAGTTCCCAAAGTTTTCGGAGGTTTTTGTCTAAAGCAGCACCGCACACTTTGTATTGTCAGGGGTTCTCATCTCCGGTATTTTGCCGAATTTATGCAGTTCTCCGGTCGTCTGCCCGGATTTCGGCAAGGGGGTCAGTACTAGAGATTGGCTCTCAGGGGTTCGCGGTTAGACAGGGACAACGGTCAGTCCAGTGCCTTGTCGCATCCGCTTGCAGCCAGCTTTACGACAGTCTGGGAGGATTGCATTCATGCCAACAGCACGTTTGGAGGAGGAGCGGTCAATCACAGGGCGATCTATAGGGCGATCGCTCGGCATCGGTCTAACCAGCATCAACGACTTTTCGCCCCAGCTTCCGTTTCTGGATCTGTTCAAAACAGCCCGCGCCTGGATTCCGCAAACCAGCCAGGTCTGGAATACCGGCGAGGCGGTGCAAAATCTGGATGCCCACGGCTGGCCCACCCGCCTGCCCACCGCCCCCAACGGCACGACCTACACCAAGCTCAGCACGCTGCTGCTGCGCGACATCCCCGGAGCCTATCGCCCCGGTCGCTATGTGGTGATGTATGACGGGCAGGGCACGCTGGAATACGGTTTTAACGCCGCAAAACTAGAGAACCTGTCCCGGCCCGGCCGCGACGTAATCCAGGTCGATCCCACCAAAGACGCGGGCATTCTGCTCTCGATCACCGCGACCGACCCGCAGAAAACAGGCGACTACCTGCGAAACATCCGCGTTTATCACGAAGATGACCTGCCCTTGGTGGCGCAGGGTTTGATTTTTAACCCCACGTTTCAGGAGCGGATTCGCAACTTTGGCACGCTGCGGTTTATGGACTGGATGGAGACCAACGATTCCACCCAGCGCGAGTGGCGCGATCGCCCCAAACCGACCGACGCAAGCTGGGCCTGGAAGGGCGCATCGGTGGAAACAATGGTGGCCCTGGCGAATGAAATGCAGGTGTCGCCCTGGTTCAACATGCCGCACCAGGCGACGGATGAATACATTGCCAACTTTGCTGCCTACGTGCGCGACCATCTCGACCCCAACCTGCGAGTGTATGTGGAATTTTCCAACGAGGTGTGGAACTGGCAGTTTGAGCAGGCCCACTATGCCCAGGCGCAGGCCGAAGCCCGCTGGGGCAAAGACGTGCAGGGCGGCTGGATGCAGTGGTATGGCATGAGGGCGGCGCAGACCGCCAAGATCTGGAAGGACACCTTTGCAGAAAAGAGCAGTGGCAATCGCCTTGCAGCGCAAGATCGCGTCATCGCTGTGCTGGCTACGCAAACGGGCTGGAAAGGGCTAGAAACCTATGCGCTAAACACGCCCGCCTGGGTTGCCGAGGGCAACGAACCCGCCTGGAAAGCCGTCGATGCCTACGCCGTTACGGGCTACTTTGGCAACAACCTGGGCAGCCCCACCCATGCCAACACGGTGCGCTCCTGGCTCTCGGAACCCGACGGCGGCTTTGCCAAAGCCTTTCAGCACCTCCGCGAGGGCGGCCTGCTGGGCGACAGCAAAGATTCCGTCAAAGACACGATCGCCCTATTTAAGTACCATGCCGACGTGGCCAAGCGCCACAATTTGCAACTGGTGGCCTACGAAGGCGGGCAGCACATCGTCGGCACGTCGGGTATCGAAAACGACGCGCAGTTGACCGAGTTTTTCATTGCGCTCAACCGTCGCCCCGAAATGGGTGAACTCTATCAACAACTGCTCGACGGCTGGAAAGAGTCAGGCGGCACGCTGTTCAATCATTTCGTCGATATTGCCCGCCCCAGCAAATGGGGCAGTTGGGGCATGATGGAGAGCCTCTATCAGACCGATGCGCCCAAATATACCGCCCTGCAAGCCTTCATGAGCGCCAATCCCCGCTGGTGGGCAGAACCAGACTTGGGCACTGTGTCGCCAGAACCACCCCGCCCGTCTGACCCGCTGAACCTAGCGGGAACCGACGGCAACGATCGGTTAATCGGCGGCGCAGGCAGCGACACGCTGATGGGTGGTGCGGGCGACGATACGCTGATGGGGCACGATGGGGGCGATCGCCTCGACGGGGGCCCTGGGGCCGATGAGCTAGTCGGCGGCAAGGGCAACGATACCTACAGGGTGGATCATGCGGGCGATCGCGTGATTGAGCAAGCCGACGGCGGCATCGACACTGTGGAAGCCAGCATCAGCTACACCCTGCCCGACCCTGTAGAGAACCTGACGCTGAAGGGCACAGCGCTAGAGGGCAGCGGCAACGCGCTCCGGAACGTGATTTTGGGCAACAGCCGCAGCAACATGCTGAGGGGCATGGGCGGCCACGACCGGATGCGCGGCTTCGACGGACACGACTGGATGGATGGGGGCAGCGGCAACGACACGCTGGAGGGCGGTCGCGGCAACGATACCTATGTCGTAGCCAGCCTCGGCGATGGGGTCATCGAACTGCTCAGGGCGGGAGCTGATACGATCATCGCTCTAGTGAGTTGGGTGCTGGGCGATCCTGTAGAAAACCTCACCCTCAGCGGCGATGCCCTCACGGGGCGCGGCAATGAGATGAGCAATCTGATCATTGGCAATGGAGCCGATAACCTGCTCTGGGGGGGTGGCGGCGGCGACACCCTGCGCGGCGAGGGCGGGAATGACACGCTCAAAGGGGAAGCCGGAAATGACGTGCTGATCGGCAATGGGGGGAACGACCTGCTGGTGGGTGGCGTAGGACGTGACACGCTGACTGGCGGCACAGGTCGCGACTCCTTTGACCTATCTACCACGCGCAGCGACGGACTGGACACGCTGATTGACTTTCGACCCGGTGAAGATGTGCTGCTGGTTCCCGCCGCCGAGTTTAATCTCGCAGATTTAGCAGGGACATTGCCCACAACGCTTCTACGCCAAGGCACGCGGGCCGTGCGAGAGGGCGATCGCTTCATTTACGACCGCAGCACGGGCAACCTGTTCTTTGACCCCGACGGCAGCGGCAGCGCTCCCCAGGTGCAGATTGCTCAACTCCCCATTGGCGCGGCGCTAGCGGCGACGAATATCCTGGTGATTTAGCAGCGTGTTTTAGCAGTCGCTTCAGGTGGACGGGGGCGGCATGTCGGAATCAGGCGCAGGCGATTCCGTCGCGGGCTGTCCCAGCAGCCCTGTCCGCACTCGCAGCCATAGCCGCCCCAATAGCCCCAACAGTCCTAGGAGCAAGCCGATCGCTGCGCCCGGAAGGGCGATCGCCAGCACCGACAGCACCACCGCAATCAGGATTTCCAGCGACGTAATCAAAAAATTCGCCAGTCCGCCTGTGAAGATCGTGGTTAACTGCCGCGAAAACCCCGACAGCCCCCGCATTGCGCCGGCCGCACCGCCCCCCGCCAAAATCGCCAAACTCCACCGCAAAAACGGGTCTAGCCCGCTGGAAAACGCCGCCGTCAGCAGTGTCCCCGCAATAATCGACGCGGGAAAGGCAACCAAATCCAGCAGCGTATCCAGCCAGGGCACAAAGTAGGCGATCACCTCCACCAGCACCGCCACGCCCAGCGTCAGGAGGGCTGGGAACGAATCCACCCACTGCAAATCGGGCGCGACGGGGAAATGCCCAAATAGCGCCGCCATGCTCAGCACCAAAAACGGAACCAGCAGCCGAAAGCCAGCCGCCGCGCTGAGGCCAATGCCGATGCAGAGGTCAATAATCAGGTTCCAGTCCATGTTGGGGAAGGGGGATGGGGATCAGGAGGGGTTGGGGGTTGGAGTTTGCGTTCTGTTACCCAACCCCTTACTTCCCGATGCTAATCTGATCGGGCGCGGGAGTGGCGTAGGCGCGGCTACGATCGCCCAGGGTTGCGAAGTCAAATTGCTGGCGGCGGTCGGCGATCGCACTTCCAAGGAGGGCTATTCCAGCAGAAACGGCGATCGCCACGGCAAAGCTAACCAGCAAATCGCCCGCGAAAGGCAGACTGTTCCAGGGCGAAAAGTTAGGCTTGGGGAAGAACAGGGCCCCTGAGCCAATGCCTGCGAGGGCGCTCAGGAAGGAGGTTTGCCCCGTCAGCCGACGGGAATAGAGACCCCAAAGCACTGGGAACACGGCTCCAGCGCAGACCAAATCCGCCAGCAGAAACAGGTACAGCACGTCGAAGCCCCGCGCTGCGATGGCGATCGCCGGAAGCCCCACCGCCACCGTCAGCAGCCGCGAGGCCCGCAGCAGTCCGCTGGTTCGCATTTGCGGAAACAGGCGGATCAGGTCAATGGTAAACACGCTGGCAATGCCATTCAGCAGCGAAGACAGCGTACTCATGACCAGCGCCAACGCCAACACCAGCACCAGTACCGTGAACCCTAGCGGCAGGGACAACTGCTGCAATAGGGAGAAGAAGGCGCGATCGTCCGTGAAGCCCAAGCTGGCCGCCAGCAGCCCCAGCGCCCCCGCTACCATCAGCAGCGGCAGCGTAATCACCGCAGACCCCAAAAACGCCTGCTGTACGGTCTTGTCGGTGCGGCTGGCGTAGACCCGCTGCCAGTTTGCCTGGTTAAACACCTCAGCAGCAACAATTGCCAGCACCAGGGTTGCGCCAAACTTGATGCCGTCCACATTGCCCAGCGAGAGTAACTGGGGCGCATTCAGCCGCAAGGGTTGCAGCGCCGCTTCCCATCCGCCCATTGCCGCCAGCGCTACGAGAAAGCTGACTAGCAGCAGCGGCACCATCACCGCAAACTGGATCGCGTCGGTGAAGATGGTCGCGCCCAAGCCGCCGTAGGTGGTGTAGACGAACGTTGCGGCGATGACCACCAGCGCCGTCCAACCGAGGGGCACATCTGCCAGGATTTGCACCGCTTTGGCGATCGCCGTCAGTTCTGCCGCCAGGTAGATGAACATATAAAACACAATTACGCCCAGCGCCAGCAGATACATCGCATTGCCGAAGCGATACAGCACAAACTCGTTGAGCGAATGTCCCTGCGGCAAAATCTGGCGCAGGCGCGGGCCAATTTGGGTGAACAGCGCCAAGGGAGCCGCCGACCCCAGACAGTAGCCCACAATGCCCGCAATGCCGCTGCTGGCTCCCACCTGGGGCGGGCTAAACAAAATCCACACACCCAGCGCCGACGCAACGACGGTGGCAAAGGACATCCAGGGGCCAAACCGATTGCGGCTGACCATGTAATCTTCCAAATTCATTGTCTGCTGGCTGGCCCGCACCAGCCCCAGCAGGGCAAACCCGCCCGCCGTTGCCAGCGTCACCAGCAGCGCCACAGATTGAACCGACATGCTCAAACCCTCCTCTGGGAATTGTTCGGTAAAGTCGCTAGAGGCTGGTTTGGTCTTGGGGATTGTCGCAGCTTGTTGCAAGCGAGTGTCGCTGAATCTAGTCTGTCCTTGCAGGTTTTTGCCAGGATTTACGCAAGCCCTCGTGAATGCAACTCGGATGCTTGTGCGAATCGGATAGACTGACGTTGAAGACGCGATCGCGAACGGTGACGTGAATGGATTGGAGGGCAGCTTGGGGTAGGGTAGAGGGCGATCGCCCCCACCCATTTCACTCACCTAATTCTGCCAACCCTTCGGATGTCGTCGATGCAAACCTCGCTTCCCTCCGCTGGCATAACCCAGTCTCAGGTTCCAAGGGTGTAATCTCAGCCCGCTCTGTCTTGATTCATGTCTTGATTCAGACAAGGCAGGCACCCCTAGCTTGAGAAGCATTCTATCATTGAGCGACCGTTTCTCAGCCGCTAGAATCAAGTCACCGACTCTCAAGCCCCTCGCGCTGTTGCTCTCACTCCAGCTACCATGCTTAAGTTCTACGATCCGCGCCTCTGCCTGCCCTCGTCCGAAGAACTGCCCGACTCCGACGAAACGCCCGTGGATAACGAACTCCAAGACCTGATGCCCGGTTTGTTGAAAGCAATCCTGGCCCAGATCTGGGCCGATCGGCAGGACTGGTTTTTTGGCGTAGACATGGGCATCTACTACGACCCAGAGGAGCCAGCCATCGTCCCCGACGGCTTTTTGAGCCTGGGCGTAGAGCGGATTGTAGACGAAGAATTGCGCCTTAGCTATGTGCTGTGGGAGGAGCAGAACATCGTTCCAGTGCTGGTGCTGGAGGTTGTCTCGCGCAAGTATCGGGGCGAATACAGCAGCAAAAAAGCCTTTTATGCTGAGATGGGCGTGAAATACTACGCCGTTTATTCCACGCGCCGCCGCCGCAAACCGCCGCTAGAAATCTACCGCCTGCAAGACGGTGTGTACACGCTTCAGCGCGACAATCCACTGTGGATGCCGGAAATTGGGCTGGGGCTGGGGCGCGATCGCGGCACGTACCTAGGCATCACGCGGGAATGGCTGTACTGGTATTCTGAAGCGGGCGATCGCTACCCCACGCCTGAAGAACGCGCAGCCCAGGCAGAAGCAGAACTCGCTGCCGAGCGCCAGCGCACCCAGCTCCTCCTGGAGCAACTGCGGCGGCGCGGCATCGACCCGACGGAGCTACTGGAAGGACTGGAATAGGGCGATCGCCCACTAGCATTGTTCAGCTTACGGCCCTGATTTGCGAATCAGGCTCAGCGGCTGAGCCAATGCCAGTGCTGATAGTTGGGATGCAGATGGCGCGGCAGGGCAGGATGGCGGATGGAGCCTAGTTCATGGCGATCGCCCGCGGTCACGGGCAGGCGATCTCGAAGTGAAGCATCAGAAGCAAGCAAACTGGAGCAGTCAGATTTTAGATTTCGCATTGCGAACCTCCTGGTAAATCAACGATCAGGAGGCACATCCAAACCTGTCACCATGCTTGATGCAGCCAAGTATGGCGAACTTGGGCAGCAGGGGCATGTGCGAATCTTTTTTTGTGCCTTGGGGGGCAGCCGTTTCAGCGTTCAAACAGGCTGAAAAATTGGCTCACCTCTAATCATATCGAATAAACTTCCATTTTGTATCGTAAGCTACAGAAGCTTGGAACGCATCCTCCTGCGGAGCTAGACCGAGAGTGGGTGGGGTTCCTATCCCAACGCAGACGGTTTTTCCCACTCTACAGCGCAGGCACAATCTCGCAGAATGAAGATGTTGAGTAAAGGACATTCCCGATGGCGTTCTCCCTGCAAAGTCTCTACGACTGGTATCGCGATGTCATTCGCAATCCCAAATACCGCTGGTGGATTATCTTAGGCACGATTGCATATATCGTTATGCCGTTTGACATCGCGCCCGATTTCATTCCCATCATCGGTCAAATTGATGATGCGATCATTATCACGCTGCTGTTCACAGAAGTTTCTCAACTGCTGATCGAGCGCGTGAAAAACAAGAAAGAAGTGGTGGATTCTGAGCAGGTTGCGTCTGCGGACACGCCTGTCGATGTGCAAGCAGTGTCCATCGACTAAGATTTCATCTTCTCGTCGTTGCTACTGAAAGCGTCTGTTCTAGAAACAGGCGATCGCCCTTCACAATTAAGTTTTTTCCCAGCAATCGAGAGCGAAGGGTGAGGCTTCGAGATAAAAATTCAGGCTAGAGTTGTTGCAGAGAGTCGATTCTCAACTTGGAATCGGCTCTTTGCTTGTATTACAAGAACTTGACTCTCAAAGCCTTGATTGTTCAGCCTTGCTACAGCAAACCTCGATAGCGGATAAATACTAAGATGACTGCCCAGGAACCCAGCGCCACTTTCAGCGCCACCAAAATATTCAGAATGGGAATCACGCCGCCGCTAACCAGGCTGCCCAGTTCGCCGTGCGGCAGTTCGAGTCCCACCAGCGTCATCACAGCTAGCACGATGAAAATCATCACCGAGACTTTTTCCCAGCGGGCAGTGTGCCAGCGCTGATAGATGCCCTGCATCAGTTCGGAAGAGGATGTGATCGCCACCAGTCCGATGGCCGTGCCGCCTGCTACACCAGCCGCAAAGCCGCCGCCGGGGCTGAGGTGTCCGCGAATCGCCAGTTCAATGCCCACTAGGGCAGCGATCGTCGCGCCCAACCGTGCCAGCACGATGGAGGGTTCGTCGGTAAAGCGGCGAAACTTGGCCGAAGGCTTTTCGTTTGCCAGCAAAAAGTAGGCTCCCATGATGGCAATGGTGAACACCACGACTTCAAAGATGGTGTCGTAGAGCCGATTGCGAAAGATGATGCCCGTGACGGCGTTGGGCACGCCGCTATCTTGCACGATGGCTTCAACGATGGAGAACTCCAGTTCACTAGGGGCAGGCTGGGGCATCAGCAGGATTTTCAAAAAAATGGCAACGCCTGCCAGCAGATAAATCCAGATCATGGCTGCTTTGCTCCGGGAGTGGGTGGGCCAACGTAGGCGATCGCTGGGGAGGACGGCAACTCGGCTTGCAAGATGTCGTAGATGCGGCGGAGGCGCGTGGCCGTCTGGTAGGCCGTCTTGACCGCGACATCGTGCGGGGTAGATGGGTCGTCTGCCTCAAGCTGGGTGCAGGTGAGATGCACCTCCTTTTCGAGGAGCGCCTGCTGCAAATCTTCCGGGCTGAGATAGGGAATTAGCTCCAGTCGCAGGTGGTATTTACCAAATGTGATCCGGAGGTCATCGATGAGCGACTTGAGGGGAGATTCAATCGGCAATGGCGATGATGGATTGGAGGGTTGGTCAGATGCTTCTGGAAACAGGCGAAGGGCGATCGCCTCATCCTTTAGCACGCCCAGCCGCAGCACCATTGAGGAACGGACGGCCACCGCGTAAAGCGTTACCGCCAGCATCGTGCCCACCATTGCCTCCGTCAGCGCCACATCTGCTGCGCCCAGCAGCGTGTATACCAGCGCCGCCACTGCGCCCAGGATGCCGCGAATCACCAGCGCATGGTAGGGATTCACCTGAAACACCAGCATGGCAGCGGACAGAGGCAGAAGCGCCGTAATTGCGTACACGTATTCGTCGTGGGGTCCGAATATGCTGTGTGGCATCATGCGTCCCCCCGATCAGTCTGCGGCTCGTTCGTCAAGCTACTCGTAATGCTGCTAAACGGCTCTACAGCTTCTCCCCAGCGTTCTTCGGCGGGCAGGTCGCTGGCGCAATAGGCCAGAACATAGCCCAGCATGGTGTTCCATAGCGCCAATGAGAAGATGGCCAGCAGCAACAGCGGCCACTCGCGGGGAATTTTTAGCAGCAGCCCAAAGACGATGCTGAGCGATCCCAGCGTATCGGCGATCGAGAGGCTGTGCAGTTTGTAGAGAACTGAGCGATCGCCCACCAGCGGCCAGGTTCCCCAAAACCAAAACACCAGCCCCAGCGCGATGCAGCCATAGCTCAAAAGGTCTATCAATGTACTCACAACTGGAATGTTGGTCATGGCAGGCTTCCAATCAGCGGCAAGGCAATTTTAGGCAGACGTTTAGACAGATTTTCTGGAGATTTTCTAGAGGGTTTGTGACAAATCATTCAGCCGCTTGATGACGTGAGCTAGCAGCATCAAGCCCGCATTTCCTACACTGAGAATTAGCACACCCACTACACCAATCATCCAGTCGTCTTGCAAGATCGACACAATCAAAATCATGATTGAGGTTTTGGTGGCGATGCTGGCAAAAGCTAACATTTTTTGCCAGATATTATCGTCTTGCCATGCTTCATAAAGTGGAATCAGCAACGCCACCAGCATAATTAGGAGAATGAGCTTCATGATTGCCCTCCTCGCGTTACACGATGCACTTCAAACCAGCCCGCTTCGTGATATTTCAACACAATGGTTTTGGGTGTGAAGGTAATCAGAAAAATGTCTAGAAACAGAAGATGGGGCGATCGCCGAGGCTGCACATGCTGCAAGACAATTTCCTCCCGTTTGTGGGGACGAAGAATCATCTCGAAGGCTTCGGCATAGGCTTGAGGAATAGATGCGAAAACCTTGAACAACACCCGCAGCCATTCGCTGAGGCGGTCGTTTCGGCCGGTATCACCCCGGGGCAGCAGCAGCGCCACAGTCACGCCGATCACGATATTTGCCAAGCTCAAATTTGCGGTGAGCAAAAACCAAATTGTGAGCCTTAAGATAAGCTGCCGAGCTAGTTTGCCACCCATGCAAAGACCATCCAGAATACGAGGATTAACATTAAGCTCATGCCGCCGATTAAATGCTCGAACTTTTCAGCCGTGCGGGGAAGTTTGACATTGGCTTGCCGGAAGATCAGCTTGTGGGCAATCCAGGCAATTCCAATAATGAGCAGCGGCTTCAGGATATTTTCGACCGTATACGCTTCGTAGTAGACCGCATTAGCCAGCACCAATCCACCCAATAGCACCAGCATCGCCGCCCAAAATCCGGGCTTGAGCGGCTGGCTCTGGGAGTCTGGTGGAAATGAGCGATGGGGCAGAAAGATAAACTTTGCAAAGGCGATCGCCGTTCCGACGGCTGCCAGATTCATGCCAACGACCTGCCACGGCAGCAGACTTTTCATCGTCAGCACTTTTGCGCCAAAGCCCGACAGCAGCGGAAACCCAGAAATTGAGAAACTGGCGATCGCCAGCGCAATCCACAGCGACCTGCGAATCGGCACCTGGTGTAGCTCCTTGAAACTGCGACTGGGCAGGTTGCCTGCCAGCAAGAATAAGGACGACTTCACCAGTCCGTGCGTCAGCGCATAGAAGCCGCCCACCTCCGGTGCCGCCAGCACAAAACCCAACTGCGAGACAGTGCTAAACGCCAGCAGGCGCTTGGTGTCTTTTTCAAACACGGCGTAGGCCACGCCTAATAGCGCCGTCCCCACGCCAAACACCCGCACCATTGGGTCGATTTCCGGCAGCAGCAGGGCGCAGCGCATCAGCGGGTAAATCCCTGCCTTCACCACCACGCCCGACAGCAGCGCCGACACAGGCGATTCTGATTCGGAATGCGTGAGTGGCAGCCACAGCCCTGCCACAAACACACCGCCCTTGACCAGCAGCCCCAGAAAAATCAGGGCGATCGCCTCTAGTGGCGCACGGCTCAGCCCGCTGTAGGCAAAGGAGTGATTCGCTTGGTAGACCAGCACCGCCCCCATCAGGTAAAACAGCATTGCTGTATTGCTGACAAAGAGATAGCGCAAGCCCACCCAAATCGAGCGATCGCTCCGGGGATAGGCAATCAGCAGAAATGCTGCAATGCTGATTACCTCCAGCGCCACGTAGAGGCTCATAAAATCAGCACAGGCAAACGCTGCGTTGACGCTGCCGTGCAAAATCGTGAGCTGAGTATAAAAAAACGCCGACTTGCCTGTATCCCAGCAGTAGAGAATCACGGCTGCGGTCACCAGCGCGTTGGTGAAAATGAAAAATCCGCTGAGCGGGTCGAGCAGCAGCGTCACGCCAAACCGATCCAGCAGCCCAAAGCTGAGCGGCACTTCGCGCAAAAACAGCAGTGTGGCGTAAACCGCAGAGGCGAGTGCTGCTGCCAGCGCCAGAGGGCGAGCCAGACGGGGTATCAGGTACACCACAAATCCAGCAAACAGCGGCAACGCCACCCAGCCAATGGTCAAACGACTCATCGTGGCGTTGCTAATGCTCAGATCTGTGGCAATCGGGCTGCTAAACGAAAACCCGCTCATCCACCCATTGAACCCCTCCAAGAGGCCGGCGAGATGGTTCATGGCGTGTTCCCCCTTTCAATCTCGTTGGCCTCCAAAATGGGGTTGTCTCTCGCCAGTTTCATGATGCCAACCAGCATCAGCGCTTGGATCGAGAATCCAATCACGATTGCGGTCAAAATCACGGCTTGGGGCACGGGGTCGGCATAGGCTGTTCCTGCTGCGCTGTCCAGTCCCTCGGTCAGAATTGGCGTTTTCAAGCCCTCTCGCGAAGCAATCAGCACGTAGTAGGCGATCACGCCCGTACTCATCACATCCATCGAGATGATTTTCATCACCAGATTCTTTTTGAAGACGATGCCAAAGAACCCACACAAAATGGTGGCAATTACAAAGGCCTCTAACACAGCATCCTCCTTGTCCAAATCAAGCCTGACCCCTTTAGCCCCGCCGCAGCCCAATCCCTGCGGCAATGGCTTCAACCCATGCTGTCTGGAGCGAGCCAAAACTATAGACTTAATTCAATCATCAAATACCCATTGATAGCAATCATACTATGATTAGTTCGCTGTGTTTGAGGATATGAACTTTTTGCAAGGGCGTAGAAGCGTGGCTGAAGCTGTCTAGCTGGAGAGCGCTAGCCAGAGTTACTAGCCGGAGAGCGCTAGCTGGGGATAGCTAGTTAGAGATATCCAGCCGGAGAGAGCTAGCCAATGTTGAGCAGGAGTCTGGCGATGTTGAGGTAGATTAAAATGCCTAGGATGTCGGCGACTGTGGTGATAAAGGGCGATGCCATGAATGCCGGATCAAAGCCCATTTTGTGGAACAGGTAGGGCAGAAGTGTACCGACAGTAGCAGCCAATGCGGCGATCGCAATCAAACTCAGTCCCACGGTCAACCCAATCTCGATCTTGCCGACAAATACCATCGCAATGCCTAACACCAGTACTGCCAACACCAGCCCCAGCGCGGCCCCAGCAAACAGTTCTCGCAAAATCACCCGTGTAGGCTTCTTGTTTCGCAGCTCATCGGTACTCAGCCCGCGAATTAGCACCGTAGAAGATTGCGCCCCGATATTGCCGCCCGTGTCGATTAGCAGCGGCGTAAAGAAGGCGAGTTCCACCACGCTGTCCAGCACCTCTTCGTACTGCGACATGATGAACACGGTGGCAATGTTTGTCACCACCAGCACCAGTAGCCAGGGCGATCGCTTTTTCAAGATTGACAAAAAGCCGCTGTCGAAGTAGCTTTCGCCTTCAGCCCGCACGCCGCCGATAGCGTAAATATCTTCCGTCGCTTCCTCTTCTAAGATGTCGATCACATCGTCCACGGTTACCACGCCCAGCAGAATGCCCTCCTGATCCACAATCGGCAGTGCCAGCAGGTCATAGCGCTGAATCAGCCGCGCCACTTCTTCCTGGTCTACATCGGCTCGTGCAAAGATCACGTCGCGCTCCATCACGTCTTCTACCCGCTGATCGGGCGATGCCAAAATCAGATCGCGCAGCGACACAGTGCCCAACAGCCGCTTGACTGGATCGGTGACGTAGACGTAGTAAGCCACTTCTTTGTCACGGGCCAGTTCTCGAATGCGCTCTTGGGCCTGGCTGATGGTCATATCGGCCCGCACTGAAATGAATTCGGGAGTCATGACGCGGCCAGCGGTGTCGGGCTTATAGCCCAACAGCAGTGCCGTGGCCTGGCGTTCGCTGGGGTCGAGTTGGGCCAGTACTCGCCGCACCAGGTTCGCGGGCATTTCGTCGAACAGGTTGGCCCGATCGTCTGGAGCCATGCTCTCTACGATGTCGAGCGCTTCCTGATCGCGAAACTCTTCGAGAAGAGATTGCTGAACATCGCTGTCGAGATATTCATAAACGGCGATCGCCTCCGCCTTGCTCAACAGGCGAAACGCAAGCATTTGCATTGGCTTCGACAATCCCTGAATCGCTTCGGCAATATCGACAGGAGGAACCGGAACCAGCAGCATCTTTGCGCCTTCGTAGTTTTTTTGCTCCAGCAGTAGTTGAAGCTGATCGCGAACAATGTCACGCAGCTCGCTGCTGGAGGTCGGGTTGGCGGCTTGGGTCATTGCCTTTGTCCTCCTTGCTTATAAACATCAACAGGTGAAAACCAACAAGACGAGTGGGCTGGTCGAATCAGATGCGATCGCCCTCTCCGTCACACTCCCACATTGTTCAACAAAAGCCCCACCCTGACTAGGTTAATTAGGAGTCGCAGCGAGTTTTCTAAGAGGTTTCCAAGAGTTTTCTGAAAAACCTGGCCACGCCCGCCAATCTTTCGCTATACTTGAAAAGGCGACGCGGGATAGAGCAGCCTGGTAGCTCGTCGGGCTCATAACCCGAAGGTCAGTGGTTCAAATCCACTTCCCGCCACCAAATTGATCCCTGTAATGGGTTTCTAGGTTAAGAGGAGTCAGCATCAAGGCTGGCTTCTCTTTTTAATTTTTCGGACTAAAAAACAATCTGTTTCTATGACCCATTTTGTATGACTCAGTTTCCCCGCTTTTTGCGATTTTCAGGGGAAAGCTGCCTGATTTTGTAGAGGACTCCACACTCCCAGCGCGTTCAGCCAGCCCGGTAGAATAGAACAGGTGATGCGAAAGCGGTGAAACGAGCATGGTTCCTAAGATTCGGCGACCGTTGGTGGTGGGGAGTGTGGGGTTGACGGCAAGCGCCTGGTTGCTGCAATTAGGGCATCCTACCGGAGCGCATTGGGGCGAAACGATTGTTTGGGGGGCGATCGCCCTCGGCGGCGGCCTGTGGTGGTTTCGGCAACAGCAGCCCGCGCCAGAGTTGGACACCACGGCTCCGCTAGACCGCACTACAGTTGAGCAAGCGCTGAAGGCGCTAGAGCCGCTGCTGGATCAGCTAGAGCGAGAATCGGCGACAACCTCCAACAGCCCGACCCGTAGCACTGTTATGCTGTCGCTGCAACCCAGTCTGCGCGAGATTACTCCACAACGCTGGCGCGACCGCCTCGCCCTCCTGAGAACCGAGCTAGACCGTGACGCGCTGAATGTTGCCCTGATCGGCGGCAAGTCCGTTGGCAAAACCACGCTTGCCGAGCGCCTCACTGCCGATTGGTTGCCCCATATTGCCCAAACAGTGACGCTGACCGATACGCCTGCGCTGTTCGATGAGCTAGATGCCGCATCAGAAGTCGCCCTGGCTGCGGCGGCTGATTTGGTGGTCTTTGTGACAGCGGGTGACATCACCGATTCGGAATTTCAAGTGCTGAAGGAACTGTCGCGCCAGCAGCAGCGAATTGTGCTGGCGTTTAATAAGCAGGATCAGTACCTACCGGGCGATCGCCCGCTGATTCTTCAGCAAATTCGAGAGCGGCTGCTGGGTCAGGTTCCGGTGCAGGAAGTCGTCGCCATTGCCGCTGCGCCTGCACCATTAAAAGTGCGCCAGCATCAGCCCGATGGCACGATTCAAGAAACACTGGAGCAGCCCGCGCCGGATCTGTCCGCGCTGACCGAGCGATTGACGGGAATCGTCTCCGTTGCGGGGCCGCAGTTGGTGCTGAATACGACCCTGCGCCGCGCCACTGCACTGAAAGCCGAGATCCTGGCCGCGCTCAATCAATTGCGGCGCGATCGCGCGATGCCGATGATCGAGCAGGCGCAGTGGCTTGCGGGCGCGGCTGCCTTTGCCACGCCGATGCCCAGCCTCGACTTGGTAGCGACCGGAGCCATCAACGCGCAGATGGTGATGGACTTGGGAACGGTGTATCAGCAGGCTTTCTCAATGGAGCAAGCCAAGGCGATCGCCACCACCATGGCCGAAGTGATGCTGAAGCTAGGGCTAGTGGAAGTGTCTACCCAGGCGATCGCCCCCTTGCTGAAGAGCCATCTGGCCACCTTTGCTGTGGGCGGGGCGCTGCAAGGTGTAAGTGCGGCGTATTTGACCCGCGTCGCTGGCCTCAGCTTAGTTGCCTACTTTGAAGAACAAAGCCCAACGGCGACCCCGGCGGGCGAATTTGTCCTGAAGCGCGATCGCCTGATTCAGTCCATCAAAGCCGTCTTTCAAAACAACCAGCGCACAGACTTTTTGCAAACCCTGGTGCAGCAAGCCGCCAAACATCTGCCCTCCGCCACCGCGCAGCCCGTCGCGCTGCCCACACCCTTGGCCGCCCCTGCTGCCGAACCCATCAGCACCCAGGCGCAGGTGATTAACTAGATTAATGGTCTGAGGTGGCGAGCCGAACAGAATTGCTGGAAGCTTTCAGAGGCTTGACCAACAATCCAAAATCACAAATCCAAAACCGCAAATCCAAAATCGATATCGGCCTCACCCCTGACTCCTGGCCCAGTCCCGATTGCCTAGCTCTGTCGCAAGCAGCGGATTGCCTCTAGCATTCCCCGCGCCTTGTTCAGGGTTTCCTGATATTCCTTTTCGGGGTCAGAGTCGGCGACGAGGCCTGCGCCTGCCTGCACGCTGACAATCGAGGAGCCGTCGGGCTGATTGCGAACAACCATTGTACGGATGGCGATTGCCGTATTCAGTTGCCCCTCAAAGTCATAATAGCCATAGGCTCCAGAGTAGACCCCGCGACGGTTGCCCTCCAGTTCATGGATAATTTCCATTGCGCGGATCTTGGGTGCGCCGCTGACGGTGCCTGCGGGAAAGCAGGCCTTCAGCAGTTCCCACGCGGTTTTTCCGGGCGCGAGGCAGCCTACCACGTTGCTGACAATATGCATGACGTGGGAATAGCGCTCGATCACCATGAGTTCATCCACGCGCACCGTGCCGCTGCTGCACACACGCCCTAGGTCGTTGCGCCCTAGGTCTACCAGCATGACGTGTTCGGCAATTTCCTTGGGGTCTTGCAGCAAATCTTCGGCAAAGGCATTGTCTTCGGCGGGGGTTTTGCCGCGCGGCCGGGTTCCCGCAATGGGGCGCACCGTGGCAATTCTTCCGCCCTCGCCGTTTTCTGCCTTCACCATCACCTCTGGGCTAGAGCCAATAATCTGCCAGGTGGGGAAGTGGAAATAGGCCATGTAGGGCGAAGGGTTGATCAGCCGCAGCGAGCGATAGAGCGAGAAGGAATCGCCGCGATATTGCGTTGAAAGCCGCTGGGAAATCACCACCTGAAAGATGTCTCCCGCGCGGATGTAGTCCTTTGCTTTGACCACATTGGCGCAGAATTGCTCCTTCGTCGTGTTGCTGCGGTAGTCGGGTGGCAAAGCTCCTGCGTCTACCTTTGCGCCCGCATCTTTTCTCGGTGGGGTCCATTCCAAGATCGTGTCTTTGCCTGCCAGCGGCAGTTGCAGCTTGTCTACCATCTGCCGAACGCGATCGCCCGCCTGCTCATAGGCCGCTTGCAAATCAGTTGCCGGGTCGCGCAAATCGGCATAGGCGATCGCCCAGATCTTGCGCTGCACCTGGTCAAACACCAGCAGGTGATCGATCTGCATCCACAGCCCGTCCGGTGTGTCGTCCTCCTGGGCAGCAAACACAGGCACTCGTGGCTCGATCCAGTGGATCAGCTCGTAGCCCCAAAAACCAAACAACCCGCCAATTCCTGGCGGAAGCTGCGGCAGCGTCACGGGGCAATAGGGTTCCAGACAGGCCGACAGCGCTTCAAAGGGATCGCCCTCAAAGGCGACCTGAGCGCCATCCCGATGAGTTTGCACGGTACGAGACCCCCGCGCCTCCAGCACCCACTGCGGGTCGCAGCCGACAAAGCTATAGCGCCCGACGCGATCGCCCCCTTCCACCGACTCCAGCAAGAAACTGTAGGGCTGCCCCGCGCACACCTTAAACCACGCCGACACCGGCGTATCCAGATCGGCGACCCACTCCTGATACACCGGGACAAAGTTGCCCTGAGCGGCGAGTTCGGTGAAGAGCTGAAAATCAGGGAGGATCATTGGGAAAGGAGTAATAAGGGGTTGGGTGAGGAGATTAGAAACCGGTGAGAGAGCAAGGGTTGGGGTGAAGGCGGAACTTCCCCCTGCCGACCACTCCCTAACCTCTGACCCCCCATTCTAAGAGGAAACCCGCAAAAAAAGAGGGCAGACCTGAGCCTGCCCCGTCGCGAAAACCTATAGAGATTAGACAGAAATAAACTAAGAAGTTTAGACCAGAAATGAGGACAGACCAAGGGCGATCGCCTAAGGATCGAAGGTATTCCGTCCACTGAACTTGACCGTGGCAGGGTCGGGGTTGCTGCCAATGTTTCGCATCACCGTGCCCACCTGCTGGCGGCCTTGGTTCACCTTTTCGGGGAACACGCCATCGGCCGGATGGAGGTACTGGATCTCACCGTTGGGATAAACACGATAGATCTTGTAGTCCTCAATCCTGGGCTTGAACTTCGTGCGAAGTTGTCCACCCAGCGCGATGCACTGCTCCTTGCGGGCCAGATAGAGCAGGTTTTCACCCTGGTTCATGATGGCCGCGCCGCCCGTGGGCATTTCAAAGACCTGCTCCTTGGGGCTGGTCCACGTGATGGCGTATTTTTCTTCAGTATCAGCTTTGCTCAGCAGGCCGCCGGTGCTGCCGCCGAATTTGGGCGTTTGTCCAGTAAGCGTCTCTGTCATGAAAAGTATTTCCCTGAACAGTTTTTACGCATCGTATCACTGGGTTTGAACCCCCGAATCAAATTCTTGAGGAACTGTTACAGTTCTTTAGGCAGAAGGGATTCCGAGGCGATGCCCCCATCCATAGGTGGAAATTCAGAGGCAACAGGGGCACGCCTGTCAAGCCTGTTGATTGCCTGTTAAGCGACAGACTTGGTGGGCTAAAGGTTGGTGGGCTAAAACTCGTCAAGTGGTCTTGGTAGAAGCTGGAGCGTCCCCAGTCCAACTTCTTCGGAGGAGAGCGATCGCGCTTCAAAAAAGCCCAGCATGTGTTGCAGAGCCGGGTTGCCGCGAGATTTGCCCGTCAGCCCCATTGCCACAATTAGCCCACACTGTCCCTTGGTTTTTTTGCAGCGCTGATCCCACTTGCGCCGCGCTGCAAGGTGAACCGGATCTCGGTCACGAAACTCGCCCAGCAGATGCATCTTGCCATCGTTGGTGTGCAAAATGGCGAGGTCGAAGTGACTCTGGCTAGACGGGTCTTCGCCAGGATTGAAGGAAATGCCTTTCACGCCGCCAAACGCTTGAATTTCAGCCAGCAGTTCATTCGCTTTGGGGCGCGAAGTTTGGATCATGATAACGGGAAACTCGCTGGCTTTGGCAGGGAGTGGGGCGGGGCCAGGCTGGTGATGGGACACGCTCAGGCGCAGCGTTTCGACCAGCGTAGTTGGGATTGCCCCCAGACTGTACATCGCATCTTTGGGCACTAGGTCGTCCAGCAAGACGGGCACTGGCTCCGACTCATCCTCCAAGACCCCCAGCGAGTTGAGATAGTTCATATAGTCGGAAGGGTCACTGCCCGACATTTCTGCCAGTTCTGCGGCTACATCGGGCAGGGTAGACACTTTGACCGAGACTTTTGCTTTGGGATTTTTGGGATCGGGCAGGCGATAGTTCTTGGTCAACGCCGGAAAGGTTTCTGGGCTGAGCCGATCGAGGTGCTGCCCAAAAAACTTGTGGAGTGCTTGGAGGGTGAGCAAAACGGCGATCGCCTCCTCCTCATACAGCACCGACCGCATTCCCTCCAGCGGGTGCAGATTGCCGAAGGTCGGAATCATTTCGCTCATCTCCCCCAACGCTTCCAGGCGCAACTCTCCCAACTCCTCCGGGTGCAACTCGGGGCCATCCCCGTTGTCCAAAAATTCCTCGTCTGCTGGGTCAAAGGTGAGGAAAAGGCAGTCCTGCTGCAAAAAGGCCTGCTGCAAGTCGCGGGGCGAATCTTCGGCAGCAAGCACCTGCTGGCGAAACTGTTTGAGCGATTCGATAGAGCGATACATCAACACGCCAAACTCCATGCCCATCAGCCCCAAGATGGAAATGTAGAGCGTGCCCACATCGCCGTAGTTCAGCTCGACCGCAAAAATCTTCTCCTCATCTAGGTTTTCCCACGGGGCATCCTGCCAGATTTCTGCGGCTGCTTTTAGCACAGCACTGGCATAGTCCGGGGGCAGCGACGGCGGGCGCTGGCGGGCAGCATCCTGCAAGCCGTGGAAGATTTCGTCGATAATCGGCAACTCAGCGACATATTCCACGGCGATATCTAGGCCTTGCAGCACGCCGCGCAGAAAAAACTGAAGCTCGCGATCGCGCACCAAAATGCGCTGGGGTCGCCCGGGCCGGGCGCTGCCGCTGTGGGGATTTTCCATCGCCCGCAGCAGGGCCCGCACGATGGCTTCCGAGCCAGTTTCACTAGGGACAACATCCATTGCCCGCACGACTTCTTCCACCCCATCCACCCAGAGAATACAGTCCCCTTGCATATCGCCGGCATCAAGGGTTTCGGCAATCTCTGGCATCAGCGTCCGGCGATCGCCCTCCCACACGCTAGAAAGCTGGGGCAATTGTTGCAGCCGTCGCCGAGTGGAAGGAGTCAATGGTGTCATAGTCTAACCAGAGCAAGCCCAGTGGGGCTGGGTAGATATAGCGATTCTGCAAACTGAATACACCGTCTTTGAAAACTTAGCTATTGAAAGCCTGCTCAACGGCATATACGGCATATCTAGATGCTAAATGATACTAATCCTAGATGATTCGGCAGACCGAAGAACCCAGGTTTTGTTAGCATAAATTCACGCTCGCAGCGCTAAAACCGACCTGTGAGCCGTTTGCGTGTCTTTACCTCAAGTCTTTCTGGAAACGTTTGAGAAGTTCATTTACCTCGCCAAGGAGAGCTTCAAGCCCATGACCACTCAAGCACCACAATCCCAACAGCGCGGTATCTTGATGACCGACGCAGCGCTTCAGCATGTGCTGCAACTGCGCGAAAAGCAGGGCAAGGATCTTTGTCTGCGGGTGGGCGTGCGCCAGGGCGGCTGCTCTGGCATGTCCTACATGATGGATTTTGAAGATCCCAACAACATCCAGCCCACCGACGAAGTGTTTGACTATGACGGGTTTAAGGTCGTCTGCGACCCCAAGAGTATGCTGTATCTCTACGGACTGGTGCTGGACTATAGCGACGCGATGATTGGCGGCGGCTTCCAGTTCACCAATCCCAACGCCAACCAAACCTGCGGCTGTGGGAAGTCGTTCTCCTAAGTTAGAACTCCTAAGCTAGAACTCCTAAGTTAGCAACTATCCGTTAAACCATGACCGAACTGACCGTCGAAGAATTGTTTGAGCAGGGGGTGCAGCGCTATCAGGCTGGTGAAAGTCCAGACGTTCTGATTCCGCTGTTCAAGGAAGTGTGCGATCGCTCGCCCAAGAGTAGCGCCGCCTGGACCTGCCTCTCGTGGCTATACCTGCTAGACAGCAAGCCCACGCCTGCCCAGAAGGCTGCTCAAAAAGCCGTCAAGCTAAACCCCCAAGACCCACAGGCGCGAGTCAATCTGGCGATCGCCATGCTGGAAACCGCCAGCAAGGGCGTGCGGGAGCATGTGGAAATCGCGGGGCAAATCGTGGCGATCGCTCCCGAACTCAAGGAAGAAGTCGAAGGCAACTTTAAAGAAGGGTTAAGCCGCCGCCCCGACTGGAAGAGCCTAAAGCGCGTCCAGTCGTGGTTGTTCGAGAGCTGAGTTACAACGCTTAATAGTTTGAACTGCTGTACTGCCTCCATTTTCTGCCGGGTTAATATTGCTCAACCCGATAGAGGATGGAGGTTTTGCCATTTTGAATTGGGGCACTTACACAATCATTTAATTATTTAGAAGACGCAATCTTTCCTCAAGACTTTTAACTATGATTCAGCGAGGCGGATGATAAGATTTCATGAAATCGGTGATAAGTTTCGGCTATGACTTATCGCCTACAAAGCATATTCATATTCAAGGAGTTGGCAGCTATGTCGCATGACAATGTCGAAGTAAAGCCGGATACTCGCAATCACAAGGGCTTTTTCATCCAGGAAGGTCAATACAAGTTCATGGGCATTGACCAATCGGGTTGGGCGCTGATCTGCGTGGATGACGCGACTTGTCACTACGTAGATCCCGACAGCCTGGAATTGGTGGGCAGCGCCGAGCAATAAGTCCTCTGGGTTGATTGAGCAAGGCTTGCCTGAAAGCTTGCCTGAGAGAAAGTTAACTGAGAGAAGGCGAAACGGCGTTCTCTCAATCCTTTCTCAAACGCAATTCTCAGCAGGTATGTTCAACGACGAATCCCAAGATCAATCCCAACTATTCAATTGTTTTGAGATCCGTGTGAAAACTACAAGTGTGAGGCTCGTCTTGCGGCTCCTAGCCAACTGAGACGAGCCTTCTCCTTTTATGGGGCAGTGGGTTATGGGGTATTGGAGCATTCTAAATTTCAAGCAGCCTGCCGCGTCGGGAGGCTATTCTATGATTTAAGCAAGGATAGTCTTAGCAGACTGGACTGGGCAGGCTGGTTTACCCTCGCCGTTAATCCTGGTTGCTCTGACTGATGTGTTTCGTTGATTTGCTGTCAATTGCCTATGCCACTCGACAATTGCCCAAAATGCCAGCATCGGTTGGGGCCGCCGCTGAAGTCTTCGGGTCGTCAGGTTTGCATGAAATGTGGCTGGTCGGATAAGCCGCGCCAGGCCGCCGCACAGCCCCAAAAAGCTGCACCTCCGCCGCGTGATCTCACACCAGATGAAATTCACAAAATTTTGTCGCAAGCGGCGGCTGTTTCGCTTAACAATATGAAACCAAAAAGCAAACAAGATCCAACGATTAAAGACGAATAGGTGGCACGGCACATGCACAGGACTGCATCCTTTGGGAGGATACTGATACCCCCTCATCGAAGGATGCCGCAGAATTGCGATTGAGGCTAGGCTTTAAGTGCTACAGCATTTTCTTGCGGGGTGAGGCACACGCTGCCCTCATGAGGCAAGGGCTTATTGACCATCCGTGTGCCTCACTAGCTTCAAAAATGCTGTACACAGGTTCCGGTTTGGCGATTAGCCAGGTAGTTAGCTCAGTGACCTTGTGAGCGAGTGCTTGGACGCAGTTTGAGGTTTCGGGTTTGAGTTTGGGCGTTTTTCCTTGTCCTCTGCGCTTTGAGCGGCGCAGACCGTTTGGTGAAAAAGTGAAACCCTTAAAACAACTGGTCAGCCTTGAGGAGCGGGCGATCGCTCTCCGAAGCCCCACCGACTTGCTGCTGCGAAGGGCCGTTCAGGCGATCGCCTCCTACTTCCAGGTTGAGTGTTTGCTGTGGACGGCTCTGGAGGGCGAACCGGGTGAGTCCCGCGTGTATGGTTCACCGGGTGCAGGGGCCATGCTCCATGATGTGGAGGTTCAGCCTACTGGGGTAGAGCCTGCTGTCCCTAACCTCGCCGATTCGGATGCCGATTCTGATATTGATCAGCCCGCGCAGGATGAGGGGGCGATCGCCTGCTACGTGCCGAGGGACTTTCCGGCATGGCTGATTGACCAACTCGACGCGCCCCGGCTGACCCAGCTAGAGCCAGGTGACCTGATCGTGCCAATTTTGGCGCAGGCGTTTGATGTGGATGGATTCACCCCAGAAACCTACAGCGGGACTCGCGGCAATCTGCAACTACTGCTGCAAGTCCGGCGATCGCCTCAAGACTCGACCACTTCTGACCCAGCCGCAGATTTGGAACTCAGCAATCCTGCTGCGATTGTGCCGCCGACGGGAGCCTCTCCCGATGTCAATCAACTAGAGGGCTGGACGGCTCACGACGTTAGCTTGATCAAGCGGCTAGCCAATGAGCTTGGGTTGACCTACAGTTCGCTGCTGTGGCGAGAAAAGTTTGAGCGATCGCAGCGACAGATCGCCCTGATGGGCCGGATTGCCCACCTGCTGAATTCTGGTTTGGAAACAGATGACATTTTGCAGCAAATTGCCGCTGAGTTAGGCCAGGGGCTGATGGGCGATCGCTGCTTGGTGATGCGTCTCCAGGCGACAGGCGTTGCGCCAGTGGCTCACTGGGAGCGATCGCAGGTTGCGTTGCCTGCGCTAGAACATCTGGAGCGCAGCGAGGTCTGGCAGCCCGTCATCGACACCTTCTTAGACGGTGGTGCGTCTTATTTGACGGTTCGCCCCGATGCGACTTCTGGCGCTCTCCAACACTGGCTGCAACAAATGGGCGCAACGTCTGCCCTGCTGATTCCAGTTTTGATTCAGTCCGATTTCTTTGGCGCGATTTGCCTGCTCGACTATTTCAAAGTGCGGTGGTATGCCCTGGATGAGGTGCAAACCGTGCGACAGGTGGCAGATCATACGGCGATCGCCCTCGCCAGCGCCCAACACCACCATGATTCCCATCGGCAAACCACGGCGCTGCGGCTGCAAGTCATGGTTCCCCAAACGTCCCTGCGCGACTCGCTGACGCAGTTGCTCAATGCCGAAGCCTTCGACCAGGAGCTTCAGCAGCTTAGTCGTCCAGCGCTGTGGACAGTGCAGCCGCCCTTTAGCCTGATTATTTGCGATATTGACTATTTCAAGCTGATTAACGAGACCTACAGCTACAGCGTCGGCGACCAAATCTTGAGCCAGTTGGCTCAGCGCTTGCGTCGCCAGTTGCGTCAGGGCACGCTAGCCTACCGCTATGGTGGCGAAGAATTTGCCATTATCCTGCCGCGCACCTCGTTGACTGCCGCGCTAGACGTGGCCGAGCGTCTGCTGAATGCGATTCATGGCCACCCGTTTGACACATCGGCGGGGCCGGTTTCGGTCACCGTTAGTTTTGGGGTGGCGCAGCAAGACCCCAGGGGCGATCGCAACGCCCGCAGCGTTCTGCAACGCGCCGAGAAAGCCTTGCAGGACGCAAAACGCCAAGGCCGCGACTGTGCCAAAGGGCTGGAATTTGGGCTGGGTGCTTGAAGCTTAAGGGCTGCCGTTCAGTAGGGCCGCCGTTGAGTCAGTCTGCCGTTCAATAGGGCCGCCTTGCAATGCCGCCTTGCAATGCCGCCTTGCAATAGAGTTCATGCAAGATGCAGATTCGAGGTGGGGAAATCTCACTAAGAATTTGCATTTGGGAACTGGTCTTGACTATTAATTTTCGTTATATTACTTAATGAAGATATGTATCCACTTTAATCTCGTTTACCTCCAGTCGCACCCCCTATGAATACAATCCAGCGTGCCACCGGGCTATTGTCCGCCGTCCTCCGTCCAAACCTCACGCCGAACTATCCCTCACAACTTGCCTGGACAGTGCTTCGTGTGATTGCTGGTGTGGTGATGATTCATAACGGACTTGATAAGCTGTCCGACATTCCCAGCTTCGCGGAAGCCTACGTCAAAGTGATTGGGCTGCCGTTCCCGATTTTCTTTAGCTACCTCGCTGCCTACACCGAATTGCTGGCATCGCCGCTGGTGGCGCTAGGCCTGTTCACTCGCCCCGCTGCGCTGGGCCTGTTCTCGACGATGCTGGTTGCCATGTATCACCATGTTAAGGTGGCGGGCTTGAGCATTCCCTACCTGGAACTCTCGACGCTCTATGCAGCCGTGTTCCTGTTCTTCACCATCAACGGTGCGGGCTTGTTTTCGGTGGATGCGCTGCTGTCGGGCTGGCTGACGGCAATGTGGGGCGGCACGCCGGCTAAGTCCATTGCAGACTTGGAAAATGCCTACCAGCTTTCTGAAACGGCTTCTAACAAGTAAGGCTGCCGTTAAGCACTCAGAAAGGTCTGCCAAAAAGAGAAAGCAAAAAAATGCGATCGCACTCATGAAAGGCGATCGCATTTTTTACAAGCTTTTTAACAAGTTTCTCACGGGTCAAACCGAAGCCGTCAAGCGTCGCAAAGCCTTAGTACGCTTCTCCCTTCGAGCGAGCTTTTGCCTTAGCAGCGCTCTTCTTCAGCGCGTCCAGACGCAGTTCATAGCGGCGGCGCTCCTTCTTGTTCTTGCTTTGCTCCACCAGAATCTTGAGCGCACTGCCCAGGCTCTTGTAGGCATTGGGCAGAGAATAGCCAAAGCGCGTGGCCAGGGCGATCGCCTTTTCATCCGCTTCAATTGCCTCTCGCAGCGTCTTCTCGCCATTGTTTCGGGCATAGAGCCGCCAACCCGACACGCCGCACAACCCCAGCGCCAAAAGCAGCAGCAGCCCATCTTGAACCCACAGTTCGCCGACCGCGCCGCCCAAGCCGATGGCCAGAGCCGCCATTTCCCAGCCATCCTTAGGAATGGTGTCGTTTTGGATGCGGGCCACCTCATGCCAGAACAGCAGGTTTCGCTGATCCAGCGCCAGCGCATCCCACTTGGCCAGATCGACTTGAACCTCGACCTGATCTTTGCCAATCTCCTCACTGGTGATCAGCGGCGGATTGACTCCAGGCGACGCTTCGATCGTTACCCAGCTCCGCAACTCAGGCGGCAGCAGCGATTTCAGTCGGCGCAGTTCGCTCAAATCGGCCCTGGCAGAAGCAGTTGCGTAAGAGGTCATAGGACTTGTCTGGACTTGTCTAAGGAGTATGGTCTAAAAATATGGTCTAGTTTTGTCTACAGGAAAACCGGGAATCGCCAAGTACGCCACGAATCTGCCGTCACCCTGTTCTCCGCAATTCTAAAACAGCACCCTCGTAAAGGTACTTTCATGCAGTATAGCGATCGCCCGCTCCAAATACATAGCCGGATCTCCGAACTTCAATCAGGCGACTAAGCACCCCCAAAAACCTCGCTCTCCCCTCTTCGTTCTTCCCTCTTTGCTCTCCCCTCTTCGTTCTTCCCTCTTCGTTCTTCGTTCTTTCCCTTCTCTCCCTATCCTAGCTCGACCCACACGCGCCTCAACGAAACTCGCGAGTGCCATCACTAAACAGCCCCAGCAGCGGCCCCAAAATCATGCCAAAAATAAAGCCGCCCGCGTGGGCCCAGTAGGCAATGCCGCCTGTTTCCGCCGCAGTGGTCACGTTTAGGCTGGCCAGACCCGAGAACGCCTGCATCACAAACCAAAAACCCAGGAACAGCAGTGCCGGGATTCGGAAGGGAATCAAAATAATTCCCAGCGGCACCAGCGTTAGAATTCGCGCCTTAGGAAATCTCAAGATGTAGGCTCCCATCACTCCGGCGATCGCCCCACTCGCGCCCAGCGACGGAATCTCTGATCCCGACGCAACAAACCATTGGCACAACGCCGCCAGTGCCCCGCAGGCCAGATAAAAAACCAAGAACTTGCCATGCCCCAGCTTGTCTTCGATATTGTTACCGAAGATCCACAGGTAGAGCATATTGCCCGCCAGGTGCAAAAAGCCGCCGTGGAGAAACTGGGAGGTAAACAGCGTCACCCACTCTGGAACAGGAGTCGGAGAGATGGCTGCTGTGCCATCTCCGAAGCTTGCCGTAAGCTGGCGAGGCACGACTGCCCAGGTTTGCAGAAACCGCTCTAGCTCTGGCTGCGACAGCGAAATCTCATACAAAAAGACCAGAACGTTCGCAATAATCAACCCGTAGGTGACATAGGGGGTGATTCGGGTTGGATTGTCGTCGTTTAAGGGAACCACAAGAAATTTTCCGGCTAACTCATACCGAGTACTCTACTATGGGGACGCTCAGGGGGGAATATCTATTGCGAACGATATTGCTTAAGGTGCATCAAAACTTGCCGGAGTATTCTCTCCAACAGTTAAAGAACAATTAAGGCTTGTGCTCCAAGAAAGGTCGATGACAACCATCAACCCAACTGGACTCACAAGCCCTAATTCTGAATCAAGTTTGACTAGACTTTGACTAGCGTTTGACTAGAGCAAGCCATGTGTAGACGTGCGTCAAGCGCCACACATTTTAGAGCTACGGCAAGGGAAACTAGCCTTCAACCGTGATCTTGCCCACCATGCCAGCCCCCCGGTGAGGAGCGCAGTAGTAGGTGTAGGTTCCGGCAGGGAAATCGCTGGAGAAGGTAATCTCGTAGGACTCGCCAGGAGAAAACATCAGTTGATTGTGGCTCAGTTTATCGGCCAAATCTTTGCTAGCGCCGGGAACTTGCTTGTCATCAAACAGAATGTTATGGGGAGGGAGCTTGTTATTCACCCACTTCACGGTATCGCCAGGATGAACAGTGATATTGGCAGGCTCAAACTGGAGCAAGCCGCTATCGGCTCCCATCTTGACGGTGAAGGTCTCAGCTGCGGCGGGAGAAACCACTGCCACGAAGCTGCCAACCATCAGCACAAGCGCGAAGAGGGCAAGACTTAGACTCCGTGAAATTTGAGCAATCAACTTCATGGTGACCTCGAAAATTTAAGTGTTAAGTCATGACCCACATAGCATTCTAGCCTGAAGCCGTCATTCTGAAGCAATCATAAAGCCCGTTCAAAAACAAAAATCCGTCGCGAGTTTGAGCCTGTGTGGCAATTGCTGCTTCAGGCGATACGGAAATCTGGATTGCTCTATAGAATAGCGATGAAGTAAAGGCTCTACTTGCTGGCGAATGGGCTTCTAACGGGTGGCGAAACGGCGCACTGCAAACAGGCTGCCGAGCAGCCCAACGGAGCTACCTAGAGCCAGCAATGCTAGCGGCAAGATAAGCGCTTTTTCTGGGCTGAGGCGGAGTCCTTCGGTCAAAAACTGAATGAAGTCTGCCTGCTGGCTGAGCAGTTCATGGATAAAGCCCTGAACGCCCGAAATGAGGCCCCAGGAGGCGATCGCCCCCACCACGCCAAACGCCAAGCCCTGCAAAATAAACGGCAGATAAATCCAGGCAGAGGTTGCGCCGACCAACTGCATGACCTCAATCTCGCGGCGGCGGGCCATGACGATAAGACGAATAGTGGTGGTGAGAACGGCGATCGCCGTCAGCGTTAGCACGGTAATAATCCCCGCGCTGATCCAGCCCAAGCCCTGATGCAGTTGAGCAATCCGGCGCACTGCCTCATCGACATACTGCACCGCATCCACGCCTGGCGTTTTTTCGAGCCGCTGCGCCAAGACTGCCACGCTCTCAGAACTCCGCGCCCGCACCTTTAGCTCGTCCACCAGCGGGTTGCCATTGAGCTGCTGCGTCGCGCCGCGAATATCGGAGATGCCCAACTCCTTCACCAATTGCTCCCAGGCTTCCTCCTTAGACACAGCGACCACCTCTGCCACCTCCGGCATTGCCTGCACCTGGGGCGCAAGCATGTTGGCCTGCACTCCCGACTGGAGGAATACGGACACCTGAAGCTGGCTGCCAAACTGATTGAGCAACCCTTCCAGTTGCCAGGATGCCTGCAAGCTGATGCCAAATAGGAACAGCAACACGGTCATGGTGCTGATGGCGGCCCAGTTCATCCAGCCGCCCCGCCGTAGCCCCAGCAGCGTTTCTCGCAGTAGATAATCCGATTTGGTGAAAAAGCCTAGCATGACGAAATCCCAGGATGTTGCACAAACTCCGATTCAGAAACTTTAGCGCAACAAACGTGGGATGACGTGTCAAGTTCTGTGATCGGCAGGCGGGAGTGATGAAGTGTTGAATCAGGTTCTATCAGCCTGCCCCAGGCTCCATCGCCCTGCCAGCCTATCCCCCCTGCAATCCCATTACGTCGCGATACCGGGACTCCAGCGCATTCCGAGTTGGCGATTCTCGATTAAAATCCCACTGGCTCCGGGCAAAGAGTTCCTGACGCAGATGGTGGACATCTACCGTCGTCATGTTGCCCTCGGCAATGACCTGGCGGCCGCCCACCCAGGCGCTATGAACAGCCTGCACCGGGCGACCCAGCACCAGCAGCCCGATGGGGTCGGTGCGCGGCAGCAGTGATAGGTTGGTGAGGTCATACAGCACCAGATCTGCCAGCTTTCCGACGTCTAGGGAGCCGATCTGGTCTTGCATTCCCAGCCCGGTTGCGCCGCCAAGGGAGGCCATCGTGACGGCCTGACGAGGGGTGATCCAGTGGCGATAGTCAAAGTCGGTGACGTTGTGCAAAATAGAGCCGATTTTGATCGCTTCGAGCAAGTCCTGGGAGTCATTGCTGGCGGAGCCATCGCAGCCAAAAGTGACGTTCACCCCGGCCTGCCGATATTTCAAGATTGGCGCGATGCCGCTGCCCAGGCGCAGGTTGCTGAGGGGATTGTGGACGACGGTGGAGTTTGTGGCGGCGAGAAGCTGGATGTCTTGGTCGTTAAGCCAGATGCAGTGAGCCAGGGAGGTGCGTGGCCCCAGGAACTCCAGCCGTTTCAGATATTCCACGGCGGTGCAGCCATATTTCTCCTCGGCCAGGAGCTTCTGGGCTTTGCTCTCTAGCAGGTGGGTGTGGCGGCAGAGTCCGTGGCGATCGCTCAGTTCATTGCACCCAACAAATAGTTCGTCAGAGCAAAGCTGGGGCCCAGTCGGAGCCATCACAATATAGATACCGTCGTCGGGACGATGAAACTGGGCGATCGCCTCGCTCATCATCTCTAGCGTTTCTTGGGCTGTGCGGGCATACGGCTCGTAGACCTGGGCAGTTCCTCCCGTGGGAATGCTGGAGGGCAGCGACTGATCCTGAATCAGCGGCGCGACAAACGCGCGAATGCCCGCCTCGCGATAGCCCTTCACCGCCGCGCCAATGGTTTCCAGTTCTTGACCCGGCATGATGGTCAGGTGATCGACAACGGTGGTGCCCCCAGAGAGCAAGGTTTCCACCGCCGTACCAATAGCGCTCAGGTAGACTTGCTCCGGATCGGCAGGCGCAAAGTCGTAGAGTTCCGCCAGCCATAGCTCCAAGGGATAAGGCAAAATTGCCCCCCGCTGCCACAGTTCCGAGGAGTGGGTATGGGCATTGACAAACCCTGGCAACAAGAGCTTGTCGCGTCCATCCACAACGGTTCCCACGGGGTCAAGCTGGGGAGCAATCTTCGCAATTTGCCCGCCCTCAATTTGTACGTCTACTGTGTCGTAACCCGTTTCACTTGCAATCCATGCCTGCCGAATCGTATAGCCTGTCAATGGTTTAACCCTCAGAATCGCTGTATAGAAAATTTCGTCCCTCGGCTTGGCAGATGGCATACTGCCTTTTCTTGCAGGGTGAGATTGTCCTGTCCTGAACAGGACGAGACTTCGTAACCACTTGCATATCTCACGCGCTGCAAAAACACCGTATCAAAAATTCGCCAACTGCCTCAATCCTCCTTGGGGTTATTACAGAGGAGATTGGAACAGCATTCGCAAAAGCATCCAAAACTTTTCAAAAATGCTGACCTTTGCACAGCAGGATTATGACATTTCTTGCCTGCGGCACGCACGCGAGTTCCGTAAAGTACCTATTTCAAGGGATGCTCGTTTTGCGATAGAGTGACCGGATGTTTGTAGGAGAATGCAGTTACTTTTGAGTTCCAACTTTGTAAGTTCCAGCGTTCAAGCGCAAACTTTCAAGTTGCAAATGGGTATAAACCGTTCAAAATATCCAGTGCTTTGAGTAATTGGTGATTAAAACTAGATCCAGGTCAGATTTAAGTCGGATTTAAGTCAGATTTAATAAATTCTCTGGATTACTGCCTACAAAACTATATTCTGTTTGTCTTCTCATCTACCCGTTCCCAACTATGCTTCAGTACATCACCCTCGACGGTCTACCCTGTGTTGCGCCCTATTGCCATGCCGTGCGGGCAGGCGATTTTCTGTTTGTGACGGGGCAACTCGCAGAAGACCCCAAGACTGGCGAGGTCGTGCGCGGCCCCATTGAGGAGCAGACAGTGCGGGTGATGGAAAATCTGAAGATGGTGCTGGAGGCTTCGGGTAGCAGCTTTAGCCAGGTCGTGATGGCGCGGATTTTTGTCACCGATTTTCGCTTCTACGATGCAGTGAATGATATCTACAAGTCGTACTTTGAAGCAGGACGACTGCCAGGACGCACCACAGTCGGCGTGTCGGCGCTGGCAGATTTTGGCGATGTCGAAATTGATTTGATTGCCTACTGCGGGGAGTAGGCTTGAGGGGTTGAGGAGCGGGGATCGGCTCTGGGAACAAAGCCAAGAGAGCCTGTCCCTGGTTTTGCAGTGCAAAATCCCCAATTCCATATCTAAAACCGGCAATCTAGAAATCTAAAATCAGCGCGGCACATTAAGCTTTGTGGTGCAAATCTGCCAATCGCAGAAGTGTCGGTGAATACTGAAGGCGATCGCCTTTTATCGTAGGACTAGTCGATACTGGCTTGTCATAACAACTTTGGACGAGGTTTCCCTATGCGATCGCTTGGCACGCCGCCCAACGCTTGGCTTGTCGATGCCCACAATGCTGATCTAACGCGCCCACCACTGTCGCCCCGCCCGATCTCGCTCAAAGCAGACACCAAAACGCTGCGGGTGGATCTGGCCAAAGCGGCCATGCTGGTCATCGATATGCAAAACGACTTTTGCCATCCCGACGGCTGGCTGGCACATATCGGCGTAGATGTGACCCCCGCCCGCGCCCCCATTGGCCCGCTGCAAGGTCTACTGCCCGTGCTGCGTGGGTTCGACGTGCCTATCCTTTGGGTCAACTGGGGCAACCGACCCGACCTGCTCAACATCAGCGCCGGACTGCGCCACGTCTACAACAGTTCTGGCGATGGCGTGGGGCTGGGCGACCCCCTGCCCAAAAACGGCGCACCCGTCCTGCAAAAAGATAGCTGGGCCGCTGCCGTCGTAGACGAACTGGAGCAACTGCCGCAAGATATCAAAGTCGATAAGTATCGCATGAGCGGCTTTTGGGACACGCCGCTCGACAGCATTTTGCGAAACCTGGGGCGGACGACCCTGTTCTTTGGCGGGGTCAATGCTGATCAGTGCGTCATGACCACGCTGCAAGATGCCAACTTTCTTGGCTACGATTGCATTTTGGTTAGCGATTGCACTGCCACCACGTCGCCCGAATACTGCTGGCAAGCCACAGTCTACAACGTGAATCAGTGCTTTGGCTTCGTTACTCACTCTCACGCAATTCTGGATGCCGTGAAGTAAGTTTTTGGAGGGTGGGAACAAGCTTTCTTATCTTTCCCGGTCACTCCTTATCCTGTCACTCTATACCCTATCCCTCCTGCCTACCCATGACTACCGAAACCTGTGTCATTCCGGTGATCAAAACGCCCAAGGACTATCAGGCGTTTCGCATTAGTCCACAGGATACAAATCGACTGGCGATCGTATTTGACCCGATCAGTGCAAATATGTCGCTGACCTATTGCGTAGAAATTTTTGACGTGGGTGGAAAAACGCCGCCCAATCGGCATCAGCTTGCTGTGGAAATGTTTTTTGTCTTGAAGGGCGAGGGGAGAGCCACTTGCGACGGCAAGACGGTGGATATTTCCGCAGGAGATAGCATTCTGGTTCCCGCAACGGGCACGCATGAAATTGAAAACACCGGGCCGGGGCGGCTGTATGCCCTGTGCATCATGGTGCCTAATGAAGACTTTGCCGAACTAATCCGCAGCGGCATCCCCGCAGAACTGGATGAGGAAGACCTAGCGGTGCTGCGCCGATCAGACGGGCTGCGGGTAAGTTAGTGTCGCCGTTGAGGTGCAAGTTTCGGCGTGCAAGCTTCGGCAGGGTAATCTTGCCTCCAAAGCTGCCACAAACCCCTTCACATTCCGTAGCAAAATTTTGCTTGCGTCGATCAGGGGTATCCACTACAATCGTCCATCAAGCTGTAATTTTTCCAACACGCAGCTTATTCCACTCCCCGAAAATTTGGCCGGTTCGTCGATTACGGCATTGGTAGATGCGCCAACACCTACCAACGCCTGACCCCAGGACAGAGTGAGCTGTCTCAGGGCTTTGCCTATTGTATGGCCGCCTTGAAACCTGCTTTGCGTCGTTTGGGCGGCCATCTTTTCGGGGTTTCCCTACCTCGTTTCCAAGGAGGAAACCCCAAATGCTGACAGTTCAATACACCTGGTCGTCCCCACGCTCGGAGGCGACCCAGTTTTCGCTGCCCCCGCTCACCTGCGAACTGCCCCACCGTCGCCGCCTGCGCCACTGCATCATCGGCCTGCCCGAAGACGCACAGATGGCGATTGACCGGCTGCACCTGCTCCGCTATGCCGAACGCTTTGAGTGGACTCGCGCCCTGGAATTTCCGCCCAACGGCATCGTCCTCAATGCCGAGCAACCCGGCGAAGTGCTGCGCTGCCTGCACCGCGAAATGCGGAGCAACCCTGGCGCGAATGAGTAAGAACAGATAAGGGCGATTTTGGGTTTTGGATTTTGGATTTTGGCGGTTTAGTTTGCCTATCCAAAATCCAAACTCCCCAATCGAAAATTTCAAACAGGGCGCTCAGACGTTGGTTACAAGTCTTTCCTGTCGCTTCACTGCAAACCGGATTTGAGCAATTGACGTATAAGAGGAGTGGGTTCTTCTGCCCACTAGTGCAGGTTGAACCTACAACTCGTCTTTTCATCTGCTTAGAGTGACCGAAGAGGGATTAGCCCTTTTAGGGTATGGCAACGGTGCTGTTTAGGGTATGGCAACGGTGCGTGAATGTGTTCTAGCACTCACCGATCTAGGAAGCAAAACCGATATGCTGATCTGGTCTATTTTTTCTCCCTATCTTAAAGATTTGTCTGTCGATGGGATGACGGATTTCCTTTGGGAAGCTATTAACATTACTCTTGACAGGCTTGTATTTCTAGCTGGTTCTAGCTGAGTTGCGCTCTGGCTGTTCGTGGTCAGGGCTGCAAGATTTGCCCCTCACACTCTTCATTCGCTTTAGAAATACTGTCAATCTTTGGGAGCTTCTTGAGGGGGTTCTCTGAGATTTTTTTGCGTAGCTTGATTGTTCTCTTTGTAGTTCTCCTTGTATCCAAATGGTCTTATGGCGTTTGATCCTGCTTTTCTGACGAATATCAACACTCAATTGGGGAGCTTTCTGCCCAGTCTGCTGGGTGCAATTCTAATTCTCATTGCCGGCTGGGTTCTGGCGGCGATCGCGGCTTCTATTACCAAGCGAATTCTGCTGCAAACGAACCTGGACAACCGACTGGCATCTACCTTTTTGCCCGCCGGATCAACGGCTCGTCCCCGTGTGGAGCAGTGGGGCGCGGCGCTGGTGTTTTGGGTGATCATGATCTTTGCTATCGTGGCGTTTCTGAATGCGCTGCGGCTGGATGTAGTCTCGCAACCTTTGAATAATTTCCTCCAGCAGATTTTTAGCTATCTGCCTCGGCTGGGCGGTGCTGCAATTCTGGTGGCGCTGGCCTGGGTTTTGGCTAGCCTAGTCAAGGTTTTGGTGACTCGCGGATTGGCGCGATTTGGATTAGACGAAAAGCTAAATGTCGCCCCAAGAGAATCAGAGGCGGGGGTGGCTGATCCCTACGTGGCCGCAAGAAGCGCAGAGGTAGGCGCGGTTGCTCCATCCCAACAGCCTGTAGCCGAAAGCCCGTTTCTCCTGAGTGAAACGCTGGGCAATGTGCTGTATTGGTTTGTCTTTTTGTTCTTTTTGCCGCTGATTTTAGATGTGCTGCAATTGCAGGGGCCGTTGCAGCCTGTGCAGACCCTGCTCAACGATTTTTTGGTGATTTTGCCGCGAGTTTTGAGCGCGATCGCCATTGGCGCGGCGGGCTGGTTTATTGCCCAGGTTGTGCGGAATATCGTTACGAACCTGCTGCGGGCGGCGCGGGTCGATCGGCTGGGTACTCAGTTTGGCCTTTCCCGGACTCAGGGGGCGCTGTCGCTCTCTAGCTTGATTGGCACGCTGGTCTATGTGCTGATTTTGATCCCGACGGCGATCGCCGCGCTGCAAGCGCTGGGAATTCGGGCGATTTCCGATCCGGCGATCGCCATGCTGAACGACATTCTGACCGCGTTGCCTCGCATCTTCACGGCGGCAGTGCTGTTGATCGTGTTTTACGTCATTGGGCGATTTATTGCAGACTTGGTGACGAACCTGTTGACCAGCTTCGGCTTCAACAATGTGTTTGAGTGGATGGGGCTGCCTAGACAAACGGTAGCTGCGGTTTCCCCTCCGCCGTCCAGCCCGCCCTACGATGCAACGCCGGGAGGAGAGCCTACTGTTGTCCAGCCTGCTGCAACGCTGCCTCGGCGCACCCCTTCGGAAATCGTTGGCATTCTGGCGCTGGTGGGGATTATGCTGTTTGCCGCCGTGGCAGCGGCTGAGGTTTTGCAATTCCAGCAGTTAACGGCTATTGTGAATGGCATTTTGGCAGTGTCGGCGCGGGTGCTGGTGGGGGTCATTGTCTTTGGCGTGGGGTTATACCTGGCGAATTTGGCCTTTAATCTCATTGCGGGATCGGGCGGTCGGCAGGCGCGAATTTTGGCGCAGGCGGCTCGGATTGCGATTATTGCGCTGGTTTCTGCGATGGCGCTCCAGCAGATGGGCATTGCGACCAATATTGTGGCGCTGGCGTTTGGTTTGCTGCTGGGGGCGATCGCCGTGGCGCTGGCGATCGCCTTTGGGCTGGGCGGACGTGAGGTTGCCGCAGAGCAGCTCCGCGAATGGCTGGCTTCTTTCAAGCAGCACTCCTAGGGCGTGCTTGAAAGCCCTTTGATCCCCCTTAGCCCCCCTCAGAAAAGAGGGGGAACCGGGCCGAACCGCTCTGGCAGTCCCCCTTAAAAAGGAGGGTTTAAGGGAGATCGACTCAGGCTCTCCTGCATGAATCGTTGTGTGGTAGCGCCGCGCAACGATTCAAACCCTCAAAGAGGTCTTCGTGCAGGCGGTTTAACATGGTAGGTGTATGGATTAAGTGCGATTGTCTACAAATGACTGAGCCTGTATCCAAAAGAACTAGCGTCATGAACCACCTGCGATCGCCAGCAATTTCACGCTCCCCAGTCGGCAGGCTTGCGCGATCTCGGCGAGAAGTCCTCGGCTTTTTAGGCGGCGTTGCGGGTACGGCCCTGTTTGGGTGTTCCCGTCAGCCGGAGGGGTTGCCGCCCGTTGCGTCTTCTGGCTCGGCGCAGGCAGATGACCTGCTCGATTGCATTGTGCGGCCTCAGCAGACGGCAGGGCCCTTCTTTGTGGATACGCAACTCAATCGGGCGGACCTTCGCGCTGACCCTGCCACAGGGCGGATCAGTTCAGGCGTGCCTCTGGGGCTGTCTTTTCAAATCTTTCAGGTGGGGAACATTCAGCCGGAAGGCCCCCGCATGTGTATGCCGCTGCCCAATGCCGTCGTGGATGTGTGGCACTGTGATGCGGCGGGTATCTACTCTGGCGTGCGCGATCGCCAGTCAGACACCACAGGTCAGGCATTTCTACGGGGCTACCAGGTGACTGATCAAGACGGGGTTGCAGAGTTTATGACTATCTATCCGGGTTGGTATCCTGGCAGAACCGTTCATATTCACTTCAAGATTCGTACCGTCTCTACATCAGGGGCGATCGCCCCAATCCGCTACGAGTTCACCTCCCAGCTTTACTTTGACGATGCCCTGACCGATCGAATTTATCGCCAAATGCCTTACACAGCTAGGGGACAGCGGGCCCAGCGGAATCATCAAGATGCGATCTTCCAGTTTGGCGGAGCGCAACTTCTACTGCCTGTAGCGCAGACCGATCGGGGGTATTTCGGCAGATTTGGGATTGGATTAGAGATGGGCTAGAGATGGGTTAAACCAGGGCTGGTAGGGCGATCGCATCTCTGCAATAGCTGGCTAGATGGGGCGATCGGTAGCCCTCCTGCGTCCACAGGATAGGGAAGAAGGATTCATCCAGGGTGTTGTCGTTAATCCGCTTGTAGCGACCGTAGATATAGCCAGGGGGAACGTCGCTAAACCGCGCTTCAGAACTAATCGTGTGAATGCCCAGGCTGCGGCGCGGCGTGGTTTCACTCAGGTTTTTGCCAGAGCCGTGCCACAACAGCCCGTGGTGGAAAGCGCAACCCCCAGCGGGGATCGTCAAGGGCACGATGTCTGGCTCGCTGACCCCGGCTGCTTTTGCGGTTTCTAGCATGGCCCAGCGATAATCTTTTTGGGGCGCATGAAACTCTCCTGCAACCTCAAGCAAGGGCCAGCGGTGGGACCCGCGTACATACTGAAGCGTGCCCGTTTCCAGGCTCACATCATCCAGCGCAATCCAGCAGGTAACCATTTCGGCGGGCGTGAGATAGTTAATGTAGGCTCCGTCCTGATGCAGGGCAATCTCCTTGCCGCCACCGGGTGGTTTGTACCAAAGGCTATCCTGGCCGATGCGTGCCCCGGGCCAGCCCGCCAGTTGGGCGCTGATGCGGCCAACCTCTGCTGATAGAGCGACACTGGCAATCGTGCGATCGCTCTTCCACGCATTGCAAATTTCGCGGGTCACGTCTGGCAGGCTCAGCCCAGGTCGCCAGTGCCACTCGTCGGGGTAGACCGTCGTTTCAAATTCGCCCCGAAACAGCGGCTCGATGCGATCGCGCAGCCGCTGCACTAGCTCCAGATCAATAAATTGCTCCAGGATGACAAATCCGTCTGTCTGGAAGCGTTGAATGTCGTCCTCAGTGATCTGAAGGGGAGAATAAGCCATATCGCAGAAATCCGAATGAAACGCGATGAAACGTGATGAAACGTGGAGGGAATCGAGCCTGTCTGGATCACCAGCGGAATACAGCCCCGGTATCGATGGCCACTGTAGCGCTGCCTGCCCACTCTATATTGTGAAATTCGCTACGGTCTGCAAGGGCCAAGTTCCGCACAATGGGGTGCGTCCGTTTGTGCAGGATTATGGAATTTTCAACGCTAACGCCGGGGCAGCTCACGATTGCCGCCAGTGATTTTGATGCTCGCCCGATGAGCCACCTTGAAAACGGCGAGCGGCTGGGATATGAACCCGCCGTGGCCCGGGCCGTGTGTGCCAAGCTGGGGCTGGTGCCCGTGTGGCAAAATCTGCCCATGTCTGAGTTTTATTCCACGCTGCACGCGGGGCAGTGTGATGTGGTGTGGTTTAACCAAGCGGTGACGGCAGAACGCCTCAGCCACAGCCGCTTTACCCGGCCCTACGGGATCTATAACGAAGCGGTGATTGTGCGGGCCGATAGCCCTATCTACGCGGTGGACGATCTTCGGGGAAGGAAACTGGGAGGATTGGCGGATAGCACGAACCTGGCGCTGGGGGAGCAATTTGCCGACGTGACGCTGGTGCCGTTTCCGGGGAGCGATCAGGTGTTGCCGGAGATGCTGGCGGCGCTGCGGGCGGGCGAAATTGACGCGCTGGTGGATGATGAACTGGTGCTGATCACGGCGGCCGAGGCTGACCCGTCGCTGCGGCTGGCGTTTACGGTGGAAACGCGGCATCCGTTTGCGATCGCCCTCCGACCGACTGACGAAGCCTTACGACAAGCGCTGGATCAAACCCTAGAGGCGCTGCTCAGCGACGGCACGCTGGCCGCGCTGTGGGGCCAGTGGATTCCCTGGCGACCGTTTCCGTTTGTGTAGTGGGGGGTGTGATGCAACAAGCTTGGGTGCCCGCGCCAGACCGCTATGATGACCTGCCCGCGCCTCTTGCGCCCGTCGTGGCGGAGTATCGGATTGCCCCAGGAACGGCGATCGCCTATTCGGTCAAAGCGGGTCAATTTATCCAGATTATTGACGTAGACGGCAGCCAGTGTTCAGATTTTCTGGCCTTTGCGGGCGAGGGCTATGAAGAGGAACTGGACGGCACCGTAACGCGGACGCTGCTGGGTTTGGCGATGCCCCAGGTGGGTTTGTTCAGCCACTATTTTTCTCAGCAGATGCGGCCGTTGGTGGAGGTGGTGCAAGATACCTGCGGTCGCCATGATAGCTTCATGCTGGCCTGCACCCGCCGCTATTACGAAGATGCGGGCTATCCAGGGCATCCCAGTTGCAGCGAAAATTTTAATCAGGTGCTTGGGCCCTACGGCATTGCGCCCCGGTTGGGCTGGCCTGCGATCAATTTCTTTTTCAATACCGAGGTGGATAGCACGGGCGCGATTCTTGCCGGAGAAGCCTGGTCGCGTCCAGGGGATTATGTGCTGCTGAGGGCGCACCAAGACTTGCTCTGTGCGAGTTCGGCTTGTCCAGACGACATCGACCCTGTAAATGGCTGGCATCCCACGCCTATTCACGTCCGCATCTATGGAGCGGAGTCTTCGTTCCCCAGGCTGAGGGGCCATCGCGCTGCGCCCAGTCTGCCGCTGCGCCTGACGCAAGACAGCGCCTTTACGCCGCGCATTCGAGACCTGACGCGGCATCTGGCAGACTACAACGGCTTTTGGGTTCCCCTCTCCTATCCTCAGCAGGGCAAGGCGGCGGACTATTGGGCCCTGCGGGAGCGGGTGGCAGTGATGGATCTGTCGGCGCTGCGAAAGTTTGACCTGACGGGAACCGATGCGCTGGCGCTGCTCCAGTGGGTGTTTTCGCGCAATGTGGCTCAACTGGCGGTGGGGCAGTCTGCCTATGGCTGCTTGCTCAATCCCCACGGGGGGATCGTGGACGATGGAATTGTGTTTCGCTTGGGGGAAGCGGCGTTTCGCTATGTGGGCAACTGCGACACTGATGAACTGTGGCTGCGAACCGTTGCCCAGGAGCGGGGCTTTGCGGTGGAGATTACGCCAACGAGCGATCGCCTCCATAATTTATCTGTGCAGGGGCCTCACTCTCGCGACCTGCTGACCCCGCTGATCCGGCTCGACCCCCAGTGGGGCCTCTCGACGCTGGCGGAACTGGGCTATTTTCGCTTTGCCACGGGGACGCTGGAGGGCATCCCGGTGTTCATTTCGCGCACGGGCTACACGGGTGAGCTAGGCTATGAACTGTTTGTAGACCCCCGCAACGGACTGGCGCTGTGGGATGCAGTGATGCAGGCGGGCAAACCGTTTGGGCTGTTGCCAATGGGAATGCAGGCCATCGACTGTGCCCGCATCGAAGCTGGGCTGCTGGCGGCTGGTCGGGAATTTAATGACCTGATCTCGCCCTATCAGGCGGGCATTGGGTGGAGCGTGGCGCTGAAGAGTAAGGGCGATTTTATCGGTCGGGCGGCTCTAGAAGCGCTGCGATCGCGCCCCCCCTTTGTCGCGGTTGGGCTAACTCTGGCGGGGAATGAGGTCGCCTGTGGCGGGCAGGGGGTCTATGCCGAAGGGCAGCCCTGGCGGATTGGACAGGTGACGAGCGGGACGTTTTCGCCCGTGCTGAACCGCAGCATTGCGATCGCCCAGATTGCGCCAGACTATGCCCAACTCGGCACGGTCGTTGAGGTTGGCTTTTTGGATGGCATCAAGCGGCGCGATCGCGCAACGGTCGGTCCCCTCTCTCCCTACGACCCCAGCAAAAGCCGGGTCAAAGCATAGCCATCAGACTCCGACTTCTGGTGTTCAGCAAGGCTTCTATCTCCATTCCATTTACGCTATGCGCTATGCCCCTTGCCCCCTCCACCGATCGCACGCTCTGGGACTTTGCTGGAATTGACGGACTGCAAGTCGCCCGCCACCTGTTTGGCGAGTCCATTGCCCATATCAGCCCGTTCCAATCCCTCACAACTACGCTGCAAGGCTATCCCTGCGCTGTGCTGCGGCTCTGTGAAAATAACTTTCGGGTTGCCTTGCCGCAGGTGTTGGCGCTCGATGGGCTGATTCGTCCGCTGCGCTGGCGGGTCTGGGTGGCGCGATCGCCCTACCTGACTGCACTCTCGCTGCCTGTGGAGCCGGGTCTCTGCTGGCTCTATCAGCGGGCCACGACCAAGCCCCTCTATAGGCTGCAACCGCTGCTGGGCGATCGCGCGGTTCCTGCCCGACTGGAGGGCATTGCCCTGCTAGTCTGGCATCACGAATGGCTTGGCCAGCCTCGGCTAGAACTTCACATGGCCACCGCTGATTTGCCTCTGGTGCAGGCGCACATTGCAAAGGCTGGGCTGGGAGAGGAACGGCGGGCGATCGCCCCGTAGCCAGGTGCCATAATCCTGCCAAGAGCAAAATTATCTCAGCCAACCTGAGCAAACCCCCGTTGAAAGCGGGTCAAAATTCACAAAGCCCTACACCGCAAGCACCCCAGACCCAGCCGCCATCCCGTCCCCTGACTCCCGACGGCATTCAGTATCCGTTTTAGCAAAATCAACTTGTCGGAACAAGCTATAAACCCCAGTATTTAGAGCGGGCGATCGCTCTAACCTCCAAACCCTGACCCCAAACCCAACTATCCGTCGAAAACTATCAGTCGAAAGAGGTAAAACCAAGCGATGACTCCTCGTGTGGCGATCATTGGGGCTGGCCCCTGCGGACTCTCTCAGCTTCAAGCCTTCGAGCAAGCTCGGCTGAAGGGGGCCGACATTCCAGAAATTGTGTGCTTTGAAAAGCAGTCCAACTGGGGCGGACTGTGGAACTATACCTGGCGCACCGGGCTGGACGAATACGGCGAACCCGTCCACGGCAGTATGTATCGCTATCTGTGGTCGAATGGGCCCAAAGAATGCCTGGAATTTGCAGACTACACCTTTGACGAACACTTCCAGCGCCCAATTCCCTCGTTCCCGCCGCGCGAAGTGCTGTACGACTACATCACAGGACGGGCTAAGAAGAATAATCTCCAGCGCTACATCCAGTTCAGTACGGTCGTTCGGCAGGTGGAGTTTCGCGAGGGACAGTTTCGCGTCCGCGTTAAAGACTTGGTGTCCGACCAGGAGCGCGTTGAAACCTTCGACTTTGTGGTGGTTGCAACGGGGCACTTTTCAATCCCCAACCTGCCCAAATTCGAGGGGATTGAGCAATTTCCCGGCCGCGTTCTGCACAGTCACGACTTTCGGGAAGCCCGTGAGTTTGCAGGTAAGGATCTATTGGTGGTGGGCAGCAGCTATTCGGCTGAGGATATTGCGCTGCAAACCTACAAGTACGGCGCAAAGTCGGTCACAATTAGCTATCGCACTGCGCCGATGGGGTTCAAATGGCCGGAGGGGATTGAGGAAGTGCCGCTGCTGACCAAGCTGGAGGGCAAAGTGGCGCATTTCCAGGATGGCAGCAGCAAAAAGGTCGATGCAATCATATTCTGTGTGGGCTATCAGCACAGCTTCCCGTTTCTGGAAGACAGTCTGCGGCTAAGAACCAAGAACCGCCTCTATCCTGGCTCTCTCTACAAAGGTATTTTCTGGCTGCCTAATCCCAAGCTGATGTACCTGGGAATGCAGGATCAGTTCTATACCTTCAGCATGTTTGATGTGCAGGCGTGGTATGCCCGGGATGTGATGCTGGGGCGCATTGCCTTGCCGTCTTATGAGGAAATGGCTGCCGACATTGCCCACTGGCAGGCGCGGGAAGAGAGTCTGGCCAATCCCTTCGAGCAGATTGACTTTCAAAAGGATTACATCGTCGAGATGGCTGATCATGTAGACTATCCCCCTTGCGATTGGGAACTGACGACGGAGCTATTCAAGGAATGGGAACACGATAAGGAACAGAGCATTTTGGGCTATCGAGATCAGGCGTTTCGATCTCCCTGCACAGGGACGGAAGCAACGGTACATCATACTCCGTGGATTGAGGCGATGGACGACTCGCTGGCTAGCTTTTTAGGGAAGTAGCAGCCCTAGTTCTTTTTGCTTCGCCGCTTGTATCGAACTTACTTGAGACTTGCTTGACGCTTACTTGAACTGACCTGGAATTTGCAATTTTGCAATAAGGAGATTGACCCGTGACTGCTCTCGTTCCTAAGCCGGAAACCCTGACCCACCTAGAAGCCTACGTCGCTCAGCCGGGACGTGCAGAACTGGTGGCCCAGGTTCGCGCCAAGATTGATGAACTGGGTATCCAGTACATCTATTACCAGTTTGTGTCGGTGACGGGGCGGATTACGGGTAAGGGGGTTCCTGCGGCTCACTGGGAAAGCGTTGCAGAGCGCGGCATCCAGTTGGTGTATGGGGCGATGGCCAATCTGTTTCTCGACCGCTACGGTAACTACATCGGCTACGGGCCCGAAGCGTCGGAACTGGTGGCGATTCCTGACCCGGATACCTTTTGTCAGTTGCCGTGGGATAAGCGGGTGGCTCGTGTCTTTTGTACGTGTTTCCGCAACCGCGAAGAGCCGGAAGCGCCCGGATCTTATCTAACGGCTGACTGTCGCGGCAATTTGCGCCGTATTCACGCCCAGTTTCAGGCGGATCACGATGGGTTGCACCTGCGCCACGGCACAGAGCCGGAGATGATGTGGCTGAAGAAGGGGCCAGATGGCAAGCCGGATGGCGGAGTGACGAAGCCCAACTGCTACCATATCCACCAGTTTGAGGAACTGCGGCCGGTGGTGTTGCGGGTGATTGAGTATGCAAACGCGATGGGGCTGGATATGATTCAGGGCGACCATGAGGACGCGCCAGGGCAGTTGGAGCTGAATTTCATGTTTGATGAGGCGCTGCGGACGTGCGATCGCCTCACGACCTATCGCCAGATCTGTGCCCAGGTGGCCCGTGAATTTAATCTCATTGCCTGCTTTATGTCGAAGCCGTTTATGGGGCTATCGGCCAATGGCTGTCACCACAACCTGTCGCTGTGGTATGGCGGACAGGATGAGGTCAACGCCCTGGGGCTGGATTCGCTGCCTGGAATGCCTGGTACGTTTAGCTATCGCAAGGGCGGCGAAAACACCTTCCTGCCTGATCCGAGTCTTAGCCAGACCAAGCCCGGCCCGATCGGGCTACAGTCGATTGGTGGCGTGATTGAGCATTTGGGGGCGCTGACGGCGATTGGCTGCTCTACGGTCAACTCCTATCGTCGCCTGTGGGACAAGGGGTTGTGGGCCCCGGTCTATGCGGATTGGGGCTTTCAGAATCGCACTTGTGGGCTAAGAGTCTCGGCACCGGGTCGGTTTGAGTATCGCGCGGTGGATTCGATGGTCAATCCGTACTTGATGGCGGCTGCTCTGCTGAAGGCGTTTGATGATGGGATTCGGCGCAATCTCGATCCGGGTGAGCCGGAAAGCCGAAACCTCTACGAAGCGATGGAGGCTGGAAAGCAGGTGAAGAAGCTGCCGATGTCGCTGGGGGAGGCGCTGGCCCGTCTCGATGAGGATGAGGTGATTCGGTCTGCACTGCCGGGTGAGATGTACAAACTCTACACTTGGTATAAGCGGGATGAATGGGAGAAGTTTCTGGCGACGACCTCGGACTGGGATGTGGAGATGTATCTGGATTGCTTGCCTTAGGGTGTTTGTGAATCCTTTGAAGATTAGTTACTTGAAGTAGTTTGCTTGAAGCACCTTACTTAAAGCAGTTCACTTAAAGTAGTTTACCTGAGGTAATTTACTTGAAGTAAATAAGCAGGTTTAGCCCCGGAATGGTGCGCGAGAGCGTCCACAGCAATAGTCCGGTGTAGATCAGTCCAAAGGCCCACTGATACCAGACCAGGGTGGTGATTAGCCCCGGCAGGTGCTCGTCGCGCAGGCGGATGTCGTTGAACCCAAAGCGCAGCAGGTTGTTGGCGCTGAGGTCGAGATAGTTGAGCCAGTTCCAGCGGCGATCCCACAGTAGCGGTGCATAACGCTCCCGAAACATGGGGTAGCGGGGAATGGTGGGCAAGCGCCCGATGAGAATCCGCAACTGGCGCAGCGTGCCCTCTTCGACAAAGTAGCTCACGTCCATTTTGGGATGGAACCGCCCGCCGCGATAGAGCAAAAATAGCAGGGTTGCCGGGACGGGAATGATGACTGCGCCGAGGCAGGCGAGGGTGAGCCAGGGTGATTCTGCGAGCCGAAAGACGATGGAGAGTCCGATGGTGGCTAGTAGCCCGGTGCTGCTAAGCATCCACACGGCTTCGCTGGGGGTCGGCAGGATGGGCTGGGGATGGAGCCGCCGCACGCGGTCTACTAGCCAGAATACGAGCGCAAAGTAGGCGACGGCAATTAGCCCCACGCCGAAGGTGAGTCCGGAACTGGTGCCGTAGCGGGTCAGGGTGAGCAGGAGCGCTAGCCCAACCCAGTTTAGCGCAGTGCCCAGCCAGCCAAAGATAGAGCGGGGTTCGCTGGCAACGACGCGATCGCGCACTTTGACATAGGTGGCCAGGTCGATGCTGTCGAGTTTGAGCAGGTCGCCCAGACTGCGAAAGGGATGCTGGGCGCGGGAAAGGGCGATCGCCTCGGCCTGTTTTGCCGAAAAGCCAATCTGCTGGAGTTGCGCTTGAGATGCCGTGTTGAGGTTCAGGCCCCAGAGGGAGCGCTCGATTTGGCGCGATCGCAGTCGTTGCGCCAGGTAGCCAATCTGGTTGGCATCGGCAATTTGCTCGATGGAGCGGAAGTTTCGCACCAGGTTTCGCAAGATTGTTTCGTTGCCTTGCAGGGTGGGCACAGAAATGGCTCGACCGATCTGTCCTGGACTGCCCAAGATTTTGGCGCGATCGGGGTTGAATTGTAGCCCTGCAACGTTGAGGTAGGCCCCTGGGGCAAAGCTGGCATCGCCAAAGTCGGTCTGCGCCTGAATGACTGCACCGCGAAGATTCACGGGCTGCCCAAACTGCACCTCGCGGAAGGTCGCTGCCTGCTCAAACACTGCATCCGAGAGAAATAGCGACTGGGCAAACTGGCTCTGGTTGAAAACTGCCGCTGCTTCCCAGTGGGTCTGGGCAAAGTCGGCATTCCCCTGCCAGCGTACCCGGCTGAAATTGGCGACCTGCTGAAAGTTTGCCCGATTGAAGTTTGCCGCGCCCTGAAACTCGCTGCTCTGAAACGTGGCTCCACCCTGAAAGCGCGATCGCCCAAAGGTAGCTCGCTCAAAAAAGATGACGCTGCGAAACCGCGCCTCTTGACGAAAGCGGGCATCGGCAAAGCTGGCGGGCTGTCCAAAGCGGGCATCAGACCAATCCGCTTCCTGGCTAAAATCGGCTCCGGCGGCGTCTACTTTACCCAAGAAAAACGTGTTGCTGAAATCCGCCACGCCCTCGATTCGCGCCTGGGCCAGCAGCAGGGGCCCGCGCAGCACGGTCAGCTTTAGCACTGGGGGTGGGTCCTGGGTCAGCAGGGATCTGGATAACTGGCTGAGTTGGGTAATCCGGCGGCGATCGCGCTTGAGTTGGTTGCGCTCGTCTTCGGTCAGCAGGTCAGATAGCTCGTCGCCAAAGACCGGAGCCTGCAAGCCCAGTTGGGCGATGTCGAGCTTGCCCTGGATCAGGCTGCTGCTGAGGTCGAGGCCGAGGGGTGTGGGCGATCGCCGCAAGGTTGCCTGCACCAGCCGATAAAACTGGTCGCGGAAGGCGATATTTTCTGGCCGCAGGTCGATCGCTACGTTCCGCAGATCAATCGCTGCGCCGTCGTCCAGGGTCACGGGCTTTTTGAGCCGCTGCTGCAACAGTTCCAGCGTCAGGGGTTGCTGATCTTGCAGCGGAGCCGCGGCCTGAGCAGGATGCATCCACCCCAGCCCGCTTACCAGCACCAGCAACGCCACCGCCCAAACCCATCCCAGCCGCCGCAAGCCTGCCCACTGTTGCTTCAGTTGCCTGCCCAGCCGCGCCCCCACGTTTTGCCTGACTCCCATCTACCCGTCACAAGGTTCGCCACAGCGTTTGCCCTTGCATCATCCCACACGACCGTCACCAGAGTTGCCATAGCCCGTTAGTCTAGCCGTGACCTGGATTCGGCGGTGTTCCCCGTTTTTCGCCTTTCGCTAAAATCACCAGGGCTTTGTCAATCTCCCGCACTTTAATTGTCCGCACTGCCGTCAGCAGGGCGCGAATCAGCGCCACTTCATCGTCAGACAAGACCACCATTTGCTGAAACTCCGTTGTTAGTACGTCAAAACCGATTTTACACCTATAGACACTTGGGCACAAGTGACTATACCCGCATAGGACTATGGAGAGAGTATTGTTTAAGACGCTGGTTATGGCAGGAGAGAAAAAAACGCTCAGAGTATATTTAACCTCTGATGTCGAGAAAATTCTGAGGGTTCTGAGTGCAATTAAAAATCAGAGTATTAGCGAAACCGTTCAAATTGCGCTAGAGGAGCATTTCGCTCGGCCAGATAACCAAGACTTGATCGATCGCCACAGAATCAACGAGATTCCAGAAGATTGATATGACCGCTGAGCGATTTAGCGCTGCGAGGTTTGCTTGAAACCCGGCAATTATTGCGATCTTGCATGTGACCTTGCATCCCGAGCCGCCTTCATTCCCCTGCCCGCCTACAATGGATACATTCTAAGGACGTTTGAGGTTTCGCTATGCTGCCGATCGACCTACAGCATTTGCCCTCCAGCGAAGAGCTACCTTGCTCGGATGATACGCCCGTGGACAATGAAGACCAGAATCTTTTGCCCAATATCCTGCTGTTTTTGCTCAATTCGATTTGGGCGAACCGCAACGATTGGTATTTTGGCGTGGACATGGGCATTTATCACACGACTGGCAAAAATCCGAGAGTGCCTGTGATTCCGGATGGATTTTTGAGTTTGGGGGTTGACCGTCGCAAGCCGAGCCGCAAGGGACGAGGACGGCTCAGCTATGTGCTGTGGGAAGAGAACAACATTCCGCCGATTTTGACGCTGGAGTTGGTGTCTCATAGCTATGGCGGGGAGTATGACGAAAAGATGAACCTCTACGCCCGCTTGGGGGTGCTTTACTATGTCATCTACAATCCAGAGTTTTGGCAGCGGGACGGGCATCAGCCGTTTGAGGTGTACAAATTAACGAACGGACAGTACGAGTTGCAGAGTGGGGAACCGTACTGGATGCCGGAAGTGGGGTTGGGCATTGGACGGCATCAAGCTGTGTTTGGCAATCTGCCGCAGGAGCAGTTGGCGTGGTTTGATGCGAAGGGCGATCGCTACCTGAGTGAAGCTGAAATCGAACGGCAGCGAGCCGAAGCCGAACGGCAGCGACGAGAGCAACTGGAGGCATTTTTGCGATCGCACGGCTTTGATCCAGACCAGTTGCCGCCCGGCCAAGTGCCTGAAAACCTGAAAAATAGAGGCGACTGAGAAGGGCATTTCTTCAGCAAAACCCGGTTCTAGCGCCTAAGCTTTATGTCCTAACCCCCAGCCTGGTTAGCAGCGCTTGGGTCGCCTGGGTCGGCTGCTGGGATTGCATGATGGCTCGCACGACGGCAACCTGGGTTGCGCCAGCGGCGATTACGTCGCCCAGATTTTCGGCATCGATGCCGCCAATGGCAAACCAGGGCACAGGCGAATGGGCTACGGCGTAGCGCACGTAGTCGAGGCCGGCGGCGGCTTTGCCTGCTTTGGTTGGCGTTTCGTATACGGGGCCCACGCCGATGTAGTCTGCGCCTTCGCTGAGGGCCCGCTGCATTTCGTCGGGGTTGGTGGTGGAGCGGCCGATGATGCGGCTGGGGCCGAGGATTTGGCGGGCCAGGGCGATGGGAATGTCCTGCTGACCCAGATGCACGCCGTCGGCATCGACGGCCAGGGCAATGTCTACTCGATCGTTGACCAAAAACAGGGCATCGTAGCGACGGCAGAGGTGACACAGCTTTTCAGCAAGCTGGAGCCGGGTGGGGTCGTCGGCGGTTTTGTCGCGATATTGCACCAGGCTCAGCCCGCCCTGGAGCGCGGCTTCCACAATGGGCAGCAGGTGTTCGTGGGGCGAGGTGACGAGGTAGAGGGGCGATCGCCGCAGTTTGTGCATCCGTCCATCGTGCGATCGCCCCATGAGCTGGCTGTCTAGCGCATAGACCCGATAGCGGAGTTGTTTGCAGGCGGCGGCCATTTCGGGCCGGTCAATTTTGCTATATTCCTCCAGCACCCGCAGTGCCTCCTGCACTCGACACAGGTTGGCTTGTAGCAGTGCATCGAGGCTGGGACGCTCCATTTCGGCGGCGTGGGTCAGGTCGGTGCCGGGGTCGCCAGGGGTGTCGCGGGCGGCTCGCAGGTCGGCGGTGTGCCACTGGGCGAGGCGCTGGCGCAGGTCTTTGCAGTCTGCGGTCAGGCTGGCATCGTTCAGCCCAAAGCGGCACCATTCTTCTACGATTCGCAGTCCCTCGCGGGCCCGATCCAGGTTGGCATCCAAAATGCGGTAAATAGCAGTGAGGGGGCGGTCGGCTGGGTGGTGCATACGACAAGGGATGAGGGTGAAGATGATTAGACTGCGGAGGGGTTGGGCTGAATCGGGGAGCAAGTTGCAGCAAAACAAAGCCGAGAGCGATCGTAGCGAATTTGAGCAGCAGGGGCAAAGGCGGGAGGGGAAGTGTGAATGTTGCAGGGGAGAAATTGAGGCGGAGGGCGCTAGAAGGAGCAGGAAAAATGATGGGGGCGATCGCCAGAAGTTATCTTTATTCGACTTGCTTCAGAACTTTTTTACATAAAAAAGTGAGCAGATTTTGAGAGATTCGCTAGTATGAATGGCTGAATTTCTAAACACCATAACCCGTAAAAATTTCCAGCTTTTTTGGGAGGGCAGCGATGACTCTAAAGGGATGGGTACGGCCGCCAGTCGGGATGCGAGTGCAATCTATTCGGTCGATTCGGCAATCTCCGGTGACGCTGCACATCCAGCAGGGGAGCCAGTTGGCCGTTCTAATGTTGGGGCTGTTGGGGACGTTGGGAGCGCTGGAGGGTGTGCCTCGCCGATTTGCTCAGGCCAATGAACCTGTGGTGCAAGCGGCCGTTTCCCAACTGATCTTTGTGCATCCGGTGTTGGGCAGCGATGCCACAGGAGACGGATCGCCGCGATCGCCCTTCCGTACGATTACCCACGCTGCCCGACTTGCGCCGCCCAATACGGTCATTCTGCTTGCGGCAGGAACCTATGCAGCGGCCAACGGGGAACGGTTTCCGATTTTGCTGCCGCCGGGGGTGGCGGTGCAGGCAGACCCGACCACGGGCGGCGAGGGGGTGGTGATTCAGGGGCAAATCGCGCAGGGCGATGTGACCCCGATGGCTGCGACTGCTGCCCCTGCTGTTATGCCGCGCCCAGCTACGCCGCGCCCAGCCGCCCGGTCTGCTGTGCCAATTGCGCCGCAGGCCAGCATCAGCGCTGAGGTTGTGGAAGAACCCGCTGTGCCGTTTCCCTTTGCAGCGGCGGGCGTAGGGTTTCTGCCAACCACGCCGACGGGCGATTTTCCGGTATCCAGCGGGCTGAACCCACAGCGAGGAGCCACCCCGCGCACGTTTGGGCGGGCGGCTGGAGGGCGATCGCCCTCGTCTGCCGGTGCCCCGCCCGCAGCGCCGATGCCAGCGCAGGGTTCGATGCCAATGCAGGGTTCGATGCCGACGCAGGTTGCGCCCCAGTCTCTCCAGGGCATTCCCATTTCCGTTGCGCCGCCTGCGGTAATCTACCCACAACAATCTCAAGCTGGAGATGGCAACAGCCCATTGCCTAGTCAGTTTGTGCCTGGCCAGCCCATGCCTAGCCAGGCTATTTCATCGGGGAGCTTTGCCGCGCCAGCTCCCGTGCGGCGGCCGGTTGAGCAGCGTGCCTTTCGTCCTTTGCCTCAGCGCACATCCCAGGGCGGTGCAGTGGCGCTCTCGCCGTCTCGTCAGGAACCCGTTGCGAATTTCCAGGGCGTGATCGAGATTCCTGTGCCGCCGCCAGAAAGCTCTGGACGTGTGGCTCCGCGCCAGTCTAGAGCAACGGTGCAGCGATATGAACGGCCGCCTGCGATGGGGCGATCGCCCGTCGCTGTTCCGCCTGCCCCTCCCTACACGCAATACACGCTGCTGCCTGTGCCCGACCCCAATGCGCCGATTGGCAACGTCAGCGGTGTGCCCAGTGTGCCAGTGTCTGGCGCTCGTCCCCGCCCCACTACGCCCGTTGCCAGCCGCGCTAGCGAGCTAGGGTTGCGCTATCGGGTGGTGGTTCCCGCTGCCAGTGCGGCTGTGCAAGATCGGGTGCTGAGCGTGTTTCCGGGTGCGTTTCTCACCTACGATCGCCGCCAGTCGGTGGTCATGCAGGTGGGCGCGTTCAATAGCGAAGCCAATGCCCAGGAAGTGATTGATATTCTCCGTCAGAACGGGGTTCGCGCCCAAATTGAGCGAGTGGACTAGGTATGGGGGGCGGCAGCCAGACCAATTTGGGGTTTTGGATTTTCGATTTTGGATTTTGGATTGCCGATTATGCCTTCGTCCAGATTAAACCCCTCCTACAATCCCAAATGTTTCTGCACCTGTCGCAGGGTGCGCTGCATGTCGGGGAGGCGTTTCCAGGCGGCGGCAATGCGACGAAATTCTGCGGCAGGCATGGCGGGTGCGCCCATAATGATGCTGTTGGGCGGAATATCGGCGTGAATCATGGATTTTCCAGCAATTTGGCTGAAGTTGCCGATGTGAACTTGGTTATTGATGCCGACCTGTCCACCAACGATGACGCGATCGCCCAAGCTGCTGCCGCCGGCCATGCCCGTTTGAGCGGCGATCGCGCAGGCTTCGCCAATGGTGCAACCGTGGCCAATCTGTACTAAGTTGTCGATCTTGGTGTTGCGGCGGATGCGGGTTTCGCCGACGGCGGGGCGATCGACGGCGCTATTGCAGCCAATTTCTACGCCGTCTTCGAGGACGGTGCGGCCGGATTGCTCCATCTTTAGCCAGCCGTCGCGGGTGGGCACAAAGCCGAAGCCTTCAGAACCGATGACTGCGCCGCTGTGGATGACGCAATCTGCGCCGATTTGGGTGCGCTCGTGGAGGGTGCAGTTGGCGTGGAGGATGGTGCGATCGCCCACGGAAACGCCGGGATACAGCACGACGTTGGGATGGATGCAAACGTGGTCGCCAAGCACGCAGCCTGCCTGGATCACCACATTTGCGCCGATGGAGATATGCTTACCGAGGGTGGTGGTGGGGTCGATGATGGCGCTGGGGTGAACGCCGGGGGCGGGCTGGAAGGGTTGGTAAAACAGGGCGATCGCTTGGGCAAAGAGGAGGCGCGGGTTGGGGGTGGCGACCCAGGCGATGGCGCGATCGCTGGCGGCCTTTTGCAGGGCGGCATCCTGGGGCAAGATCAGGGCGCTGGCGGCGGTAGTGGCAATCTGTTTGGCAAACTTACCGCCTTCGATGTAGCTGAGAGTGCCGCTGGGGGCGGTTTCGATGGGGGCGATCGCGCTGATCTCTGGGTCGAGGTGGGGCTGCTGGAGGAGGCTACTATCCAGGGTGTGACCTGGCTTGCCGAGCTGGTGGACAATTTCGCTAAAGCGCATTTTGACAGAATCTTAGGGGTGGGTATCGTCGGGCTGCACTGGGCTGACTTTGGCCCGAAACAGCAGGCGATCGCCCCAATAGTATCCGGCAAAGCGCACCCGAATGCGATCGCCCGGTTGCACGGCTGTCCTGGAAGCCTCCATCAGTTCGTGCTTTTGGGGGTCATAGCCTGCTTCGCTGCCAATCGGCGCAATGGGGGTCACGTCCCAATCGGTGAGCAGTCGCTCAAGCGGGCGCAAGTGGGGCACGAGTTGTCGGGCTGGAAAGTCAGGGTTTTGCTCAATCACATTCAGGAAGACAGGCAGTTTTTCGAGCAACGGCTCTAGCTGCAACAGTGCGGCCCGCTGGCAGGACTGGAGGGCTTCGGCGGTCTGCTGTTCGACCTGGCGCTGCAACCGCTCATACTCTTTTTGCAGCGTGGTATTTTGCAGGGTCGTCAGCGATTCGGATCGAGCAGCTTTTGAAGTGGAATGCAAGCCTGGACGAGCGACGGGCGGAGAACCCGAAAAGGTGGCAATCAGGTCGCTAATCGAGGTGTTTAAGGCTTGGCTGAGTCGGGCGATCGCCCCCACGCGCAGCTTCAGCACGCTACCGCGCCGCAGTTGGTCGATTTGCCAAGCAGATACGCCCGCTTGATGAGCCAGCGCGGCAAAGCTAGGGATGCCAGCCTGCTGCATGAGCGATCGCAACTGCGGCGTATAGGGAAACGAATTGTTAGACGAAACCATGCGATGAGCCAGACGCTATGCCAGGTGCATCTTAAGAATCGACGGAGAGGCCCGCCGCACCTTGCATAAAATCGTCTCATGTCCCAGGCGCGAACAGGCCTCAAAACGGTGGCAGCCTGAAAATCCGTAATATTGGCCGTTTACTTCCAGAACATCAATCGGCTCCTGGAGTCCAATTTCTTGGATGGATTCCATCAGCGCCCGGACTTTTTCCGGGTCATTTTGACGAAAGAGCGGTCGCTGGATTAAGCGAATGGGGATTGCTTCGATTCTCATGGCAGTGCAAGGGATAGTGTGCAATGTAGTTTTGGTGAGGCTGCTGGTGCAGATGCAGCCTGCTTTTCTCAAGCATACTCATAACGAGTACGACTTGCAAGCGATCGCCTGGTGAACTCGCTAAATGGGGCTTTGCGGCTTGCCTAAGTGTTTTTCGGACCTTAAGTGTTTTTCGGATCTTTTTAATACTTCTTCACGGATTCTTCATGATTTTTCTGCGTAAGTAGCGCCGCAGGAACTGCGTTTCTGATGAAAATATTGTAAATTATGCTAGCAATATAAAAACTTGAGAAAAAGGCTCTCGAATGTAAATCTATATTTCTCTGCTAACTTTATTTAGCTAATGCTTTTCGCTTTATTAATAGCTGGCAGGCCTTTATGTTGTGGCTGTAGGTAGTAAGGCAACGTTTTACAGCAATGTTGTATTTGTATTCTCCAGGCTAACAGTATCTTGATTTCTATCTTCTAAAACTCCTAGCTGTTGCTGTATATGGGGCTGAATCTCTACGTCTTTTCTGAAAATTCTCCTGATAATCAACATGTAGGTTGGTCGGTCAGTCAGAATCTAGAAGAAGTTCTATCCAGTGTTTTTAAGCCTGTCTTTCTCTATCCCACGCATAACCAGTCAATTCGGCTAGGGCCGCTGAAAGTTTCCGATCGCTATGTGGCTTTTACACGACGATATCGGCATCGCCTATTTCGCTCCTGGTATGAGTTGGAGCAGTTGCCCAGTTTGGATTCTGGGATAAATGTATTGCTGATTGTGGGGCTTGGGTCGCAGTTTCTACTGTCGATGCATACACTCGGCCCTTTGCTGAAACGGTTTGATGTAAGAATTGGTTACCTATTGGATGGATTTAGCGCAAATCACCTCAATCCTACTGCTATTTCCTGCCTAGATTATCTATTTACAATCAGTCAAGATATGGCTGATTCTGTAAGCAAGATGCACGGCATTAATGCAATGTACTTGCCGCTGGCAACCAATACGTTGGGTGTGGAACTCAATCAGCGGCACCGCTGGATTGATATCTTGAGCTATGGTCGTCGAAATGAAGCGATCCATCGACAGCTTCATCAGCGATTTGGACAGGCGGAGAGCGATCGCTTTTATTTGTATTCCACTTTTTCAAAGCCTGATCTGCTTGATCGAGGCGAGCATGGGATGCTCCATTCGAGGTTGCTCAATCATGCAAAGATTAGCCTTTGCTTTGAAGCGAGTGAGGTGCCGCGTTTCTATCAGGATTCTCCCTTGCTGTATCGATGGGTAGAGGGCTGGCTCTACGGATGCACGATCGTTGGGAAACGCCCGTTTGGGTCGGGTGTGGCGGAGTTGATGGATTGGGAGAACAGCGCAATCGATTTTCCAAGGGGAAGCAATGCGGTTGAGCTTTTGGAATCTTTGCTAGCGGATCAGGATTTTTTACAGCAAAACTCCCTCCGAAATCATTGTGAATGCCTGCTGCGGCACGACTGGCGCTATCGTCTTCGAGACATGTTGGCGATCGCCAGTTTGCCTGTTCCTGCGAGGCTTGACGCAGAAATTCAAGCGCTGCAAGAAAAGGGCGATCGCCTGCTGGAAGAATGCCGCATCCCGATTTATTTTTAATTTATTTTTAATGACTCCACTGCTCGACTTGGGGGCTTAGATTCGAGTAGCTCTCGAATGCTTTGAAGTTCTGAGAGAATCGCCCGCAATAGCTTGTGGGTGGTTGTTTCTGCTGATTCTTGAACCTGAATTGTGACTTGTTTCATTCCAAGGATATCGGCTGCAAAGCGGGCAACTTCATTGGGGTGAAACAGGATGGGATCTTCGAGCGATTGGCGCAATTCTGGGTTGAGCCGCGATGGGTCATAGGGCGGATTTAGGGTATTTGGGTCGGTGTTGGCATAGCGGTAGACCGAAGCACGGGAGCGATTCAGCACTTTTTGGGCAGCTTCGACGGTCAGCAGTCCTTCGGGGGTGGTGAAAACTCGGTTGTCCATGAATTTGCAGACGAGAATTTTTAAGAATTGCGTTTGTCTTAATTTTATCCGATTGGTCTTATCTTGAGTCTATATTTAAGAATGCTTATCTCAATAATAGTCTTTTTATTGGATTTATTGTCTTATTTTAAGTCTTAAAAAGAGAATATAAGTCTCTTTATTGGACATATTTTTAGTGTATTTTTATTTCTCCGATCGAAAAAGGCGGTCGCCTTTGTCTCTTTTTGGACAAACACGCTCATTATTAGACCTATAAAAAGACTTTTAATCTTAAAACGAGTCCAGAAAATGGATTACTAGTCTCAAATTAAGACTTTTTAGGAATATGACTCGACTCCGCTATTCGGATCTGACAATTGAAGTTGCAATCAAACTTCTGCGCTCTTCCGCACGGGCTGTGTTAGGGTTGAGGCGGCAAAACGCCAGAGTTTTCAATGGAGCAGGGCGATCGCTACAGCGTTATCGGTTCAGAAGACTAGCGTTGCCTGGCTGCCCTACAGGGGTTAAAAGAATAGTCCAAATTAAGTCCAGAAAATAAACTGCATCATTGAAAGCTTTACTAGAAGAGCGTTTTGATGCACTGAGTATTTGCGTTGACCGCAGCTAGTCAGGGCGATAAATAACCTGCCGCAACAGGTGCTTCAGAACTGCGCTGCAACCCACCAAGTGGGTCAACATCAATAAATCGGGCTGTAGGGTGCTGTTTTGCGTAGCCGCACCGCAAAATCTTGACCCGTTACGCTAGCGCTAACACATCCTCCAAAAGGGTATCCATTTACTGGCAACGACTCTGAAGCGAGTTTCTAAAGCGAGTGAAGAATTAGCAGTCACAAAATCCTTGTCCTTGAAAGGGAGTCTTTGAAAAAAGTCTTTAACCCCACCATGCACGGAAATGTTGCATAACATTTCCACTTAAATGTCTGAAATTAAAGCTTATAGAAACCAAGTCTCTCTTTAGATAAGAGCGAACTACGTCTTCAGATGGTCTTGCTCACAAGACAGATTCGATATTGTTTAGCTATGAACGAAAGGGCATTCAAAAGCCTGTTGAACTTTAGGAGATTACCTATGAACCTTCTAGCTTGGATCGTGTTGGGTCTGGTAGCCGGTGCGATCGCCAAAGCGATTTATCCTGGTCATCAAAGTGTTGGTATTCTGGGAACGCTGCTGCTAGGTGTGATTGGTGCATTTGTGGGTGGTAGCCTTTACAACCTGATTACGACAGGCACTCTAGCACTCACGGCTGCAGGGCTCAGCGTTGGCGGCGTTTTTATTGCTGTGCTGGGCGCGATTATTGCACTGTTTGTTTACTATTCCGCGACTCGTCGGGCTGTTTAATTGGAGCCCCTAGCCAACAATATGATTTAGGGCAACTGTTTGGATGGTTGCCCTAAATCATTTTTTAGACATCGTTTTCTGGATGCCGCTTTTCTAGCCGTTTGTTTTAAATGTCGAGACTGGAGCAGATATTTTTTAGATATATCAATAGTTTTCATCGTTCTTTTTAAGCTATGTCAACTGACCTACTAATGAGTGAATCCTTCAAGCAACCTAAATCTTCTAAATCTGAAGCTGAATCAAAAGCCGAGTCCTTAAAGCAGGAATTGCGAGACTTTGTGTTGGATGCGGAAGATGAATTGGCGATCGCCCTAGAACGCTACAGCGCTGATCAGCTCCGTCGTTGGGCAGCCACAAACCTCCAGGGAATCAGCCGCACCGATTTGGCGATTGACATGTTTTTGACGAAAGGGCAGGTCAATGGGCAATCCGTGCTAGATATTTTTGCTCAGAATATCTCTAATCGGTCGCAGGACGATCGGGCGTTAGTCGAATCCTGGAAACGGGCTTTTAACGGACTGTTTGGGGTGCTGCAAGTTGAGGGCGATCGCTACAAGGTGATGAATTGGCTCACGGAAAAATGCTACTGGGCAAAGCCAGATCGGTTCCACTCTTCAGAAGAACTTTCTCGCCTCAGCCCTGGTGAGATCGTCGTGACCCGCCTCTGGCCCGAAACACCAGATCAGTGGATATTTTCCGGCCCCTTGATGCTGCTTGGAAAATTAGGAAAACCCAAGCTCGCAGTCGCCATTGGCAACTTCAAAAACTGGTTTCCCAATCAGCTCTATGGCGACGCACCAGAGCTATTAGAAGAAGCTTGGACTTCCGTAGAGCGATATCATCAATATTTTGTGGAATTCTTTGGAACAAATCGCATAATCCTGCCGGGGCACGAGTTGAACAGGCAGCTCAAAGCTTATCAGGACGAAATGACTCAACGCCGCTTGGCAGAAGCAGGGATTGATGCCTCTAAATCCTTAAAAGAACTGGTCAACGAAGCAGGTCTTTCGGAAGAAGATGTGGCAGAGTCGGCAGAGCTATTGGGTGAAGAAAGTGGAGCAGTCAACCACCTGCTCAATAGCAATCAATCTATCAAAATGGTGATGCCGCCGATCAGTTTGCCAGACGACCTGCGTCGGGCGGAAGCGGTAACCGTGTTTGTGCATCCTCGATGGGGTCAAACCTTTTTGAAGGACTATGCACGACTGACCCAACTGCTTGAATCCACAGATGAAGCGGCAACGGCAGGAGCAGACCAAATTCTTCAAAAATATCTGAAAGAAGATGCAGTGAACGCCTACGTTTGGCACTGCATGGCAGAAGACTATCCCCAGCCATTGACGGAGGCTTTGCAGCGCTGCCTCGATCGCCCATCGTTTAGACTAGATGACTTGGACGAGGTTCTAGCGGGCGCTGGCAAATCTCTAGAACCCACGCTGCCGGAGATAGCCAGTGTGCCGATGCATTTGCAAACGCTGTTTGAAGAAGCCTTGCAAGACGTGACCCGCAGTTCTTCCAAGAAAAAGGGAAAGGGTAAACCAACGCAAAAGTCTGGGTTTGGAGGCCGCTAACTGGAGCATACATAGCGTGTTGAGCGGGTTTCAGGTTCAAGCATCGGCAGCGAAAACGGTTTCAAACCCCGAATCAATGATTCAATAAGAAACAGGACTTACGCAGTTGGACAATTTCTCGCGGGCGCAGCCTGCGAGAAATTGTCCAAAGACCAAAGAGCTTATCGCAAGTGCGTAAGTCCTGAAGAAAGAGCAATCCAGTTTGATGGTGAAGGAGAATAGTTGCAATGGGATTTGTTGCATATGTGCTAATGCTGGCGATCGCCTTTGGTGGCGCGATTGGTCTATACTATGCCCTGCGGACAGTGAAGCTGATTTAGGTTGCCTTGAACAAGCGGATTGAGCGCGATCGCCCTCAAAAAAGTCCGTCATTCTTCGTTTCCTCAAAAAGCTGGCCCTTCAGCCCCCACATGGTCTGAAATGCCGGCTTTTCTGTGTATGCCAACCCTCCCCCTCCAATCCCCGATTCTATGCGTGCATTCAAGCATCTCGACACGATTACTGCGCTGTTTGTCGCAGTGCTGCTAATCTCCAATATCGCCTCAACCAAAATTCTGACGCTTGGCCCGTTCACCTTCGACGGCGGCACGATTCTATTTCCCCTTAGCTATATCTTTGGCGACATCTTGACCGAGGTCTACGGCTATGGGCGATCGCGCCGAGTGATTTGGCTAGGCTTTGTGTCGGCGTTGGTCATGGCAATCACGCTCGCCATTGTGGGGGCGCTGCCACCCGCCGCCGACTGGGGCAACCAGGCCGCCTATGAAACCATTCTGGGTCAAACGCCGCGCATCGTCGGTGCAAGCCTGATTGCCTACATTGCGGGAGAGTTTTCCAACTCCTTCACGCTGGCAAAGCTCAAAATTCGCACGGCCGGACGCTGGCTCTGGCTCCGCACCATTGGCTCCACGCTAATTGGGCAACTGCTCGACACCGGGCTATTTGTGCTGATCGCCTTTACAGGGGTCGTGCCAAACTCCCTGCTGTGGCCACTCATTGTGTCCAATTATTTATTCAAGTGCGGCGTCGAAATTCTCTTCACCCCTGCCACCTATGCCATTACAGGTTGGCTCAAGCAGGAGGAACAGGAGGACTACTACGATCGCAACACCGACTTCAATCCGTTTCACCTGTCGCAACCGCACCAATAAACCGCGAAACTAAGCCTATGCAGACCAACAGTCGTTAGCAGATGTTAGCCGATCAAAAAAGCGAGAAAACAAAAACGCAATGGGTAGGCCCTTGCTGAACTAGAGTCTGCCCATCGCGTTTGGGTGAGATGAAACGAGAATGAATCGAACCAGGCATTTGGCTACTGCACCATGCCACCCGATGCCTGGAACCGAGCGCGAGCCCGCTTATAGGCCTGAGTTGCACGAAGCTGCTCTTGGCGAGAGCCACCACTTTGAGCCTGGTTAAGCTTAGCCTGAGCCTCAGTAAAGGCAGTCCGCGCCTCTTCCTGGTTAATCGCATCGCCACGCTCTGCGCCGTTCACCAGGATCGTAACCTCGTCCTGATCGACCTCCGCAAAGCCACCCATCAGGGCGATCGCCACCCAGTCCTTATTCGCACGGACGCGCATCACGCCCGTATCCAGAGCCGTCAGCATCGGCGCATGTCCGCTCAGCACGCCAAGCTGACCCGTAGTGCTGGGCAGAATCACTTCCTCTGCCGGAGAATCCCAGACCGTTTTGTCTGGCGCAATGACTCGAACAGTTAGCGGCATAACGTTGAATTGGGGTTAGAGAATCAAAAGCGAGTCGAAGGAAATAGCGTTAAAGAAATAGCGCTATGGATCATCTCAAGCCAGGTATGTACAGCGTAAACTGCACATACCCAGCGATTCAAAACATTACTTGCCTTCAGACTTCATCTTTTCGCCCTTGGCGATCGCCTCGTCAATGTCGCCCACCATGTAGAAGGCCCCTTCCGGCAGATCATCCAGTTCACCCGCCAGGATCTTCTTAAAGCCCTGGATGGTTTTATCGAGTGTCACGTACTTGCCAGGCGCACCCGTAAACACTTCCGCCACAAAGAACGGCTGCGACAGGAACTTCTCAATCTTGCGGGCGCGGGCCACCGTCAGGCGGTCGTCTTCCGACAGTTCATCTAGACCCAGAATCGCAATGATGTCCTGAAGCTCTTTATAACGCTGGAGCGTTGCCTGCACCGCACGAGCCGTGTTGTAGTGGTCATCGCCCACAATGTCCGGCTGAAGCATAGTCGAAGCAGAGTCCAGCGGGTCTACGGCTGGATAAATGCCCTTGGAGGCCAAGCCGCGAGACAGCACCGTGGTTCCATCCAGGTGGGCAAAAGTCGTTGCTGGGGCGGGGTCGGTCAAGTCGTCCGCAGGCACGTACACCGCCTGAATCGAGGTGATCGAACCTTCGCGGGTCGAGGTAATCCGCTCTTGCAGCGCTCCCACGTCAGTACTCAGCGTCGGCTGATAGCCCACCGCAGACGGCATCCGGCCCAGCAGCGCAGACACTTCAGAACCTGCCTGCACAAACCGGAAAATATTGTCAATAAACAGCAGCACGTCCTGCTTGTTTACGTCCCGGAAGTATTCTGCCATCGTCAGCGCCGACAGACCCACCCGCATCCGCGCTCCGGGCGGCTCATTCATCTGGCCATACACCAGCGCAATCTTCGAGTTGGCAGGGTTGTCCTTGTCGATCACACCCGACTCAATCATTTCGTTGTAGAGGTCGTTGCCTTCGCGGGTGCGTTCGCCCACGCCGCCAAACACCGACACACCACCATGCTGGGTCGCAATGTTATTGATCAATTCCATCATGATCACGGTCTTGCCCACACCAGCGCCGCCAAACAGTCCAATCTTGCCGCCCCGGCGATAGGGAGTGAGCAGGTCAACCACCTTAATTCCAGTTTCAAACACCGAGGGTTTGGTTTCTAGGTCGGTCAGCTTGGGAGCTTCGCGGTGAATTGGCAGGGTGTCCTGCGTTGCCACATCACCTTTGTTATCAACCGGCTCACCCAGTACGTTAAAAATTCTTCCCAGCGTTGCCGTTCCCACAGGCACGTTGATGGGTGCGCCCGTGTCTACTGCCTCCATGCCCCGCACCAGTCCATCGGTCGAACTCATTGCCACGGCGCGGATTTGGTTGTCACCCAGAAGCTGCTGCACTTCGCAGGTGACCGAAATTTCTTGCCCAGCGGCGTTTTGTCCTTTAACCGTCAATGCATTATAAATCTGAGGCAGGCTGCCACTGGGAAAGCGCACGTCTACGACGGGCCCAATGACCTGAGTAATGTAGCCAATATTAGTTTTCTCTGCTGTGGTGACCATGCTTTCGCCTATCGTCTGATCAGCTTTTTGAGGGGTTCGTGACAGCTTTAACATAACGTAAAATTGCCACTTTTCAGATTATCACTAAACCTGTCACAAAAAGTTCTCAAAATTTTTAGGATCTCCAGTGACGACGCTCTGTAGCCACCTCATCAGAGCTGCTTCAGAACTGCACCGACTGTTCAATCAGTCCCCCAAATAGCCAATAATGAGGATAATTGCTAGGTGCTAGCCATCTGGCAACCTGGCTTGCGTAAAGGATCTATGTATCTATCCTGGATGGTAATTTGAACCTTCCTTCTTTTCTCTGGCTCTGGCGCATTGCGGCCTGGTCGATGGGGCTATCGCTTTTGACCTATAGCCTGCTGGGGATCAGCGGGGTTTGGATGCGGCGTAGTCGTCGTCAGGCGATCCCCAGACCAGGGTGGCTGCAATCGCTCCACCTGGCTCTGGGCGGGTTGCTGGTATTGCTGGTGCTGCTGCTGCTAACAATTGGGCTGGTGGGGACGCTGGGCTACTACGGCAGTCTGGGGCATTCGGTGCATCTGGTCGCAGGGCTGACGGTAGTGGCGCTGGTGCTGCTGTCTGCGGGTAGCGCCATGCAGATTGGAGCCGGACGACCCTGGGCGCGATCGCTCCATGTAGGCACCAATCTGGTACTGTTCCTGGGCTTTCTGGCTGTCTCTCTGTCGGGCTGGAGCGTCGTGCAAAAATACCTGCCCTAGTTTTTTCACTTCTGAGTTCTATGGCTACCTCTTCCGCTGAATCGCTATCTCCGCCGTTGCCAGAGTTGCCTCAGACGTTCCGCATTTCGCCGCTAATCCGCCTGACGCTGCTGCTGTTTTATGTCGCGCTGACGGTGCCGCTACCGTTTTTGGCAGATGTAACCCAAGCGCCTGTGCCGCCGGGAGTGCTAGCGGTGGGGCTGGGACTGGGGGCGATCGCCCTCTATGCTGCCCTCAGCGAGCGAGTGATCGTAACCAATACGGGCATTCAGGTTGCCTATCCCCGCTGGGTTCCCGATTTATTGCGAAAGGGCTGGAGCCTCGACTGGTCAGAGATTACATCACTCAAGCCGCGCTCCACCGGGCAGGGCGGACTAGTCTACTACTTTTTGACTCAAGCAGGCGAGGCAAAGCTGCTGCCGATGCGGGTGGCAGGCTTTGCTCGGCTAGTGTCGCTGGTGCAGACCAAGACAGGCATCGACACGACCGACGTGCGCCCGCTGTCTCAGCCGTGGATGTATCTGATTTTGCTGGGGCTGACGCTCCTGCTGCTGTTGATAGACACCTGGACAATCTGGATCGCGCTGACTGTTGGGATGCCTGCTTAATGCCCAATGCCAGAGCGAATTTCCGGGATAGACCTCTATTCTTCAGTTTCCAGAACTTCTGACGAAGACCGCTCTGGCGAGAGAGCCTTATCCTCATCCTCTGGCCAGTCGGCGATCGCCTGCACCACAAACGGCAGCCCAGCGCCCCGCAGCCCCCGACGAATCCGCTCCGGCGTGTCCTGAAACACCACAAACAGCGGGTGAGTTTCTTCAGCCGCTTCACTTAGAATATGCTTGTGACGCGGCGGCATCAGCCATTCATAGCCCTTGTCGAGAAGCACCTGGGTGCGCCGCCAGCGGCTCAGCAGTTCCGAAAAATCCTCATTGGGTCGATAGATAAAGACAAAGATTTCTGGCCCGGTTTTCACTTGCCATTCCGGATCACACATCAGAATTGCCACGTCGCAGGGCAACCGCAGCACTTCACCAGCCGACACCGTTGCTCCACCCGATTCCGCCGACACACCCGCCTGCCGCACGCGCACCACGGGCAACGGAATTGTAATCACGCTGTCGTCGGGGCGGCGCATACTGGGCACGGTTTCCAGGTAAGGGCGATATTGCTTAAGCAGGGCGATCGCCCCCCGATGGTCGCTGTACTCAGCCAGCAGTTCTTCGTAGCGCAGTTGCAAATTCGCCATAGGACTTAGATGAATCGAAGGAGGGCGATCGCTCTAGTTTCGTCCAACTAGTTTCGTCCAACCTCGCTCTACATCTTGCTTGAGTTCTTACTAGGAAATATTAGGCGGGGTAAAACGCAACGCTTGTATATCCTCGCCTATGCTTTTGCCTATTTAATTTTGCCTATTTAATATTGTCCATCACCGCAAACATCGGCAGATACATCGCCACCAGAATCGACCCCACCATGCCACCCAAAAACACAATCATGATCGGCTCCATGATGCTGGTCAGCGCCTTTACAGCCTGCTCCACTTCATCTTCATAGAAGTCCGCCACCTTCATCAGCATCGAGTCGATCTCGCCCGTCTCCTCGCCGATACTGATCATCTGGATCGCCATGATTGGAAACACCTGCTCCCGCTGGAGCGCCAGACTAATCATGCCGCCCGACTGCACCTCCTTTCGCGCTTCGTCCACCGCATTAGAAATCACCTGGTTTCCCGCTGTGTCGCGCACAATTTCTAGCGAAGTCAGAATCGGAACCCCAGAACGAGACAACGCCCCAAACGTCCGGCAAAAGCGAGCCGTAGCGCTCTTTTGTACCAGATCGCCAAACAGGGGCATTTTCAAGAAAAAGCGATCCATCGTTTCCCGACCCACGCGGGTTTTGTAATACTGGCGATAGGCAAAGGCTCCCAGAACCACAATAATCACCAGCGCAATCAGGTAAATCGGCGTTCTCAGAAAGTTACTAATATTCAGCATGAACTGGGTAAATGCGGGTAGCTCTGCATCCAGTTCATCAAAAATATTGGCAAAAATGGGCAGCAGAAAAATCGTCATGCCCAAAAACACCAGGATGGCAATAATCCCCACCGTCACCGGATACGCCATCGCAGATTTAATCTGGTTCTGCAATCGGGCAATATCTTCCAGCAGTTTGGACAGCCGATTCAGCACGTCATCCAGCACACCGCCGACTTCGCCAGCCTGCACCATGCTGACATACAGGTCATCAAAGCACTCCGGATGCTTCCGCATCGAATCCGACAGGTTCGTTCCCTGCTGCACATCTGCACTGATGGCCTGGAGCGACTTTTTCAGCTTGGGATTGGGGCACTGATCCGCTAGCACCCCCAAACCGCGAACTAGTGCCACGCCCGCGTTGACCAGTGCTGCAAACTGTCGAGAAAAAACGGCCTTGTCCTTGACCGTGACCTTTGCAAAAGAATTTTGAATGTCCTTTAGATCAAGCGTGTTGAGCTTTTCAAACAGGCTGCGATCTTCAGCCAACTCCTGCACAAATAGTCCCTGTTCCCGCAGCGTGGTGCGTGCTTCAGCAGGAGAGGCAGCGCTGATCTTGCGTTTCACCGGGTTGCCCTTAGAGTCGCGGGCACGAACAACGTAGGTTTGCATAGCGGCTGAGGAAGGGGATACGAGACGACGTAAATCAGGAATTTCGCCAGGAGTCAAACTGCAAGGCTGCTAATCGGTAAGATCCTTGAGTTCCACTTTATTCAATACCTAATTTTTCGATACCGATTTCGATACCTAGCAGTGTAGTGAAATTCGCTCAAAATGACACAACTCTGGCCAAACTTTGAATTGGTAGAAGAACAAGGGGAACTTAGAAGATGCTTTGGGAAAACAGCAGCCTGTTGAAATCCATTCCTCAAGATGGAACATGTCCTTTGGGCTGCTGCTCTGGCGGTTCTGAACCGTGTTTTGTACCACTCAAGCGGTTCTATCGAGTACCCACAGGCGCACCCGGACGCGCACCACCCGGCGCGGGTTGCTGCATTGCGCCGCCAATCAGCCGCTGGAGTTCGTCGGGGCGAGAGGTTTTCGACATAGCCGCCTCAAAGGAAATAGTGCCCGCCTTGTATAGGTCAGCCAGCACTTTCTCCAGGGTGACCATGCCCAGTTTGCCGCCCGTTTGAATAGCAGAATAGATTTGGGCAGTTTTGCCTTCGCGAATCAGGTTGGCGATCGCCGGCGTGACAACCATGATTTCCTGGGCCATCACGCGGCCAAATTCACCTGGCTTGGGGTTCTTCTTGGGCACCAGCGTTTGACTAAACACCGCCACCAGCGAGTTGGAAAGCTGCACCCGCACCTGCTGCTGACGCTCAGCAGGAAACACGTCAATCATCCGGTCAACCGTCTGAGAAGCAGAACTGGTGTGCAGCGTCCCCATCACCAGGTGTCCGGTTTCCGCCGCCGAAATCGCCAATGAAATCGTCTCCAGGTCACGCATTTCGCCCACCAGAATCACGTCTGGATCTTCCCGCAGGGCTGCCTTTAGCGCGTTAGCAAAGCTCTTGGTGTCTTCCCCAAGCTGGCGCTGGTGGATCAAGCTCTTAACAGGTTCATAGACGAATTCAATCGGGTCTTCGACGGTCAGAATATGCTCTGCACGAGTGCGGTTGATCAGGTCGATGATGGCCGCCAGCGTTGTGGTTTTGCCAGAACCCGTCGGCCCCGTCACCAGAATCAATCCTCTGGGCTTTTCCGCCATTTCTCGCACCACATCCGGCAAGCCCAGCTTCTCAAAGCTAGGAATCTTGGAACTCAATGCCCGCAAACAGGCGGCGTAGGTGCCCCGATCTTTGTACACGTTTACCCGGAAGCGAGCCAAGCCTTTTACGCCATAAGAGCAGTCCAGTTCCCAGTTTTGCTCCAGGTTTTTGCGCTGGGTGTTGTTGAGCATGCTGAAAATCAAGCGCTGGCACTGCTCAGCGGTCATTGGCTCATCGTTGATGGGAGCGAGGTGGCCATTGATGCGGAAGTAGGGCGGCAATCCAGCCGACAGGTGCATATCCGACCCGCCCATCTCGATCAATTGCTCCATCAAGTCTTCGATCATCAATTCCATGTGGGTGGCTCCTTCTATGCAAAGTTGTGCTTGTAAGACAGATTGGAGGGGAATAGCGAACGCTTAGGGCAAGCAGCACTAATCCTGGAAGCGAGGCGTGGTGCAATAGGGACAATCTAGCCATTCGGGGCGCAACTCAGCGGCGCAGTTGCGACAGGTCAGCGAACTCTTGCGCTTGGCCTTGAGTTCGGCTTCTAGACCGGTATCGGTGAAGGTAACACGCTCCACTTCCTCCAAGGTGGTGCTGCCTTGTCGGACCAAGTTCAGGCTATAGGCCAGCAAGGTTTTCATGCCCTCGTCTACTGCCACTTCCTTGATTCGCTCGGTGGGTGCGCCTTCAGTGATGAGAGTCTGGATTTGCTCCGTTACACGCATGACTTCATATACCCCGCAGCGTCCTTTGTAGCCACTACCCTTGCAGGTGGGGCAGAGGGTGTTTTGGGCGCGGGCGGACTGAATTTCGTCAGGTGACAGTTCGTTGGCCTTATAGAAGGTCACTTCTGCTTCGCGAGAAGCCGACAGTCCAAAGCGGGCCAGTTCTTCGGGGCTAGGGCTGTAGGGAATACGGCAGTCGGGGCAGACGCGGCGCATGAGGCGCTGAGCCAGCACGCCAATCAGCGAACTAGACACCATGAAGGACTCTACGCCCATTTCTTCGAGACGGGCGATCGCACTCGCAGCGTCATTCGTGTGCAGCGTCGTCAGCACTAGGTGTCCGGTCAGTGCCGCCTCGATCGCCGTCTTCGCCGTTTCCTTGTCGCGAGTCTCACCCACCAGAATCACGTCCGGGTCTTGCCGCAGGAAGGCTCGCAGAATCGAGGCAAAGTCCATCCCTTTTTCGCGGATCACCTGCACCTGGGTAATCCCCGGTAGGGAGTATTCAATCGGGTCTTCGGCGGTGCTGATGTTCACGCCGGGACTATTGCGCTCCGCCAGGGCAGAGTAGAGCGTTGTCGTTTTACCCGATCCAGTCGGCCCCGTCACCAGGATCAGACCAAAGGGACGCGATACCATTTCCTGCACAATTTGCAGCGTTTCTGGGTCGGTGATCAGTTTGTCCAGCCCAAGCTGAGTAGCGGAGTTGTCGAGAATCCGCAGCACCACCTTTTCACCATAGCGGCTGGGCAATGTGTTCACCCGAAAGTCCACCTTGCGCCCGTCAAAAATCCGGCGAATGCGCCCGTCCTGAGGCATCCGGCGTTCGGCAATGTCCAGATCAGCAATGATTTTGAAGCGAGCGGTGACCGCCGGAACGATTTTCTTGGGCAGCGGCTCCAGACCCTCCCGCAGCACGCCGTCTTTGCGAAAGCGAATGCGGAGATGTTCTTCCTGTGGCTCGATGTGGATATCGGAAACCCCTTCCTGAAGCGCCTTCACCAGAATTTTGTTGACCAAGGCAATCACAGGTGCAGCATCTGCATCCTGAAGGGCAGCATCCAGGTTGGCTTCGATATCGTCGGGGGGTTCCTCCAGATCGAGGTAATCCAGCCCTTCAAGATCTGCCTTCACATCCACCTTGGACTGAAACTCAAGCTGCTTCTGGCGTTCGACCTGCTCATCTAGATATTGAGAGATGATCCGCTGATAGTCTTCAACCGTGATCACCATCCGCATTAGCCCCAGACCCTGCGGACGCAGAATGCGGTTGAGGTCGTCTTGGGCCGCCAAGTCGTCTGGATCGACCATTGCGATCAGCACTGCGGGCGGTTCGCTTTCGGTGCGCGACAGAGGCACGAGGCGATAGCGACGGCACAGATCGACGGGAATGAGACTGTCGATGAGTTGCCCGACTTGTGCAGTTGAAATTTCGTTGAGTTCTGGATCGAGGGATTCAACTCCGTAGAGAATTTTAAGTTCAAAAAGCTGTTGCTTCTTATATTGGCGCAGCAGGTCAGGCGGCAACTGCTGACCTGTAATCATCTCTAACACATCCGTCAGCGGTCGCCCTGTTTTGCGGCTTTCCACCAGGGCTTGCTGCATCTGGTCGTTGTTGACGTAGCCCGCCTGGATCAGCTTGTTGCTAAACGGCGAGAAATTGTGCTGAACAACGAGGGCACGACGCTGGGATGAAGAGTTAGCCATAGCTGCTGCTGAGAGGTTTATAGCCTGTATAGAGTTATTGTCCCAGCACCGATGCCAGAGGGTGTCTGGGGCTGCTGGAGGAAGCGAGAGTGAACTTGCGGTTTACAAGTTCTAAAACGGGATTATGGAAATCGGGTTACGGAAGTCAGCTTGGGCATTCCGAGCGTTAGTTCGGATACCTGACGGCATTTCGCTGCAAAGGGCGATCGCCAGATTCACCCATTGCCCATGACCCGTCTGACAAATGCCCTGAACGAGCGTGGACTATCACGAATGCATCCAGTATTCCCCATAGAGGTCGATAAACTATCGTCGGTGGGGTACTCTGGATTAGGTAGCTGATGGGCTGGTGATCGATGCATTCTGTATAGCACAGCCCAGACTCATCCGTTACACAAACTGAGATAAACGGTTTAGACCTTACGGTTTGCCCGTTTGGCTGAGTTGTACAGCTACGTGCGATCGCTCTGGCATCGGGAGTAAGGGATATTTGTCTGTCGCGTCAGAATTCTTAAAACCTGAGGCACAATACATAAAAGTAGAAGCGTTGCAAGAGTACATCAAGAAGAAGGGCGACGAAAAGAAGGGCGACGAAGGGTTAATTCAGAGAGAAAATGAGTAGGCTAAGGAGCCAGATCCTACAACAGGCTCGACTTCAGACTCTTGATTGCAAGCTTCCGAAGGGGCTGCTCAAGGCTCGACCCCGAAGCAACGATCCCTTCGACTCAGATTTTGTCCAGTTCACAAAACGACATCCGTTAGGTAAGCATGATCGAAGAAGAGAAACAACCGATGGAGGGTGATGACGTGTCCGCTGAAAGCAATGGCGTGGAAAGCGAAGTCATGAATACCGAAGTAGTCGAGCCATCTGCCTCGACGGTCGAATCATCGACCGAGCCTCAGGTGGAGGTCGTCGCAGAGGTTCCCAGCGGAGACTCTTCAGCGCTCGTCGATGAGCTAAATCAAAAAGTGGCAACGCTAGAACAGCAGCTTGAAGAGTGGACAAACCACTGCAAGCGGATTGCGGCAGATTTTGAGAACTTCCGCAAGCGCACCCAAAAGGAGAAAGAAGACCTAGAGCAGCAGATTAAGTGCAAAACCGTTGAAGAACTGCTGCCTGTCGTCGATAACTTTGAACGAGCGCGATCGCAGATCAAGCCCCAGGGCGACGAAGGCATGGCGATTCACAAAAGCTATCAGGGAGTCTACAAAGATCTGGTAGAACGGCTCAAGCGCATCGGCGTTTCTCCAATGCGCTCTGAGGGCAAAGAGTTTGACCCAAACCTGCATGAAGCCGTTATGCGGGAGCCGTCCGAAGAATACGCTGAGGGCACAGTCATCGAGGAACTGGTGCGGGGCTACATGCTGGGCGATCGCGTCTTGCGCCATGCAATGGTCAAGGTTGCCACTGCTGTTGCTCCTTCAGACGATGGTGACGCTGATTCATCGTCTGAAGGATAAAGCTAGACCAGAATTTAGTTCGGGAATCTGCTGACCAACCGTTGTGCGAAAGGTAAGCGCTTTTCAAGAATCGTCCTGAGTCACTCAATCAAACCTGACTACACCATGCAGTCTGGAGCAAGATTCAGGTAGTTGTACCCAAAAACTCAGCCTAAACAAGGCTACTATCCAGCAAATCTCCTGCTTTTTGCGGAGTCTCTAGAAACATTTTTAAGCGCGACTGATTAAATTCCCGAACAATTGCGGAATACTTGCTAAGAGTTAAATCAGCTTCTGGTCTCCGACTCATTCACTTGAAATCTGATAGCCGCTACTAGCTAAATTATGGGAAAAGTCATTGGCATCGACCTGGGCACAACGAATAGCTGTGTTGCTGTCCTAGAGGGCGGTCAACCCGTTGTCATTTCCAGCTCAGAGGGAGGACGCACCACTCCTAGCATTGTTGGGTTTGGCAAAAACGGTGAGCGGCTCGTAGGGCAACTCGCCAAGCGTCAGGCTGTGACCAATGCCGAAAACACCATTTTCAGCATTAAACGGTTTATCGGGCGGCGCTGGGACGACACGACCGACGAGCAAAGCCGAGTCCCCTACACCTGTGTCCGGGGGAAAGATGACACGGTAGACGTGCAAATTCGCGGACGTTCCTACACGCCTCAAGAAATTTCCGCCATGATCCTGCAAAAGCTGAAGCAGGATGCTGAAAACTATTTAGGAGAACCAGTCACCCAGGCGGTTATCACCGTACCGGCCTACTTCACAGATGCCCAGCGCCAGGCCACCAAGGATGCAGGCACCATTGCAGGGCTAGAAGTGCTGCGGATCATTAACGAGCCAACCGCTGCAGCTCTATCCTATGGACTGGACAAACAGGACCAGGAACAAAGCGTGCTGGTGTTTGACCTAGGCGGCGGGACGTTTGATGTGTCCGTGCTGCAACTCGGTGACGGTGTGTTTGAGGTGAAATCCACCTCTGGCAACAACCACTTGGGCGGTGATGACTTTGACAATGTGCTGGTTCAGTGGCTCATGTCCAGTTTCCAGCAGCAAGAAGGGATCGACCTCTCTAGCGACAAGATGGCGCTACAACGCCTGCGTGAAGCTGCGGAGAAGGCCAAAATCGAGCTTTCGAGTATGCTCACGACGACCATCAACCTACCGTTCATCACAGCCGACGAAACTGGGCCAAAGCACCTGGAAATGGAGCTGACCCGCGCCAAGTTTGAAGAACTGGTGAATGAGCTGGTCGAAAGCACGCTTGAACCTGTCGAGCAAGCGCTGAAGGATTGCGGCCTGAGTGCGGATGATTTAGACCGCATTTTGCTGGTAGGCGGCTCTACCCGGATTCCAGCAGTTCAAGAAGCCATCAAGAAGTATTTCAACGGCAAAGCTCCCGATCGCTCTGTCAACCCCGATGAGGCGGTTGCCCTGGGTGCGGCAATTCAGGCAGGCGTTTTGGGCGGCGAGGTAAAAGACCTGCTGCTGCTGGACGTAACGCCGCTCTCGCTGGGGATTGAAACACTCGGCGGCGTGTTTACTCGCATCATCGAGCGCAACACTACAGTTCCTACCAGCAAGACCCAGACCTTCTCTACAGCAACCGATGGACAGACCTCAGTCGAGATCCACGTTCTGCAAGGGGAACGGGCGATGGTGAAGGACAACAAGAGCCTCGGAAAGTTTCAACTGACGGGGATTCCGCCCGCACCGCGTGGTGTGCCACAAATCGAGGTGTCCTTTGAAATCGACGCAGACGGTATTCTGCAAGTCAGCGCCCGCGATAAGGGTACAGGTCGGGCGCAAACTATTCGGATCACGAACACAGGCGGACTCAGTGAGGCTGAGGTTGAACGGATGCGGATGGAGGCAGATCTCTACGCTGAGGAAGATCAAAACCGTCGTCTGCTGGTGGAATATCGCAACCAGGCCGATATCCTGTTCAACAACTACGAGACGACGCTTCGCGAGAATGGCGACCGGATTCCTGAAGCGTACAAGGCGGAGGCTGCCGAAAAAGTAGCGGAACTGCGGGCGGCGATCGCCGATCGGACGCTGGATGTACACACTATGAAGTCCCGTCTAGACGCGCTCCAGCACGCCCTGTTTGCGATTGGCTCAGTGATTTATCAACAAGCCTATGATGAGTCAGATTCTAACGGCGACTATGGCGGCTATGGCAGTGGTGCCGATAGCTATGATGATCCAACAGTTGCCTGGCCTAGTGGCAGTGGAGAGCCGGAACTTACAGAAGCGTTCAACGAAGACGACTTCAGCTTCGAGACAGACGAAACCGTGACGGCTGACTACGAGGCAGTGGATTAGGGCAGCGAATCGCGTATTCCCGCTTGAGGAGCATTGGTTGCGCTGTTTGTCTCAGGGGCGTTGGCTCCTGAAAGTGTCCGATTTGCCAATTTCTCCGGGTTGTCAGGGGCTTCAACGGCTAGCCGCTGCTATGTGGGGGGGTTGGTTCGGTTATGCCCACTTCAATGACAGGGTGCGATCGCAAACAATTCGTTACGATGTAGGATGTGGGGAATTGGGTGTCCAAATCGCCTGTTTGTACGGTGCTGACCTAGTTTCCCCGACTCTATTCACGCCAAATTACTCAACCCCCAGCAGCGTTCTATGGCCCGTGACTACTACGACATTCTGGGTGTCTCTCGCGATGCCGACAAAGAGGAGCTAAAGCAAGCCTATCGACGGCTTGCCCGCAAGTATCACCCCGATGTCAACAAAGAGGAAGGCGCTGAAGAACGTTTCAAAGAAATTAACCGCGCCTACGAAGTGCTTTCAGAGCCAGAAACTCGCGCTCGCTACGATCGCTTTGGTGAAGCAGGCGTTGGCTCTGCGGCTGGCGCAGGCTATCAAGACTTTACCGATTTAGGCGGCTTTGCAGATCTGTTCGAGAGCTTTTTTGGCAACTTTGCGGGTGCGGCTCCAGGTCAGCAGGCCCGCCGTCGCAGTGGCCCCACCCGCGGCGAGGATCTGCGGCTTGACCTGAAGCTTGACTTTCGTGAAGCCATCTTTGGTGGCGAAAAGGAAATCCGCATTAGCCACCTGGAAACCTGCACCCACTGTAGCGGATCGGGCGCAAAGCCTGGCACTCGTCCCAAAACCTGCACGACCTGCGGCGGCGCGGGGCAGGTGCGGCGGGCCACCCGAACCCCGTTCGGCAGCTTTACCCAGGTGTCCACCTGCCCCACCTGCAACGGCAGCGGGCAGATGATTGAAGAAAAGTGCGACGTGTGTGGTGGCAGCGGACAAAAACAGGAAGCCAAAAAGCTCAAAATTACGATTCCTGCTGGCGTGGACAATGGGACGCGGCTCCGCATTTCTTCTGAGGGAGATGCAGGAATGCGGGGTGGCCCACCGGGCGATCTTTACGTTTTTCTGTTTGTCAACGACGACGCGGAATTTCAGCGGGATGGCATCAATATTCTGTCAAACTTGAAGATTAGCTACCTGCAAGCGATTCTTGGCTCGAAGTTAGAGGTAAACACGGTCGATGGGCCTGTGGAAACCATTGTTCCGCCTGGAACTCAGCCCGGAACGGTGATTACGCTGGAGAATCGCGGCGTGCCTCGTTTAGGAAACCCCACGAGCCGGGGCGATCATCTAATTACGGTTCAGGTTGATATTCCCACTCGCGTTTCGGCAGAGGAACGGAAGCTGCTGGAGGAGCTTGCCAAACTGCGGGGCGATCGCATCGGCAAGGGCGGCATGGGCTTCCTAGACAATCTGTTTCACAAGTCTTGAGCAGGATGCATGACGGAATCTTCCCCAGTCCCAGATATCCAGCTTGATCTGCGCGGCACGCCCTGTCCGCTAAATTTTGTGCGGACCAAGCTGCGTCTAGAAAAAATGCCCGCTGGATCGCTCCTGGAAGTGTGGCTTGATCCAGGAGAGCCGATGGAGCAGGTGCCCGATAGCTTGCGAATGGAAGGATACCCGATCGAGCAAGTGCAGGAGCGACAAAGCGGAGACGGCGCTTATTTTGCCCTTAGCATTCGCCGTCCCTAGTTATGGGTGCAGATTGCCAGCCCCAGTCGCTCGTTGAGGCCACGGTTCAGCAGGTGGGGGCGCAACGGATCACGGGTACAGTGCTGGCGGTGCAGGCCAATTACTACTTTGTGCGGCTAGACCCAGGCTGCTATCCGCCAGACATGGGGGATATGCTGCTGTGTACGCGGCGATCGCGCCTGCGAAAAATCGGGCAGCAGGTTTGGGTAGGTGATCGCGTCGAAGTTGAAGAACCCGATTGGGCCGGACAGCGAGGGGCGATCGCCCAGGTGTTTCCCCGTCGCTCCGAACTCGATCGCCCACCCATTGCCAATGCCGATCAGATTTTGCTGGTGTTTGCCCTAGCAGAACCCGCACTTGATCCCTTCCAACTCAGCCGCTTTTTGGTCAAAGCCGAGTCCACAGGACTATCGGTATGCCTGTGTTTGAATAAATGCGACCTGCTGCCGGAGGCGGAATTGGTGGCGTGGGGCGATCGCCTGCGGCAGTGGGGCTATTCTCCATTGATGGTCAGTGTGCGCGAAGGTCTGGGGCTAGATCAGCTTGTGCCTCATCTGGCAAAGCAAATCACCGTCGTTTCTGGCCCCTCTGGCGTGGGCAAATCCAGCTTGCTCAATGCGCTGATTCCAGCCGTGGATTTGCGCGTCGGCGAGGTGTCGGGCAAGCTCCAGCGAGGCCGCCACACCACGCGCCATGTAGAATTGTTTGAATTGCCAGCGGGCGGGCTGCTAGCCGATAGTCCCGGGTTTAATCAGCCCGATCTGAACTGTACTCCGGTCGAACTGGCTCACTACTTCCCAGAAGCCCGCCAGCGGATGGCGCAAGCTGCCTGTCAATTTAGCAACTGCCTGCATCGAGAAGACCCAGGCTGCGCCGTTCGCGGCGATTGGGAGCGCTATGAACACTATCGAATTTTTCTAGAAGAGGCGATCGCCCATCAGGAAACCCAAGAACGCAACCGCGATGCCGAAGCCACAACCAAACAAAAAAGCCGCCAACACGGCCAGACCGAAATCGAGCCAAAGCTAGAGCGCAAAAAGTATCGCCAGCCCTCCCGCCGAGTTGAAAAGCAGCGCCTTCGGGAATGGCAAGCAGAAGTAGACGCGGAGAATGCATTAGATTAACCAGACTCATGGGCTGCACCCGCGAAAAATCGTCCTTCCGCGCCAGTCTTACACTTGTTGGGCACTACCTACAAGCGCGGCCAGCAAGAGACCATGCAAAAAAGACCATGCAAAAAATAGAAAAGCGCTGAAAATACTACCTACCTCATTTAAAGTTCATTTACTTACACTTTCATTAAAAAACTTAATGCAGTAGTGGACTTTCGCAACCTAAACTAAGCATAAAGTCGTAGAGTCCACCTCCAAGTTGCTTAATTTGTGCTTAATTTGTATGTTAATTCTGCAAAGATTCTTGGGAAACCTTAAATTAAGCCTTGCTCAGCCAAATGGCGTAGGCACCCAGTAGTCATCTTTGACTGAAGACCCCAATCACCCCAATTACAAAGATTCCTGAGCGTTATAGAGCGCCATAGTGCGAGATTAACTAATCCATCTGCAAGCCGTCCTTCTGCAAACAGTTGTAAATCCTAACAAAGATCTCCCTGTTGGTTCCTCAAATAACCTGTTCTATATCTATAAAGGAACCTTGATTAATTGCCGCATGAAGAAATAAGCCATGGTACATCAAGCTTGTCTCAACAAGCGGCCCTGTTTTTCGAGGTCTCCTAGAGCTAGGGTATTCAAGACTTGTGCTGCATCCTCTTGATATCTCGTCAAAATCTCCATGGATTACCAACAGCTAGAACAATTGAAAGCCATTTGCAACAATGATGCCACCTTCGAGCAACTCCAACAGCATCTTTCGGCTGAGATAGATAGTTCTAAGACAGGGCAACAGAAAGCCCTATTTCGAGTCATTACAAAAATTCGTGAATCCTTAGAGCTGAAAGCAATTTTTAAGACAACTGCAATTGAAGTCCGGCAACTGCTAAATGCAGATCGCGTCGCGCTTTTTTGCTTTGCCCCCAATTCTGGTTGGAATGATGGCGAGTTTGTCGCAGAAGATGTCTCCCTCGAATTTAAGTCAGTTTTATCAGAAAAAGTTCATGATCACTGCTTCGGCACTCAGTATGCGATTGATTACCACAAAGGGCGAGTACAAGCTATTAGCGATATTCAAACAGCAGGTCTGAAAGACTGTCATATTGAGATTTTGAGTCGCTTTCAAATCCGCGCCAATTTGGTTGTACCGATTCTAAAAGAAGAAACACTTTGGGGGCTGCTTTGCATTCATCAATGTTCCGCTTCTCGTTCTTGGACATCTGATGAAATCGAGTTTATTCAACAAGTTGCTACTCATCTTGGTGTTGCGCTTCAGCAAGCAAACCTGCTAGACAAAGTGCGTTTTCAGTCAGAACAGCAAAAAGCCTTGTTCAAGGTTGTAGCTCGAATTCGAGAGCCGATGGATTTGGCAACTATTTTTAGGACTGCTGCAACTGAATCTCGACAATTACTTAAGTCTGATCGGGTTGCAATTTTCCGCTTTGCACCAGGTTCTAACTGGAACGATGGAGAGTTTGTCTCGGAGAGTGTTGAGCAGGGCTATGCATCGGTGCTAGCAGGAAAAGTTCATGATCACTGTTTTGGAGATCGCTATTCTGCTGCCTACCATCAGGGACAAATTCAAGCAGTTTCTGACATTTATTCAGCAGGTCTTCAAGCGTGCCACATCGACGTGCTTTCGCGCTTTCAAATCCGCGCCAACTTGGTTTTACCACTGTTGCAAGGAGCTTATTTGTGGGGCTTATTATGTGTTCATCAATGTGCTGAACCCCGCCTCTGGGAGCCAGAGGAAATCGAGTTCGCTAAACAGATCGCAGCTCAGCTTAGTGTTGCGCTACAACAGGCAGAGTTATTAGCCCAAACGCAGCAGAAATCTCGGGATCTTGCTGCTGCATTAGAGCATCTCAAAAAGGCGCAAACCCAGCTAATTCAAAGTGAAAAAATGTCAAGCCTAGGGCAGCTTGTAGCTGGAATTGCCCACGAGATTAATAACCCTGTTAACTTTATTCATGGCAATATAAGCCATGCTCGCTGCTATGCTCAAGACTTAATGGAATTAGTTAAAATCTATCAGGAAAACTATCCGCAGCCCGTTTGCTTCATGGGCGATCGCACCGAAGAAATTGACATTGAATTTTTGATGGAAGACTTTCCTCGAATGCTAGCCTCTATGCAAATCGGGGCTGAGCGAATTCGTAGCATCGTGCTGTCTCTGCGGAATTTCTCGCGGCTTGATGAAGCAGAGATGAAAGTTGTAGATTTACACGAAGGGCTAGAAAGCACCTTGCTAATTTTGCAATATCGCCTTAAGCCCAAATCAGCTTCTAACTCTGCCCATAATATCCAACTAGTTAAAGAGTACGGGCAGTTGCCTCTAGTAGAATGCTATCCTAGCCAGCTCAATCAGGTGTTTATGAATTTGCTTAGCAATGCAATCGATGCGTTAGAGGAGCAAATTGCAGCACGAGAAAACTCAGTTCAGGAATCAGTAAGCAATAGCATTAGTGATTTATCCCAGCCCACGATTACTATCCGAACAGAGTTGTGTGATCAACCTGATCAACAGAATCTACATAATGCTCCCGTTGACAACCTAGAGAATGCAAAGAGCGATCGCCCTCAATATGTCTGCATCTGCATTGCTGACAATGGCCCCGGAGTGCCTGAAAAGTTGCTAACCAAACTATTCGATCCCTTTTTCACAACCAAGCCAGTTGGCAAAGGGACGGGTCTAGGGCTTTCCATTAGCCAACAAATTGTTTGTGAACGGCATCGTGGCACTCTGGAATGCATCTCGCAACCTGGTAAAGGCACAGAGTTTCAGATTAAAATCCCAGTCCATCAGTACCAGACTCGGAAACAAATGCCTAAATCTTCAAGTCCAGCCAATCCAACCCAATAGCTCCATAGAGCCATAGTGCTTGCATGGCTCCGTTCACAAGACAACAACGGGCGACCCTTTGCTCCTAAGCTTTGTGCTGTTGTCGCTTAGTAGCCTTTAAGCCCACTATTACTAGCCTACTCACAGCAGTCCGCTGCCACTAGCCCACTAACAGAAATCCGTTAGTAGTCTGCATCTTCCTCATATTCCACGACCTTTTGCCGCTCAGGAATGTTTAACTGCGGCGCACGGTAGGGCTGAGGATTATCGTCATCTTCCCACACGTCGTCTAGCTCCTCTTTCATCGCAGGTTCGTAGGCATCCGCATCTTCGTAAGCTTCAGCATACTGCTGACGACGGGGCGGCTCGTTCCAGTTATCTTCCGACTCATCGCGGTAGAGCGGCTCTGGCTGGCGCTGACGCAGCGGCTCCTGAATCGGGCGGCGGGGTTCTTCCCAGGTATCGTCGTCCCAAGTCGATTCGCGGGCAGGCGCACGCATCGGCTGAGGTGCAGGGGTACGCACACCCGTCGGCAACTGGTTGGACGTAGACACCGGCATAATGTAGTCTTCTTCGTCGCGCTCCCACGGCGGACGACCAATGCCGATGCGCTCCAAAAAGCCCACGCTAAGCTGCGACATCTTTTGCTCTGCGCCCTCAAACACAATCAGGCGATCGGGACCGCTGCTCACCACCTCTTCAATCGACAGTTCGTAGGTACTGACGACCTGATCGGGAATGAAGGGAAACCCAATCGAGGCAATGATAATAGACTCTAGATGACCATTTTCGACGTTGAACCGGAAGCCCCGCACCTTCCCCAGCAGTTCTCCCGTCTCGGTGATCACTTCGCTGTTGATCAGGCTGCTATACGCTTCTGTGTCAACTTCATCCTCTACCGCAGAGTCGTCATCGACTAGAATCACGTCGCCGATCTGGCGAATGTTCGCAAGATACATCATCTGCTGGGTGCCAGACACCACGCCCGACAGGATGCTTTCCCGCAGACCGATGGCAACCACCTCGCGGCGATCGACATCTACCCATAGCTGGCTGACGACACCCAGGCGTTTGCCGGTGTCGCGGGTGATAATTTGCGTCCCAAGAAGGTCTGAGCGTTGGCGGATTTGTTCAGATGTCATTGTCGAGTCCTAACCTCGAACTGGTTGAAATAGTTCGATTGAAATATGAATACAGTAGATACGGTCAGATATCAATACTAAGCCAATCTTAACCAAACTCGAACGTTTGGTAAGTCTGTCTTGAGTTCGGAAAGCCGCCCTTTGGGGGATGGGGCAAGAGACGGAAAAAACGAAAAGTGAAAAACGAAAAACGGAATCTCTTCGCTCTTCGCCCCTCATTCTTCATTCTTCGTTCTTCGCTCTTTCCTCCTCCACTCCTCCCTCACCCCGAAACGTTCTGCTGCAAGTCGATGCCCAGCACCTGCGTATAGGCTCCCCGCGCCTGGGTGACGCCGATGGTGCGCTGGGCGGCTTCGATCATCGGGCGGCGCAGGCTAACAACGATGAACTGAGCCTGCTGGGCCTGGTGCTTGATCATGCGGGAAAGACGCTCCACGTTTGCGCCATCCAGGAACATATCCACTTCGTCGAAAGCGTAGAAGGGCGAGGGACGATAGCGCTGGAGAGCAAAAATGAAGCTAAGGGCAGTGAGGGATTTTTCGCCTCCAGACATGGAGGCGAGGCGGCGGACGGGCTTGCCCTTGGGATGAGCAACCAGATTTAGCCCGCTGCCAAAGGGATCGTTGGGGTCGTCGAGTTGCAGATAGCCATCGCCGTCGGACAGTTCGGCAAAGATGGATTGAAAGTTGATGTTGACAGCATCAAAAGCCTCCTTGAAGGCCCGCTGACGCAGGGTAGTGAAGTTTTCGATGCGGAGGAGCAGCTCGCTGCGCTCTTCGTCCAGCGTGCCGAGCTTTTGGCTGAGGTCTTCTAGGCGCTCCTGGGTACGCTCATATTCCTCCAAGGCCAGCATGTTGACGGGTTCCATGTTTTCGATGCGGCGCTGGAGCGATCGCAGTTCGTGCTGCAATTCGCCCAGGTCGGGCAGTGGATCGGGCAACTCTGGCAATGGATCTGGTAACTCCGCCTGCTTTGCTTCTAGCGCTGCCTGGAGCGTGGTCAAGCTTTCACGGCGGGTCTGCTGGGTTTCCTGGAGTTTTTGGCGCTGCCAGTCGGCCTGTTGCTGAGCGGTTTGGCGATCGCGCAACAAACGTTCTGTGCGATCGCGCTCCTGTTTTTCCGACGCGAGGGATGCCTCTAGCGAATCTAGCGCTGCGCGGGTCTGGGCGATGGTCTGGCTGAGGGCGGTTTGCTGAGTCCCCAGCGCAGATCGCTGCTGCATCTGCGTCGTCTGCTGAGCGCGGAGATCGTGCAGCCGCTGATTTAGCTGGGCGATTTTTTCTTGGAGGCGCTGTCGCTGAATTTCCAGGTCTTGAACCCGCTGTTCGGCAGATCGCAGGGCAAGCTGGCGATCGCCCAATTCTGCCTCCTGCTGGCGAATGGTCGCCTGGATTTGCTGCCACTCGCTGTGGGTTTGCGATTGCTCCAGGTCTGCCAGGACTTGGCGCTGGCGCTGGAGTTCGGCTTCCTGGGCGGGCAGGTCACGCTCCAGCGTTTGCAGGCGCTCTTCGGATGGGCCAAGCTCCTGGCGGTTTTGCGAAAGCTGGGTGCGGAGCTGCCCTTCCTGCGTCACCAGCGTCGCCAGTTGGGACTGGAGCTGATTCGCCAGCATTTGCACGTCGCGCTGCTGCTGGCGGGCTTCATTGAGCAATTGGGTGTGGGTGCGGACGGCTTCTGTGCCCTGGGCGATCGCCCCTTCACAGCGCCGCAGAATGGTGTCGATTTCCAAGAGGCGATCGCGCAATGTGGCCGCTTCGGCCGATTCTCCCGGCTGCACGGTGCCAAATCTCAGGGAGCCTTGCCGCTGGGACACGCTGCCGCCCGTCATCGCGCCGCTGGTTTCCAGCAGTTCGCCGTCCAGCGTCACGATGCGATATTTGCCCAAGTGCGGTCGTGCCTGTTCCAACGTGCGAAAGACCACCGTGCCGCCAAAGACATAGGCGAACACGTCCTCAAAGTGGCGATCGCAGTCAATCAGGTTCACGGCATAGTCCACAAACCCGTCCGGTCGGTTACCCTTGGGAATTTCCGTAAACTGCGGCACGCGAATTTTGTTCATCGGCAGGAACGTCGCCCGCCCCGCCCGCCGCTGCTTCAGCAGGTCGATGCACCGCGCCGCGATTCGGTCGTCTTCCACCACCAAGTTGCCCAGGCGACCCCCCGCCGCGATTTCCAGCGCTAGCTGATAGGGCGAATCGACCCGCCCCAGTTGCGCCACCAGCCCGTGAACCCCGTCAATACCTGCGCTCAAAATCACCTGGCTGGCTCCGGTGCCCTGGGCCTCCTGCATGGCCTGAGTCTGGGCTTCCAGGCGGTCAAGCTGGCGCTGTTTGTCGCGCTGCTCATTCAGCAGGCGGGCCTGGGTGTCTTGCTGGATGCGGAGGTCTTGCTCGGCTTCGGCAAGCGCTTGAGCGAGTCGCTGCACCTGGGTTTCAGCCTCGGCCCGCTGCGCTTCAACGGTAGACTGCTCGGACTGCTTTTCAGCCAGCGATTGGGCGATCGCCCCCAGTGCCTCCGTCTGCTCCTGAATCTTGGCGCGAAGCTGCGACACCCGCTCTTGCAGCCGCGCCTGCTCCATGCGCTGCGGCTCAATTTGGTTCAGCAACGCCTCCATCTGGCGACGCAGGGCGGCTTGCTCCTGCACCCAGGCCTCCGACGCTTCAGCGATCGCGCTGGACTGTTCCCGGCTGGCTTGTAGCGCTTGCTGAGCGCGATCGCGGGCCGCCTGGAGGGCAGCAATTTCCTGGGTTTCGATGCGCTGCTGATCCGTAGAAGCCTGTTCTAGCATCTGCATTTGCTCCTGAAGCGCCTGCTGCGCCTGGGCAATCTGCGCCATTGTGTCGCGGTTCGCCGTCAGCAGGTCTTGCTCCTGCCGTTGAAGCTGGCGCAGTTCCGCCTCGCGCGTCGCCAGGGTCGATTGCAAGGCAAGCTGTTCATCCTCGCCCAGCGCCTTCACCCGCGCATTCAGCCGGTCTAGGTCAGCGGTGATTTGCTGAATTTCAGTCGCCAGCGCCGTGAGTTGAGTAGCAGTTTCCGAAAGAGCGCGATCGCCCTCCTCGATCTGCTGCTGGAGCTTCTGCGCCTGGTCTTGCTGACTGCGCCAGTTCAGCACCACTTCCCACTGGCTCTTAGTCTGAAACTCGGCTTTGAGTCGCTTATATTTCTCTGCCTTGAGGCGATCCTGAGCGAGGCGATCGCGCTGCTCGATCAGTTCCCGCTCCACAATACGAAACTTCTCTTCCCGCTCCTTCACCGCGTCCAGCTTGTCCTTCGCCTGAGAAATCTTACGGTCAAACGCCGCCACGCCCGCCAACTCGTCGATAATTTCCCGTCTTTCCCGTGGGTTCATGGAAATAATGCTGGTTACGTCGCCTTGCAGCACGACGTTATAGCCTTCGGGATAAATCCGAAAGCGGTGAAGCTGCTCATGCAGTTCATTCAGCGTGCAGGGCTGCCCATTAATGTAATAGTTCGAGGTGTAAGTTCCCTGCTGCGTCACCCGCAGCTTGCGCGTCACGCTCCATTCGTTGAAAGGAACCATCGCCGGGGCAACGCTGAGTTGGTTGGCATCCGGCGTTTTGCCATTCCCATTGCCATGACTACCGTTGCCGTTATTGCCGTTCAAATGGCTCTGAGCGTCTACAGCCCCAACCTGCCCGTTGCTTTCGCCAAAGGCTAGATCAGCGCTGGGCAAGGGATCGTCATCGCCTTGGTAGGCTGCGATATCTTCTTCATCCAGCGCAAAGGTAACGGTGACGCTGGCTTCCACCGTGCTGCGGCCACGACTGGCGACGCTCTGATTCACCAAGTCTGGTAGCCGCTCTGCCCGCATTCCTTTGGAACCCGCCAACCCCAGCGCAAACAGCAGCGCATCTAGAATATTCGACTTGCCCGATCCGTTTGGGCCAGAAATCACGGTAAACCCTGGCAGCAACGGAACCTGCGTTGTGCCGCCAAAGGATTTAAAGTGAGACAGCTCTACGCGCTTAACGTACACAAAGGGGCAGGAGCAGAGGGGTTAATACGAATATACTAATTCGCTGGACTACTGAACACCAGTTTTAACAAAAAAACTTGGCCTTGAGCCAGGAAGCCACCATAAAGTTTAAGAGAAGCTTCATGCTTCCCCAGACGCGGCGGCCAGCCGCTAGAGTAGCGGAGGTTCAGCAGGCTACGTCCACTCCTCAATCCTTATCCTCCAAACTGGTTCCTATGCCCGTCTATCCCGGAATCTCCAGCGAAGCCTTCCGTCACCCGCTCGATCAGCAGGCCGAGCAAGCCCTCCGCAGCGTGCCAGGGTTTGACCTGGTAGCGCGGCGCTTCGTGGAATTTGTCTACGAACGGCCGCGCCAGGTGTTTCTGTTGGGCAATGCCATCGAGGTAGGGCCACGGCAATATTCCACGCTGTTTCAGATGTTTCGGGAATGCCTGCGATCGCTCGACATTGCGCCAGAGCCGACGCTGTTTGTCTCCCAATCGCCGATGGTAAACGCCTACGCGCTGGGGCAAGAGCGGCCCTGCGTGGTGCTAAGCACGGCCCTGCTTGACCTGAGTGACGAGGCTGAGATAAAAGCGGTGCTGGCTCACGAACTGGGGCATCTGAAATGTGGACACACGACGCTGACGCAGATGGCAAGCTGGGTCATCACCGCTGCATCGGGATTGGCTGAGATGACCTTTGGGCTGAGCAGCCTCGTCAGTACGGGGCTAATCCTGGCGTTTTACGAATGGCTGCGGAAGGCAGAACTTTCGGCCGACCGGGCGGCGCTGCTGGTGATGGACGACGTAAAGCCCGTGCTGCAAAACATGATGAAGCTGGCGGGCGGCAGCAGTCGCTATGCCCATGAGCTAAGCCTGGAAGAATTCTCGCGCCAGTCGGAGCGCTACCAAAATCTGGATCAAGACGGCATTAACCAGGTCTACAAGTTTCTGCTGTATAACAACCTGTCGCAGGGCTTTTTCCAGACCCATCCGTTCACCGTGGAGCGGGTGCATTTTCTGAAGGAATGGTCGGAATCGGAAGAACTGCACCAGATTCGCGCAGGCAACTATCGCCGCGCTGGAGAGCCGACGGTGGACGCAGAGCCGCCATCCCCCAGCAGTGAATCGTCCACGGGCGAGGCCGATGTGGAGCGGCTGCGGCGCGAAGTGGCAGAGTTGCAGCGAGAAATTGACCGCATCCGGCGATCGCGCTCAGAATAACAGGGCTTGAACCCCCAATCCCCAATCCCCAATCCCCAATCTAAAATCAACCGTGCCCCAGCCACTCGGCAAATTCCACAGCAAAGCGATCGCCCAAAATCGCCTCTCGAATCCGCTGGGTAAAGCGCACCAGTTCCGTGATGTTGTGAATGGAGATGAGTGTAAACGCCAGAATTTCGCGGGCGTGGAGCAGGTGGCTGATATAGGCGCGGGTGAAATTTTGGCAGGTGTAGCAGGGGCAGGTATCGTCTAGCGGCGTGAAATCGCGGCGAAAGCGGTTGTTTTTCAAATTCCAGCGATCGCCCTGCACCAGCGCCGCACCGTGTCGCGCCAACCGAGTGGGAATCACGCAGTCAAATAGATCTACCCCAGCGGCGATCGCCCGCACCATTTCTTTGTGCGTGCCCACGCCCATCAGGTAGCGCGGTTTGTCTTCTGGCAGCAGCGGAGCCGTCACCTGCACAATTTTCTCAATCAGTTCCGGCGGCTCTCCAACGCTCACGCCGCCGATGGCATAGCCGAATGCCTCAAACCGGGCGATCGCCTCGGCCGCTTCCTGCCGCAAATTGGGATACACACCGCCCTGCACAATCGGGAACAGCGCCTGATCCGTCCGGGTGTGGGCCGCAAAGCACCGTTCCAGCCAGCGCATCGTGCGATCGGTTGCCCGCTTCACCTCGTCCCAAGTCGCCGGGTGGGGCGGGCACTCGTCAAATGCCATAATCACGTCGGCCCCCAGCGCGTTCTGAATTTGAATCGAGCGCTCTGGCGTAATCTGGATAATCTTGCCATCGCGGGGCGATCGAAAGGTCACGCCTTCATCGGAAATTTGGCGCATCTCGCTCAGGCTGAAGACCTGAAACCCGCCCGAATCCGTCAGCATTGGCCCATCCCAGCCCATAAACCGATGCAGCCCCCCTGCCTCGGCCACCAGATCTTCCCCCGGCTGCAAGTGCAGATGATAGGTGTTTGCCAGCACCATCTGTGCGCCCGTGCCCCTCAGTTGGGCGGGCGTGACGGTTTTCACGTTGGCCAGCGTGCCCACGGGCATAAATCGGGGCGTTTCAACCACACCGTGGGGCGTATGAAACACGCCTGCCCGCGCCCTTGTGACGCAGCATCGCGCCTGACACGTATACGAAAAATGACTGCCCAAGACCTGCTCTAGCGCCCGCTACATTGAGAAATTTTCTTCGTCGTCAATTCGGACATCCCATCCGGCAGACAAGACTTCCGTGACCACTGCTTCTAGGGCTGCCGCGTTTAGCCTGCGGCAGTTTTGGTCATCCAGCGGGTTGGAAAGGGGCACCAGCCGCAGCAGGCGATTGTCTTGCACCAAGTCAAAGCAGGCTTCGCCCTCTGGCAACTGAGACATCTGCAAATAATCGAAGCTCTGGACGTTGAGATAGAGCGTGTGGTTCGCCACCAGGCTAGAACATTGGGGATCAGAAAAAACTTCCATCACATAACCTTCGCACTCGCTGCCAGGGATGCCGTCCTGAATGTAGCAGTAGCGGACTTGATGGAGATCCGCCAGGAGCCGCTGCATGTCTTGCTTGTTGACCAGGATGCCCGTGTCCACAATGCAAGGGGCCGGAAGTCGAGGGTTACTGGATGGTGAATCGTGACTCATAACAAGAAAACCTGCGATCGCACCAGAATCCGAATCTGGAGTGGGCTAAAGGAACTGGAACAGCGAGGTGGCTGCGTCCATGCAGCCTAGACCAGAGACAGAGAGAAACGTAAAGCCCTGAGAACAGTTGCCCAGAGTGAGAAAATCCGCCATAGCCGGGAGCCATAGCCAGTGAAACGGTGAATCTGGCAATATTTCAGCAAACCCGACTAAGCCTGAGTAGATCATATCTCAAGATTCCTAGCCTGACGGGAGTGGGAATCTTGGGATGGTCACTCACAGCCAGCTTGAACCATTTTTAGCGTAATTTTTGGTGTCAACTTTGACAGTTCTCAAGCCTGACACTTGTTTGCTCCTTACCTCGCTAGATTTCATGTAGGTTTCATGCAGGTTTTATGCAGGTTTTATGTGGTTAAGCGGAACTGCCTAAAGTATGGCGTGGCTTGAGTAATGTGAGTCAGCATCATGGCTGATGCGGCTCTAGATCAAATGTGCTATCCACAGGTATTGATTGTCTTGTCTACAGGCTGAGCGAAGGGGGCAAGTGGCTTGAGTCAGGGGTTTTCTAAGCTAAGCACAGCGGTTGTGAACAGGGCGCAAACGCTGGCAGGGGCGATCGCCTTCTACACCTGCCTGCCCGTGCCCAACTGGATGCACCCCGCTTTTCCGCAAGTCGCCCGCATGGCCCCCGTGGTTGGTCTGCTAATTGGGGCGCTGCTGGGGCTGGCGGATGCCAGTTTGCATCAGTTGGGAATGCCCGTGCTAACCCGCAGCGTGGTGGTGGTCGGGCTATGGGTGGGGGTGACGGGTGGGCTGCATCTAGATGGTGCGATGGACACCGCGGACGGGCTGGCCGTTCTCGATCCGCAGCGTCGCCTGGCGGTGATGGCTGATAGCCGTGCCGGGGCGTTTGGCGTGATGGCGGCGATCGCCCTCCTCCTGCTCAAAACCGCCGCCCTGACCGATCTGGCGGAACCCGCCCTGCCGCGCCTGCTGTTGCTCACGCTGGCGGCTGGCTGGGGCCGCTGGAGCCAGCAGGTGGCGATCGCCCGCTATCCCTATCTCAAACCCGCTGGCAAAGGGGCCTTTCACAAAGCCGCGCTGCCTAGTCTTGCCCACACCCTACCCAGCCTACTGCTGCTGCTCAGCCTCAGCCTCTCCCCCGCTCTGGCAAATCCTGACCCGTGGCGCTGGAGCCTGATTTTAGGACTGGGTGCTGGGGCGATCGCCCTCCTCATTCCTGCCTGGTTTCACCGCCGCCTGGGAGGACACACAGGCGACACCTACGGCGCAGTGGTGGAATGGACAGAGGCGCTGGTGCTGGTGTTGTGTACCCTAGCTTAAGGAGTGTTGGAGCGAAGAATGAAGAGAGAAGAACGAAGAGAGAAGAACGAAGAGAGAAGAACGAAGAGAGAAGAACGAAGAATGAAGAGAGAAGAACGAAGAGAAAGAACGAAGAGAGAAGAACGAAGAGAGAAGAATGAAGAGAGAAGAACGAAGAGGTTCCGTTTTTCGTTTTTCGTTTTTCGTTTTTCGTTTTTTCCCTCTCTCACCCCTTGTCCCTCGATCCCCCTTAACCGTCCCTCCCATGACTACCCCCCTCTCTACCTGTGTCGCCGCGCTCCATCTGCCGCAAATCGAGCGCCACGTCTTTATCTGCGCTGATCAGAGCGTGCCCAAGTGCTGCGACAAGGGCGACAGCCTGGTGGCGTGGGATTATCTAAAAAAGCGGCTAAAGGAATTGGGGCTAGACCAACCCACGGGCGATCGCCCCACCTGCGTTTTTCGCACTAAAGCCAACTGCCTGCGAGTTTGCCAGCAAGGCCCCATTTTGGTGGTCTATCCCGACGGGGTATGGTATCACAGCGCCACCCCAACCGTGATTGAAGAAATCATCCAGAAGCACCTGCTTGGCAATCAAATCGTTCAGGACTACGCCTTCCTAGTTCACCCGCTACCTTCCACATCTGATGAATTGAAAACACATGGCAGACCAAATCTGAACGCGCTACAGTCAGAAAGCAAAGATTAATCTATTAATTTCAACATTGCTTAACTATGCGGATTTCCCGCTTGCACTCAGTATGATGTAGACAGGTCTACTGAAGGGCTAAATGTCTTCACAACGCCTTGACTTCGGCGCAAAGTCGGGCAGCACAAAATTTCTTCAGGTTCTTGGGCTAGATTTCGCACTCTTTTCGCACTCTACTGTGCGCTCTGTGGATCTACTGGGTATTATTTATTAGCACGATTCATCTCAACTCAGGCATGGCGAGTGATGTAGCATGACAAAGGAAGCCAGTGTGGGAGAGCACAAGCGACTTTTATTAATTGACGACGACCCAAACCTCATTTTGCTCGTGAAGGATTATCTAGAGTTTCGGGGGTATGAGGTCATCACATCAGAAAATGGTCAAGAAGCGCTAGAAGTGCTGCAAAAAGAGACACCAGACATGATCATCTGCGATGTGATGATGCCGCAGATGGACGGCTACTCGCTAGTAGAACAAGTTAGAAAAGATCCGCGCACAAGTTGGATTCCAGTGCTGTTTCTTTCTGCGAAAGGGCAGAGCCAGGACAAAATCAAGGGCTTGAACACTGGCGCTGACGTGTATATGGTGAAACCCTTCGAGCCAGAAGAACTGGTGGCCCAGGTAGAGTCTTCTCTCAAGCAAGCCTCTCGATTGATTCAGCGGCAAGACAAAGGGCTGGACAGCGCCCCCAAAATTCAGGTGCCCTTCGATGTTGAGCTAACGCCGACCGAGCTGCGGGTGGTGCAGTTTGTCGCCCAGGGCATGGCAAACCGAGAAATTGCCGAGAAGCTGAACGTAAGCCAGAGAACGATTGAAAGCCACGTCAGCAACATGCTGGGCAAAACAGGACTCCACAACCGCACTGAACTGGCTCGCTGGGCGATCGAAAACAGCATGGCGTAGCTTTTAGGTTGGTATTTGTAGGTCTTTAACTTATAAGCCTTCAATTTCGAGTACGGTCGCCATCGGAAGGCGGCCGTACTTGCTTTTTGCGGATTTCATGACCGAAGTGAGATTTTCTTAATGTTTTTTATGGAAAACCAGTGCTGCTTCTGAAAGTCATGCAGCAGAAGGACTGATGCAGTGGGCTTAGTATAAAGAACAGATGAAGACGACGAATCTCAACCGTAGAAGTACGAGTTTTGCTTGACATCCCAAAATAAACTCTGCTTAATACTAAAAGTTTCGATCACTACGCCTTCCTTCAGTGTTGCTACTGGTCTTGGTTATGATGACTGAAGCCGCTGGCGATCGCCCGCCAAGCTTGTCCAGCTTGGTGACCGTTCAACAGCAGGCTGATTTCGCTATGTTGTCTGGGTCACTCATTTACAGGTCGTGCGGTTGCTTAGGCACTTTGCACGACAGAATCAGCACCTTGCCGCTGATTCTTTTCAGTGGCCAGTGCTGAGCGCTGTTTTTGAAACGCATCGAAACTGGCTAAACGCTGCGTCTACAGGCTGCGTTCCGACAGTTTTGCTTGGACAGACTGGTTTTGTCCGGTCAAACCTAGCAAAGATAGAATAAGTCTAAAGAGGTCTAACGTATGGGTGCAGTCAGATCAGCGGTTTAGTCCCTGGCTTGGCTGGCTAAGCTTGCGAGAAGCTAAAGGCGCATTTCAGCCGCCGCAGATAGGTTTATCTCGCTAAGGCGCTCACAGATCCTCTGAAGGGCGAGTTCTCGCATGGTGCGCTGGTCTAGCATCCAACATTTGAGACTCAGAATTTAAGACTCAGAAGATTCAATGACCGCTCTTTGAACTCTCTAAGCTGAACTTTCTAAGACAGTTTCGAGAAGTCCCGCTCTAAGTTCAGACACTCTCACGTTTAACCATGAACTCAAACACCCCTAGCAACACCCTCTTTCCAAATCAAAAGGCAGGTCGAAAGCCAAGCCTGTGGCATCGCCTGAAACTGTGGATTCGTCAAGACATTGTGGCAGACGATCCGTGGGATGTAGACACCTATTTCCCCGAAGAAGACCAGGCGGAAACTCTTCACCAAGAGACGGTCGAAAAGTAGAGAACTGAGGCTAAGGGATGGCACTCCGCAGTAGTGTTTGTTTTAATTTCACTTTGATGTCTACGCTGAGTTTGAATCATACAAGTCTCATCGCCCTCTAGAAAAGCCGTTCCTGCCAGAGTTCACACTACTTTTACAAATTCCTGCAAATTGTAATGCGAGTTTGTAGATGGCTCACTCGGTTCTCCTGTGTTCCAGGAAATTGCAAGCGTCTGGGCCGCTTCTCCAGAAGCGCAGGGCATAGACAGATATAAAAACGAGAGGTCTTGAATTGGAATCCCGATTCAAGACCTCTTTCAATTAGAGCAGCTTGCTAGCGCAACGGTTTCGACGTGGCAGCTAGCTCATGTAGTCTTGCAGCGCCTTGACCTCCAGCGGCTCGGACTGGAGGGAGCGAATCGCAGCCGTGCTGGCCTTGGCTCCGGCGATCGTGGTGACGACCGGAATTTTATAAGACAGGGCAGTGCGACGAATTGCGCGATCGTCCACCTGAGCCGTTTCGCCCAGGGGCGTGTTGACCACAAGCTGAATCTGCTGGTTTTTGATGGAATCCATCACGTTGGGACGACCCTCATGCACCTTCAGCACCAGATCCACATCCAGTCCATTTTCTTTGAGGACGCGGCGAGTCCCCTCCGTCGCCACAACGTGCAGCCCTAAGGCCTGTAAATCCTTCACCACAGGCACAGCAGCCTGCTTGTCGCGGTCGTTCATCGAAACGAAGACCGTGCCCCCCAGCGGCAACACCTGCGAAGCCGCTAGCTCTGCCTTGGCAAAGGCTTTGCCAAAGTCGGTGTCGATGCCCATCACTTCGCCCGTGGAGCGCATTTCGGGGCCGAGAATAATATCCGTGCCGGGGAACTTGGAAAACGGCAGCACGGCCTCTTTCACCGCAATGTGCTGGGGAATGATTTCCTGCGTGAAGTTTAGCTCCGCCAGGGTCTTGCCCGACATCACCAGCGAGGCCAGCTTGGCCAGGGGCTTGCCGATCGCCTTAGACACAAAGGGCACGGTGCGCGAGGCGCGGGGGTTGGCTTCCAAAATGTAGACTACATCGCCCTCGACCGTGCCCTGGATGGCGTACTGTACATTCATCAGACCGACAACGTTTAGTGCTTTAGCGAGTTTCGTCGTCCAGGTGCGGATGGTTTCCAGCGTGTCAGGGCCGAGGGTGACGGTGGGAATCGAGCAGGCAGAGTCGCCAGAGTGAATGCCCGCTTGCTCGATGTGTTCCATGATGCCGCCGATAACGACCTGGCCAGTGGCATCGGCGATCGCATCCACATCTACTTCAATCGCGTTTTCCAAATACTGATCCACCAGGATGGGATGATCTGGCTCGACCTGCACCGCGTAGGTCATGTAGCGCTCCAGGTCTTTGTCGGAATACACAATTTCCATCGCCCGACCGCCCAGCACGTAGCTGGGGCGCACCACCACGGGATAGCCAATTTTCTTAGCCACCTCCAGCGCTTCGGCAGTGCTGCGGGCAATGCCATTGGCGGGCTGGCGAATCTCTAGCTCCCGCAAGATTTTCTCGAATCGCTCCCGGTCTTCGGCGGTGTCGATCGAGTCGGGCGACGTACCCCAGATTTGGGTCTGCGGCGAGTCGCAGGTGGGCAACGCCTTTTGCAGCGGCAGGGCCAGCTTGAGCGGGGTCTGGCCACCAAACTGGTTGATAATGCCAGCGGGCCGCTCCGCTTCGATGATATTCAGCACGTCCTCTTTGGTGAGTGGCTCAAAATAGAGGCGATCGCTCGTGTCATAGTCCGTAGAAACCGTTTCCGGGTTGGAATTGACCATGATGGTCTCAAACCCTTCGGCTTGCAGCGCAAAGGACGCATGGCAGCAGCAATAGTCAAACTCGATGCCCTGCCCGATGCGGTTTGGCCCGCCGCCCAAGATCATCACCTTGCGCCGGGTTGAGGGCAAGACCTCCGACTCGGTTGCGGCGGCTTGTTCCGAACCTGCGTCTCCATTGACCACTTCGACAGGCGTTTCGTAGGCCGAGTAATAGTAGGGCGTTAGCGCTTCAAACTCGGCGGCGCAGGTGTCTACGGTTTTGTAGACGGGAACAATGCCCAGAGACTTGCGGAAAGCGCGAACCTCGTCTTCGCTGGTTTTGGTGGCAAAGGCAATTTGGCGATCGCTAAAGCCCTGCTGCTTGATCGCCAGCATTTGCGGTTGAGTAATTTGCAGCAGCGGCGTGCGCTTGAGGAATTTCTCGGTTTCCAGCAGTTCTGCCAGCTTGTCGAGAAACCACGGGTCAATCGCAGTGAGTTCGTAGATTTCCTCCACCGTCATGCCCATCAGCATGGCGTGGCGCAATGTGAACACCCGATCCGGGTTCGGAGTCCGCAAACCCGCACGAATTTGCTCCAGGCTGGGCAGTTTTTCGTTTTTGTCGCAGCCCCAGCCCGCGCGGCCCGTTTCGAGCGATCGCAGCGCTTTTTGGAACGATTCCTGGAACGTGCGCCCAATGGCCATCGCTTCGCCCACCGACTTCATTTGCGTGGTCAGCACAGGCTGAGAGCCAGGGAATTTCTCAAAGGCGAACCGGGGAATCTTCGTCACCACATAGTCGATTGTGGGTTCAAAGCTAGCGGGCGTTTTCTTGGTGATGTCGTTGGGGATTTCGTCGAGCGTGTAGCCCACCGCCAGTTTGGCGGCCATCTTGGCAATTGGGAAGCCCGTCGCCTTGGAAGCCAGCGCCGAACTGCGCGACACGCGGGGGTTCATCTCGATCACGATGAACTCGCCCGTGTCAGGATTGACAGAGAACTGAATATTCGACCCGCCCGTTTCCACCCCAATTTCGCGGATGATCTTGATCGACGCATCTCGCAAGCGCTGGTATTCCTTATCCGTCAGGGTTTGCGCCGGAGCCACGGTGATCGAGTCGCCCGTGTGAACGCCCATCGGGTCGAAGTTTTCAATCGAGCAAATAATCACAACGTTATCTGCCAGGTCGCGCATCACCTCCAGTTCGTATTCCTTCCAGCCCAAGAGTGACTTTTCGATGAGAATCTGTGACACCGGGCTGGCATCTAGACCCGACTGAGCAATTTCCTCAAATTCTTCCTGGTTGTAGGCAATGCCGCCGCCCGTGCCGCCGAGGGTAAAGGCGGGGCGGATAATCAGCGGATAGGAGCCGATTTCCTGGGCGATCGCCCTCGCTTCGTTCATGGTTTGCGCCAACCCCGACGGACACACGGGCACACCAATCCGCGCCATTGCTTCCTTGAACAGCTTGCGGTCTTCCGCCATCTCGATAGCAGGCAGCTTTGCGCCGATTAGCTCTACGTTGTAGCGCTCCAGCACGTCGGTTTTGGCCAGCGCCACTGCTAGGTTCAGCGCCGTCTGGCCGCCCATCGTCGGCAGCAGCGCATCGGGACGCTCCTTTTCAATCACCTTTTCCACCATTTCTGGGGTCAGCGGCTCGATATAGGTGCGGTCGGCCGTCTCCGGGTCGGTCATGATGGTTGCCGGATTGGAGTTGATCAGCACCACTTCGTAGCCTTCGTCGCGCAACGCTTTGCAGGCCTGGGTGCCAGAATAGTCAAACTCGCAGGCTTGCCCAATGACGATGGGGCCAGAGCCAATTAGAAGAATTTTGCGGATATCAGTACGGCGGGGCATAGCGGCAGCCTGGGGAACTAGCGGAAATCCAAAACATTGTAGAAGGTTTCTCGCAAAACAGACTGTGCTTTTATCATCATCTCCAGATCTGTCAGCGGGTCACCTAGCCCGCCTCGAACGCTGAGCAGTTGGGCAGAGGCTGTGGAGATTCCGGCAGCACCCCGCAGCCCAAATCACGCCGTCAGTCCAAATTTTTGCCAGCCTTATGCCCATAGACAGATTTCAATTGTTCCGTAAGGCTCAAGGTGAATTGGTCAATCGATTTGGGAATTCTGAGTAGCAAGTTTTCTTAACTTTAGGATCATTTACTTCGTACCTTAAGGCGATCGCCCCCAGCGCCCTCTCCGGCGCCCCTAGTCAACCTAGCCCTGAATCTTCCTAAATCTCTCACGCTTTGTTCGCCTAACTTTTGCAGCCAGTTATGACCTCCCAGCCTTCCGAATCTCAGGGGTTTCAGCCGAGCCAGCCAGCCTATCCCTCCGTTCAAGATTTCAGTAAACCACCCAAACCAGCCCAATCTGACCCCTGCAAGGCATCACTCGATCTGGAACTAAAGCTATCGCTTCTGATTGACCGCAGCCCGATGGCCGTGATTGAGTGGAACACCGATCTCAAAGTCATAAGCTGGAATGCCAGCGCAGAGCGAATTTTTGGGTTCAGCGCTGAGGAAATCTTGGGACGCAACGCCAACGAATTCATCCTGCCAGAGTCCCAGCTTGATCTGGTCAACGAAATTGTGAGGCAGATCTTAAACCAAAAGAGCGGGACTCATAGCATTAACGAAAACCAGACTAAAGATGGCCGCACCATTACCTGCGAATGGTTTAACACACCACTGGTGAATTCCAACGATGAGGTAATTGGCATTATTTCAATGGTGAGCGATGTGAGCGATCGCCGCCAAACTGAGGAGCGTCTGCGAGATTCAGAAAAATTTCTCGACAGCGTGATCAACGGCAACCCCGACCTAATGGTGGTCAAAGATGAGCAGTTTCGGTTTGTCTTGGTCAACGATGCGCTGTGTCGGCAGCTTGGGCGCGATCGCAGTGAAATCATTGGCAAAACGGACTATGACCTGTTTCCAGCCGCAGAAGCCGATTGCCTGCGACAGGTCGATCAACACATACTAGTAGCCGGAGAAGAATATCTAGCTGAACACACTGCCACGCTGCCTAATGGGGAAGTCCGCTACATCCTCGATCGAAAAACGTGCTTTCAAGATGCCAAGGGCCGGCGCTTCATCATTGTGACAGCCCGTGACATTACCGATCGGCGACGGGCAGAACTTGCCCTAGAGCAGGCCAAGGCAGAACTCGAAGAACGGGTCGAAGCTCGCACAGCCGAACTCAGGGAGCAAGAGCAATTCCTCCGCAGCATCTACAACGGCACTGAGCAGGGCATTTTTGTGGTTGACGTTAGCCCAGAGGGAGCGTTTCGAGTCGTAGACTGCAACGCCACACTGACTCGCATCACGGGCATTCCCCAGGAAGCCTTTAGAAATAGGACGCTGGCAGAAATTTTTGACCCGGTTCAAGCCGGAGGCTTTCAGAAAAACTACGAGCGCTGTGTTCGAGCGGGCATCTCAATTTCCTACGAAGAGCGGATTCGCTATCCCGATGGCGATATCCAGTGGTTTGACACCACCCTGTCGCCAATTCGCAATTCGGAAGGGCAGATTTATCGTATCATTGGCACCACGATTAATATCACCGACCGCCGCAACGCCGAAGATGCGCTGACGGCCAGTGAAAACCGCTATCGACTGCTGGTAGAAACGTCGCAGGATTTAATCTGGTCGTGCGATCGCGAAGGCTGCTTTAGCTTTGTAAATGCGGCCGCCCGCGCCATTCTGGGCTACGAGCCTAAAGAAATGCTCGGTCGTCCCTTTAGCGACTTTTTGGCACCGGGCCAGCTAGAGCGAGATCGGGAAACCTTTCGCCGGGTGGTTTCTGGGACATCGGTGCTGAACCACGAGTCGGTGTATCTTACGAAGGACGGTCAGCGGGTGACGCTGCTCTTCAGCGCGGCGGTGTTGCGCGACGACCAAGGGAACGTCTTGGGCATCACAGGCACCGCCCGCGACATCACCCGCGAAAAGCAGATGCAGCAAGAGCGATCGCGCTTGATCGACCTGCTAGAAGCCAGTCCCGACCTGATTGGCACCGCTGCCCCTGATGGCACCTCCCTATACCTCAACCGTGCGTTTCGGCAAGTTGCCGGTCTGCCAGACGATGCGGTCGTCAGCGAACAGCGAATCGCAAGTTGGCATCCTGACTGGGCCAATCGCAAGATCATGACCGAGGGCATTCCCGCAGCACTGCGAGACGGCACCTGGCTGGGCGAAACGGCTGTGCTTGACAGAACTGGTGAAGAGATTCCCGTTTCGCAACTGATTATTGCCCACAAAAACGCCGAAGGGCAGGTCGATTACCTATCTACGGTAATGCGCGACATCCGTGAGTTTCGTCAGGCCGAGGCGGCGCTGCGAGAGAGCGAGGAGCGATTCCGCTTGGTGGCCGAGCAAACCGGGCAGTTGATCTATGACTATGATTTGGCAAGCGGAAAAATTCGCTGGGCAGGGGCGATCGCCCAGATGACTGGCAACACGCCGGAGGAATTTCAGCAAGTCAATCTACATAGGTGTTTGGAAAGGGTACATCCAGATGACCGAACCCGAGTTGCTATGCTAATTGAGCAGGCAGTCCAGAGGCATACACCTTACCATGCTGAATACCGGTTCGCTCGTGCGGATGGCAGCTACATTTTTGCAGAGGATCACAGCATTCCCCTAAAAGATGTCGAGGGTAAAACTTATCGCATTTTGGGTGTAATGAGCAACATCACCGAGCGCAAGCAGGCTCAGCTAGAGCTAGAGCGCTCCGAAGCCACCCTCCGCCAGCGCAGCGAAGAACTCCAGGACGCGCTGCAACAGCTTCAGCGCACCCAGTCGCAGATGATTCAAGCCGAAAAAATGTCCAGCCTGGGGCAACTGGTGGCCGGCGTAGCCCATGAAATTAACAACCCCGTGAACTTTATCTACGGCAACCTGTCTCATGCCAGCGGCTATACGCAAGACTTGCTGGGGCTGCTAGACCTGTATCAGAAGCACTATCCCACCCCCCATCCCGAAATTCAGGACGAGGCTGAGGCCATCGACTTGCCCTTTGTGTTGGAAGATTTGCCCAAACTCATTGCCTCTATCCGCGTTGGGGCAGAGCGCATTCAAAAAATCGTCGCGTCGCTGCGAACCTTTTCCCGCATGGACGAAGCCGAGTTCAAATCCGTAGACATTCACGACGGCATCGACAGCACGCTGATGATTTTGCAAAATCGGCTCAAGGGCAAGAGCGATCGCCCCGAAATCTGCATCCTCAAGGAATACGGCAATTTGCCCCACGTTGAGTGCTATGCAGGACAGCTCAATCAGGTGTTTATGAACATTCTCAGCAATGCCATCGATGCGCTTGAAGAGGCGATGGCCCAGCCCAACAGCCCATTTCAGGACAAAAAACGTAAACCCAGCATCAAGATTCGCACCGATTTGCTCAACGGGCAGTGGGTGTTTATCCGCATTTCTGACAATGGTTCTGGCATTCCCGCAGCCGTTCGGCAGCGGCTATTCGACCCGTTCTTTACCACCAAGGCCGTTGGCAAGGGCACGGGCATGGGGCTATCGATCAGCTACCAGATTGTGACCGAGCGCCACAGCGGAACGCTAGAGTGCCACTCTGAACCGGGCAACGGGGCAGAGTTTGTGATTAAGATTCCATTGAAACAAATCAAGGCAGTTGAGTCGGGCGATTTGCGAAGCGATCTCCACGGGAATCGCCCCAGCAGCGAACAGTCCAGCAGCTAGCCGCCCCATCCGTCGCCCCGCCATCGCGCCCTTCTGGAACGCAGGCTTCTGGGCTGCCTGCGGAGCCGCTATCCTGGCCGCAGCGCTTCGCCCGTATCGGGGTCAAACAGGTGCAGCTTATCAGGCATCAGCGACAGCCACACCTCATCCCCAGGCGCAACGGCGCGATCGGGTTCAATGCGGACTTGCAGCCAGGGTTCCTCGCTGCCCGGTTCGTGAATACTGACGCTGAGAAAGGTGTCGGCTCCTAGCGCCTCGATACGGCGGACGCGGCCGGGCAGGTTTTTCGGAGCAGGTAGGCTGAGGTTGAGGTGTTCGGGCCGGATGCCCAGGACGAGCGATCGCCCTGCATAGGGTCGCAGCAGCAGTTCCCAGCTTTCGGGCAGCGTCATGCGGAACTGGGGATGGGCAATGACCAGCGGCGGCTGCACCTGCACGGGCAAAAAGTTCATCGGCGGCGACCCGATAAACTCTGCTACAAATCGATTCGCCGGACGGTTGTATAGCTCCAGCGGCGTGGCGATTTGCTGGATCTGACCCGCATTCAGTACAGCAATGCGATCGCCCATCGTCATCGCCTCTGTTTGATCATGCGTCACGTAGATCGTCGTTGTGCCCAGCTTGCGCTGGAGATTCACAATCTGGGCGCGGGTTTCAGTCCGCAGCTTGGCGTCCAGGTTGCTCAGCGGCTCGTCCATCAAAAACACCTGCGGATTTCGCGCCATTGCCCGCCCCAGCGCCACTCGCTGCTTTTGCCCGCCAGAAAGCTGCTTGGGCAGGCGGTTCAGCAAGGGTTCAATTTGCAGCATTTGGGCCACGGTCTGCACCCGCTGGGCGATCGCCCGTTCGCGCTCGGTCACGTAGCGCAACCCCTTGGGCAGTGGACGAGTCGCCGCCACCAGCCAGTCTTGCCACCAGGACGGAGTGTCAGCAGGTTCCGTCAGAGCGCGGGCCGAACGGCGCAGCCCAAAGGCCAGATTGTCATACACCGTCATGTGGGGATAGAGCGCGTAACTCTGGAACACCATTGCAATATCCCGCTGGTTGGGCGGCAACGGGTTGACGAGGCGATCGCCCACATAAATATTCCCAGCAGTTGCCGTTTCCAGCCCCGCAATCAGCCGCAGCAGCGTACTTTTGCCGCAGCCGCTCGGCCCCACCAGCACCATAAATTCGCCATCGCGCACGGTCAGGTTAATGCGCCGCAGCACCGCCGACGAACCCGCCTGGGATTCGCCCTCAGCTTTGCCCTTCTGAAAGCTTTTGTAGAGATTTTCTAAGACAACCTGAGCCACCGTAGTTCTATCGACTCCTAGAGCGTGTGCGATTGAAATGAACTGAATTTGAGGAACGAAGCGGAACAGATACGAGGAACTTAAACAGTCTATGGCAAACTCACACAGACTATCGGGAACTCTATGGAATGAGGGAATATACAATCACGGTCTCGATACAGCATTTTTGAAGCTGGTGAGGCACACGGATGGTCAATAAGCCCTTGCCTCGTGAGGGCAGCATGTGCCTCATCCCGCAAGAAAATGCTGTAGCAGATTAAACCCCCTACGACTGCAACAGACCCATGCTGAATCGCTCCCCATCAGACAGCAAAATGGTTTATTTCTCCGGTATCCTGCGCTCAAGAGGCTAAATCTTGTCTGAAAGCTCTAGTAGTTTATCAGAGGGCATTTGAAAAAATCTAACGCAGAGTCTTTTAGCAATAAGCTTGACGGGTCTGTCATGGAAGCACCCGATGTCGATGTGATTAATATTCTGATTGTGGACGATACACCCGCCAATCTACAGTTGTTAACCAGCTTGCTGCGGCGCAGAGGGTATGAAGTGAGAGCTGCAAACAGCGGGGCTTTGGGATTGGCGATCGCCCGCGCTACGCGAACCGAAGTGGTGCTGCTCGACATTTCGATGCCCGAAATGGACGGCTTTACGGTTTGCGAACAGCTCAAGTCGGATCAGCGCACGCGAGATATTTCTGTCATCTTTGTCAGCGCCCTCAGCGAGGTCGTAGACAAAGTAAAAGCCTTTGCTGTAGGCGGGGTGGACTACATCACCAAACCCTTTCATGTACAGGAAGTGGTGGCACGAGTCGAAACGCACCTCACCCTGCGCCGACTCCAGCAGCAACTCCAGGCGCAAAACGAACGGCTGCAACAGGAAATGCGCGATCGCCTGGCCGCCGAAGCCGCCCTCCAAGCCGCTAACCTGGAACTAAAGCGTCTTGCGAATTCTGACGGACTGACCCAGGTGGCCAATCGCCGCCGCTTTGATGAATACTTATTGCAAGAATGGCAGCACATGCTGCGCGAACAGCAGCCCCTCTCGCTGATCCTCTGCGATGTAGACTGCTTCAAGGCCTACAACGATGTCTACGGACACCAAGAGGGCGATCAGTGCCTCCGACAGGTGGCCCAGGTGATTGACGCTGCCGTAAAACGCGCCGTAGATCTGGTAGCCCGCTACGGCGGCGAAGAATTTGCGGTGATCTTGCCCAACACCGCCAGCGAGGGAGCGCAGCAGGTCGCCCAGGAAATTCAGGCAAGTATCAAAGCGCTGGCGCTGCCCCATGCCGCCTCGTCCGCTGCACCGATTGTCACGCTGAGCCAGGGCATTGCCACGCTGATTCCCCAACTTGACGGAGAACCCGACCAACTGATTGCCGCTGCTGACCAGGCGCTCTATCGAGCCAAGCAGTCTGGGCGCGATCGCATTATGGTGGCGACTCCAGATTCCTAACCGCCGATCCAGCGCTATTCCAGGGGCTTCTGGCTGGGAACCCCAACCGGACGGGGAAACTCCGCCGGAGTAGGCGCAGTTTTTCGCAAATACAAACAGTGGCGGGCGGCACGGCTGATCGGCGTGGTGAAAGGGGCGATCGCCTCCAGTTCCCCGCCCAATATCCTCAGCACCGGCCTCAGCGCAGCAGTTTCCGCCTCACTCCACTGCCCGCGATACAGCACCGCCACCCCACCCTGCTTCAACAGCGGCAGGGCATATTCAGCACAGACCGCCGCCGGAGCCACCGCTCGCAGCAGCGCTCCGTCATACTGTTCGCGGTGTTGCGGAGCTTGCCCCACCGATTCAGCGCGATCGCAAAGGGTCTGGGCATTTTGCACCCCCACCTGCGCCAGCACCGTTTCCAAAAACGCCAGCTTCTTGCGCGTCGAATCCAGCAGCGTCACCTGAGCCTGGGGCAAGGTCAGCGCGGCAGGAATACCGGGGAAGCCCGCGCCAGTGCCGATGTCGATCAGCTGCAGGGAGGATGGGAGGGCTGGAGGATTTTCCAACGTGCTGCCCCTCTCACAATCCCAGACTCCCAGCCCCCACTCCCGAACCCCCACCAGTCCACTCATCGAGTCCCACAGATGCTTTTCCCAAAACTCTTCGGGGTCGGTGATACGGGTCAGGTTGAGGCGCTGGTTGCCGTCGAGGATGTGGCTATAAAGCTGCTGGAATTGGTCTTGCTGGGTGGGAGTAGGCTGCCAGCCGAGGGTGGTCTGCCACAGTTCGGGCAGGGTGGGGAGCATGGGGAATGACGCAGCGTGGCTCATGCTGAAGGAGTTGCCGTCGGCGGCTAGGCGCTGGCAGTGATGAAGAGGGACGGCTCGACAGACTGGAGTTGGCCGTGGTGCAGCGTCCAGCAGCGGTCGGCGATCGCCGCCAGTTCGCTGGCATCGTGGGACACCACCAGCAGACACCAGTCTTGCTTGAGCCGCGCCAGCACGCTCACCAACTGCTGCCGCATCGACCAGTCCAGCCCAGCGGTGGGTTCGTCGAGCAGCAGCAAAAAGGGCTGGCGAATCAACTGCACGGCGAGGGCCAGTCGCCGCTGCTGCCCCCCGCTGAGGTCGCGGGGCGACGTGCCCAAAGACAGGTGATCCAGCCCTACTTCCTGGAGCGCATGATGGAGGCGATCGCGGCTCAGTTCGGGATGGCCCAGCCGCAGTTCTTCCAAAATCGTGCTGCCGCAAAAGTGCCGCTCTGGAAACTGAAACACCAGCCCCGCCAGTTCCCGCAGATACTCCGGGTTCAAGTCCTGGTCGCGCCAGCGGATCGTGCCCGACGTTTTCTTGGCCAGCCCGCTGAGAATTTCCAGCAGCGTGCTTTTACCAGAGCCGCTCGGCCCCACGATCAGGCCCAACTGCTGCGGAGCCATATCCAGGCTGATGTCTTTCAGAATCGGGCTGGGGGTGGCGGCGGGATGATAGCTAACGTCGCGCAGATGGAGCATGGGGAGAGATCAGGGTTTAGAGAGCGAGGGTCAAGAGTTAGAGATCAGGTCTGGGCGTGCAGCAGCATGGCGGCGTAAGGGGTCTGGTGCTGATGGGCTTTGCCGTCGGAGCCAAACAGACGGATCTTTTCCATGATGACCGATCGCATGGCGGCGATCGCCTCTCGCGTGACATCCAGCAAGTCTCGCTCATCGTCGCCGCAGACCTGCCCCGCCAGCGTCGCCATATACGCCTGCCGCACCTCAGTATTGACGTTAAACTTGCACACCCCCAATTGAATCGAGCGGCTGATCATCTCTGCGGGCAAGCCCGATGCGCCGTGCAGCACCAGCGGAATCGAGAGCCGCTGCCGGATTCGCGCCAGCCGATCAAAGTCTAGCCGGGGCGGGCTTTTATATTCCCCGTGGACGTTGCCAATCGTCACCGCCAGCGCGTCTACCCCCGTCGCCGCAACAAATTCCACCGCCTGATCCGGGTCAGTCATTTTGGCTTCCTTTTCGGCAATGGTCAGCCCGTCTTCGGTGCCGCTGATCCGCCCGATTTCCGCCTCGACCACCGCGCCATAGCGGTGCGCCAAGGCCGTCATCTCGCGGGTAAAGGCAAGGTTCTCGGCGTAGGGCAGCGGCGACCCGTCCGCCATGATCGAGCGCATCCCCGCCGTCAGTGCGTCCTGAATATCGGCTGCGGAGGTGCTGTGGTCGAGATGCACCGAAATGGGAACCGATGCAGCCCGCGCTGCTTCCAGACAGAGCGCAACCAGGGGCGATCGCCCATACTTCAGCGCACTCGGATGCAGTTGCAGCATTGCCGGACTTTGCAACACCTCCGCCGCCTCCACCACCGCCTTTACGCCCTCCAGGTTGTAGACATTAAACGCACCGATGGCGTAGGCATTGCGCCGCGCGGTTTCCAGCAGTTCTTGGGTAGAGGTGAGCATGGGTTTGAAAGGGATAAGGCGGGGCGGAAGAGAAAGGTTGCCCCCTTACGTTATTCCATCATCGCATCCTGGTATCACCCTGCTGACTTTACCCGCTCCCGCGCCCGCTCGCCCCGCCGACCCACGGGCACATGCTCCGTCGCAGCCGCCAGCCCAAAGACGGGCATACTGCCATAGATTGCTTCGTATTGCCCCGGCTGAATCAAGTAGGTTTCGTGCCAGATGCCAACGCTGCCATCGCTGCCCACAGCCTTGTTAAACGCCTGCCAGGCCGGGAGGTGCGGCTCGGACGGGCTACGGGCAAAGCGCTCTAGGTCTTCAAACGATCGCCAGTAGGACATCATCATGATGCCCAGAGGAAAAAGCCGAAAGAAGCTCTCTGCACCCAAAAAGCCCTTTTCGGGATGTTCCGTCAGCGTTTTGATCATCGGCCCCATCGCCTGTGCTCCAATCGCCGACTTCAGGTATTGGGAGAAGTCCGTCAGCGTTTTGATCATCGGCCCCATCGCCTGGGCAACGGGCAGCCATTTGCCAAACGCCCACGGCTGATTCACGCGCATTCCAATCAGGAAAACGACAAACTCGGTGTCGATCTGCGCGGTATAACGACCGGGCTTCACTAGAGAATGAGCCGTTTGAGCGGAGCTTTGAGCCGAATCGGGCGGGGAAGGTAGTGGGTTCATCACCAGACTCCAAAATTCAAAAAGTAGATTACTCAATAAATTGAGTATAGCCAGTATGGTATATTCGCATTGTTGAATATGTCAAGTGATTGGATTAAGACATCCCGATGGCGATCGCCCATGCAATCCTCGCGGCCCTGCTCCACAAGCCATGCAGCGGCTATGACCTGGCAAAACGGTTTGACCAATCGGTCGAAAGTTCCGTCGGCTTCTTTTGGATGGCCAGCTTCCAGCAGATTTATCGGGAACTGGGGCGGCTAGAAGAAAAAGGCTGGCTACAAGCGGAAACCGTGCCGCAAGACCACCGCCCCGACAAGCGGATTTACTCCGTCACCGAGGCAGGGCAACAGGCATTGCGCGAGTGGATCGCCGAACCCGACGACCCCATGCCCATGAAAGACGACCTGCTCGTGAAGCTCTATGCGGGTCATCTAGTGCCGCCTGAAGTGATGATTCGCAAGCTAGAAACCCAGCGCCAGCAGCACCAGCAGCGCCTCACCATTTATCAGGAAATTCAGCAGAGTTATTTCCAGCATCCCGACACCCTCTCGGCCCAGTCAAAATACGTCTATCTGACGCTGCTGAATGGGCTGCACTATGAGCAGGGCTGGCTCGCCTGGTGTGAAGCGGCGATCGCCCTTCTGCAATCTTGAGGCTGCAATCTGGATAGCGAAGACTGACCAGCAGGCTAGCGAAGAAACTGGGGGCGGGCCTGCTGCGTTTGCTGGAGGAGCGCTTCCAGGGCTGGCCAGTTTTGGGTTTCGACGTGGTGAATCATCTGGTCGAGGCGATCGCGGTATTGATGCAGCCCGTGCAGCAGCGCCGTCTGGTTATATTTCGCCATCATCACGCCCAGTTCGGGGTTGCCGCCGCCAACGCGACTAGTGTCAGCAAAACCAGAACTAGCCAGCCATTGCGCCAGTTGTAGCACCGCTGCATCGGGTTCCGCGAGGCAGGTTGCAATCAGCCCTGCGCTGACCATGACGGGCAGATGGGAAATCAGGGCAACGGCGCGATCGTGGGCGGCGGGCGGGCACTGGTATAGCCGCGCCTGGAGCGATCGCACTAATTCCGCAACCGTTTCCAAATCGGCGGGTTGGGTGCTGTCGATAGGGGTCAGCACGTAGGGGCGATCGACAAATAAATGGCGCTGGGCGGCCTCCAGCCCGCTTTCGGCCGTGCCCGCCATCGGATGTCCGCCGACAAAGTGGGGCCAGCGTGGGGCGATCGCCTCCACAATCGGCTGCTTCACCGATCCCACATCCGTCAAGATGGCATCGGGCTGCAAGTGCGGCAGCAGCGCCTCCACCATTGCCGTCATTGCCCCCAGCGGCGTACACAGCACCACCACCGCTGCTTCTGCCATCAGCGCCAGGTCAGGACTGGCCGCATCCACCACGCCACGGGCGATCGCCCGCTCACAGGTTTCCGCCCGACGGCTGATGCCCAAAATCGTGTGGCCGAGCGATCGCCAGTCTAGCGCCAGCGACCCACCAATCAGCCCCAGCCCAATAATGCCAATCTTCACAGCCCGCGCTCCGCCTGGTTTATCGTGCAGCCCCGTTATTTTACCGGAGAGGGGATAAGGGGGATGGGACGAAAAAAAGAAAAACGAAAAACGAAGCCTCTTCACTTTTCGTTCTTCGTACTTCACTTTTCGTTCTTCGTTCTTCGTTCTTCGTTCTTCGTTCTTCATTCTTCATTCTTCGTTCTTCATTCTTCTCCCTTCCCTCGCTCCCCCCGACACCGCCAAGCGAGTATGTCACAATGAAGGACAGTTCACCGGAGAGTGAAACCAGCGCGTGATCGAGGTCGAGGTTCATCAGCAGCTACGGGCGTTTTTGCGGGCGCAGGGCGAACCCTACTGGCCCCATCATTTGACGATGGCGCGGCTGGTGGCGCGGGCGTTGCGGCTGGGGCGCAGTGCGCTGGTGCAGGCGGGTGCGCCGTCGGGCTATCACGGGCGCTATCGGCTGAGCTATTTGATGCCTGCACTGCTGTGGCCAGAGGCGACGGTGCTGGTGGCTCCGGAAGTGGTGCAGCAGCGCTTGCTGATGGTGGAAATTCCCCGGTTGCGCCAGTGGATTCCAGCGACCAAGGCCATTCGCGCGGGCGATCGCCTCCCACAGGACGGGTTTCAGGGATTGCTGCTGACTACGCCGCAGTCGTGGCTGGCGGATCGGCTGCGGGGCGAGGGGCGCTTTCCGGCAGGCGTGCCGACGATTTTTGACGGAGCGGACGATCTGGAGCGCTGGGCCCGGCAGGAACTGACGGCGACGCTTCAGCCCTCCGACTGGGATGCGCTGATGCTGGCTTGCCCCAGCCAAATAGAGCAAATTCGAGATGCGCGAGTGCGGCTGACTCGCCTGCTGTTTCAGCACCCGGCCAATCCGTATGACTGCTATCTGCTGGACGCGCCTGAGCTAGACGTGCTGGCGGAACTGGCCCAGCGGCTATCCAGCGAAGGAACTGCGCTGCCCGACTCGTGGCGGCAGTTTTGGCAGCAATATCAGCAGCCGGGGCAAATGCTGTGGGCAGATGTGAACCGTCGGCTGGGTCAGTTTGCGATCGCCTCTGCGCCCGTCGATCTGGCAGAACTCTTGCGCCCGGTGTGGACGCAGCAGCCCGTGGTGCTGGTGGGCGGCGCGGTGGATCAGGAAGCCGAAGCGTCGATCTATCGCCAGCGCATCGGGCTAGATGATGCCACTTGTTTGAAATTCTCGCCCGATCGCCAGCATGAGCTGATTCACCTCTATCTTCCCGACCGCTTTCCGCTGCCCAACACGCCCCAGTTTCAGCCTGCGCTGATGAGCGAAATGCGGGCGATGCTGGCGGCCAGCGTGGCGCAGCAGGGGCTGACGGTGGTGCTGGTGGGGGATGTGCCGCTGCGATCGCAGGTCGGGTCGCAACTGGCGGCGGAATATGGCTCTCGCGTGCAGGTAGAAAAGACCTGTCTGGATGAGCGCGGCATTTTGGTCTGCGGCTGGGAGTTTTGGCGAGAGCAGCAGGCCGTCTTGCCCGCGCCCAGCCTGCTGGTCATCACCACGCTACCGATTCCTTCATTGGAGGAGCCACTGGTGTCTGGCCGTGTTGCCTACTACAAGCAGCAGCGCCAGGATTGGTTTCGGCTGTATCTGCTGCCCGAAGCCCTGAGCGAACTGCAACGGGCGATCGCCCCAGCCCGCGAGTCTCAAGGCGTGGTCGCCCTGCTCGATACCCGCGTCAACTACCGCAGCTATGGTCAGCAAGTCCTGGCTGCCTTGGCTCCCCTGGCCCGGATTAATTACCTCGATGCCAGCCTCTTTCGACACCTCGAAGGCATGGGCATTTTGGAATAGCAACGTCCTGAAAGGCGTTTGGGCTGAGGATGCAGCCTCACAGCGCTTTAGACGACAGGCTCATGCAGTCCTCTCCTTGGCAGGGATTGACTTCAACGATCACGTGAGAGAGCGCGGGGATGTGTTTCAGCAGGTTTTTGTAATGCTCCGGCGGCTGCGGATCGTGGGTAACTAGCGCAACGGTGGCGGCTAGATGCACCGGGCTGACGTTCCACACATGCAAATCGACCACCCGATTGTCAGCATCGGCTTCGATGGCGCTGATCAGGTCTAGCCGAACGGTTCGATCGGTTGCGCCGTCTAGCAAAATGGCTCCTGTTTCTTGGATCAGACCATAGGCCCATCTGGCAATCACTCCTGCGCCGACGACTCCCATGATTGGATCGAGCCAGGTCCACCCCCCAAATTTGCCCGCTAACAGAGCGGCGATCGCCAGCGTCGAGGTCAGCGCATCTGCCAGGACGTGAACATAGGCGGCCCGCAGGTTGTGGTCGGTATGGGACGAGTGCGCCCTCTCTTGCGGAAGATGCGGCTGGTGAGAATGGGACGCAGGGTCGTGGGAATGACTATGAGAAGAATAATCGGGGGAATGGTCGTGGGAATGGTCGTGGGAATCTTGCAACAGCACGGCGCTGACCAAGTTCACCCCCAGCCCCAGCAGCGCCACCCAGAGGGCTTCATTAAATTGAATCTGCTGGGGCTGAAACAGCCGATATCCCGACTCGATCGCCATCAGCAGCGCCACCACCGCCAGGGCGATCGCACTCGTAAACCCACCCAGCACGCTAACCTTCCCCGTGCCAAAGGTGTATTGGGGATTGTTGGCCTGTTTCCGGGCGTATTGGTATGCAAAGACCGTAATCCCAAACGCTGCAACGTGGGTGGCCATGTGCCATCCATCGGCCAGCAGCGACATCGAGCCAAACAGGGTTCCCGCTGTTATCTCAGCAATCATCGTGACAGCAGTCAGAACCAGCACAATTTGGGTCTTGCGTTCTGCCCGATCCTGACGGATCAAAAAGTCGTGCGGGTGTTGCCAGGGTTCCAGGGTGTGAATGTGCATAGCGCTAACCAGGTCAAACGGGGTCTTGATCGCTCAGGGCTGAAGGGCTGAGCCTGATTCCAGCCTACCAATTTCCTATTGCTTACAGATCCCACTATTCAGCCTACGGTAGCGGAGCCGCCCCCGATCGCCCGTCAGTTACGTCTTCTCTCCTTCCGATTGTAGCGCCCGATCCAGCACCGTCCTCGCCTGCTCTGCCTGGGCGCGGGCTTCGCGATAGCGTAGGTTTGCCTGAGCGTAGGTTTTTAGCACCTTAAAGCCTTCTTTGAGGCTGGCGATTTCTTCTTCGCTGACAACCTCGTCGGTGAACAGGGTGTCGATTTGGGCGCGGATCTTCATCGCCTCGGCGCGGGAGGCCTGCACCCGCAGTTTCAGGGTGGCCAGGTTGCTGAGAACCTGCACGGCCTGAGTGATTGCGTCTTCATCTTCGGTGTTGGTCAACACAGGCTCCTTGACTTCGATAAACTGATGGGGCCCAAAGCCATCGGAAAGATCCGTGGGCAGGCTGCCGGATTCCATTAGCTCAATGAGCTGATCCATCGCTTTGTCGCGGGCTTTGGCGGAGTCCTTGCCGGGAACGGTGAGGATCACGTCGGGGCTTTGGGCGAGCGTATATTGCACCATAGGGCGTTGGGGGAATGAGTAAAGTACCTATGTACTAATTTTACTCGATGGACGGTTCGCAGATTGGGTTCGCACCAAGATGGATCTGAGGGGCGATCGCCCTTCTCAGAGAACCCACAGTCCAGCCGCGAACCCACATAGCAAAGCGATCGCCCCACCTACACACCCAACAAGCAGGAATGTAAGGGCGATCGCTTCAGAGCGTAGCGCAAAATTCTCAGAACAGAACAGCGCTTTCCTAGACAGGAATCAGGCGATAACGAAATTTTTGGGCTGCACCGCATCCAGCGACACGTTGCGCAGCGTCACTAGCGTTATGAAATCCAGCCGCAGCCCGTTGCCGTCGCGGTCGATTTTCACCTCCGTATTCGCGCCATTTTGCACCAGCCGAATGAACTGGTTGTATTGAGCTGTGGGGCTGGGCGCAGCGAAGGTGGGGCTGCGGAAGATGCCGCGCAGGTCAATGCGATCGACCGCTTCAAAGTCAGTAATGATATCGCCTGCGTCGTTCAGGTTGTTATAGACAAACATATCGATGCCCTGCCCGCCCGACAGCACATCGGCTCCGCGCCCGCCAATCAGGATATCGCCGCGCTTGCCGCCCTTCAGCGTGTCGTCGCCGTTGCCGCCCACTAGCTCATCGCGTCCGTCTCGCCCGATCAGGCTGTCATTGCCTTCACTGCCAAACAGGCGGTCGTTGCCCCGTTTGCCATCTACCACATCGTTGCCGCGCTTGCCTCGCAGGATGTCGTTGCCAGGAGTGCCCGCAATCCGGTCGTTGGCAGCAGTGCCGTTGCGAGTAATGCCAGTGGGCCCGTTGTTAAAGTCAATGGGTTCAATGGGCGTGCCCAGGCTCACGTCGATGCGATCGCCCACATAGCGGCGCACCGAAAAATCTCGGTCAAAGAAGCCCACATTGGTTCCCACCAGCACCACATTGCCATCGGGCTGGAGCGCAATATCGGCATTGTTGTCCGCCGCATCCAGATCCGTCGTAACGCGCCCGTTGCCGTCGAAGCTGTTGTCTAGGGAACCGTTGCTGTTATAGCGCAACAGAGCAGCCCTGCCGTCGCTCACCGCCAGCACCAAAATCTTGCCATTGGGCTGCACCAACACCTTCTTTGCCGTGCTGTTATTGCCCAAACTGGTCGTGACGCGCCCATTGCCATCAAAGCTAGAGTCGAGGCTGCCGTCTCGGTTGTATCGCGCCAGGGCGACCCGTCCGCCGCTCGTCCCTGCCACCAAAATCTTGCCATCCGACAGCAGCACGGCATCTGTCACCGCATCGACGGTCGTAAAGAAGCCGCCAAAATCAGTAGTTCGCACGCCCGATCGCCCAAAGCTGCGGTCGAGGGACCCGTCGGAGTTATAGCGGGCGATCGCAAAATCATCGCTACTCGTCCCCACGGCGATCAGCTTGCCGTCGTTTTGCAGCAGCACCTTTTGGGCGATCGAAAACGTTGTGCCACTGCCGATGCGCGTCCGCACAATGCCCCGACTGCCAAAGTCTCGATCGAGCGACCCATCCGTGCGATAGCGCACCAGCGCAAACGCCGAGCCGTCGGTGCCCGCAACCACAATCTTGCCGTCATTTTGCAGCAGCCCGTCGCTAACCTGCGCGGTGGCTCCTAGGTTGGTCGAATTGCGCCCATTGCTGTCAAAGCTCGTATCGCGAGAACCGTCTGTGCGATAGCGGGCCACGGCAAAGCTGTTGCCGCTAAAGGTGCTGCTACTCTGGCCGATCACCAGAATGCGACCGTCGTTTTGCAGCAACACTTTTTGAACCGTCTCTGTGGCTCCAAAGTTAGTAGATTGGCCACCATTACTCCCAAAGGATCGGTCGAGCGAACCGTCGAGGTTAAGACGGATCAGACCAAAATCGCCATCGCTATCGCCCACCATGATGAGCTTGCCGTCAGATTGCAGCACCGCATCGCGCAAAACCTGCGTGCCGCTGAAGCTCAGCACAGTTCTGCCGTTGCCCGCAAAGCTGTTGTCTAGGGAACCATTCGTCGTCAGCCGGGCCACCGAAAAGTTGCCACTGCTGTCGCCCAGCGCCAGAATTTTGCCATCGGCTTGAACCAGCACCTTGCGGGCCTGGTCTAGCCCATCTAGCCCAAAAGTGATGCGGCCGTTGCCATTGAAGGTGGTATCGAGTTTTCCGGGAGTTGACATACTGAAAGGAAAGTTTGGGTGAAAAGTGATTGAAGGGACGTGCGCTTTGAGATCAGGAAATCAGAAAGGCAGTGAAAGAAGCGCCAAAAAATTGAAGAAGTGTAAAAGATAAAGAAGTAGTTAGAGGAGGCAATCAACCTCGCCGCCTCATGTTTTAGCGCGTGTGGGTCAGTTTGCTCTATCCCCTGACAGCATGATTTCAAAAACTGCCCGATTGCAGGATTAATTACCTGTAATGTCTTGGAGGAGCCTCGATTTTTCCAAGGAAAGCGCTAGAGGACGGAACATATGATGGATTTGGGCGATCGCAGGTTCCCGTTCGCTCCTCAATGCATCAGGGTTTCTGTTGGAAAAGTCTGTTGGAGCAGATGGGCGACGTTCCCAATGAGTGATTGCTTATCGTAATCAGTCCGAAATCAGGACAAAACCAGTTATTCGATGCGATAAACGCAAGACTGCCCGCTGCACGATGATGCTTTCCCGAACGGGACTGACCTGTCGCACTGCCAAAAGCACTTGCAATATTCCCAGCAAGACTACCCCTGACTCTGCGGCAGAGTTCAGCAGCTTTACAGTTTCTATGGCTTTTTTAGGAGTTTTTTTCGGGGGCTTTTTAGGGCTTTTACCCGCGCTTGGCTGAGCAATTTGCTAATTACTGGATCGAGTGCATTTGGCGATCGCTCAATCGGTTCTCGGATGACCTCTGAGGTAATGCCACTTTGATCGGCCAAATCTGGACGTTGAGAGCTATTCTTCCAGTTCGCGATCGCCCTCTTCGTCTACCTCGCTCATCCCTTCCTTGAAGCCTCGCAGCGTCTTGCCCAAAGCGCCACCCAACTCAGGGATCTTTTTGGGCCCAAAAATAAGAATTGCAACGACTGCAATAATGGCAACCTCGGGCCAGCCCAAACCAAACATGACGCTTTCCTGCCAGTCATTCTGTTTTCACTATACGGGAATTGTCGGGCATCGCGTTGCCAATCTGTCAGCCATTCAACGCGCCTTTCGTTGCAGATATGCAGATACAGCGTTTTTGAAGCTAGTGAGGCACACGGATGGTCAATAAGCCCTTGCCTCTTGAGGGCAGCATGTGCCTCACGAGGCAAGAAAATGCTGTAGGAGTATCCCAAAGGGCATCTGAAATTCATTCTCGGACTGTCTTGACCCCTGCGATATAATTTAGGTTTTCGCTGGGAAGCATTCTGCCCCAGTTTTTTTATCAGTAGCTAGAAATTGTCACTAGGAGTTGGTTTTGAGCGCGCTTTTGATCGCAGCAACGGATTCAGATACGGGAAAAACGGTGCTGATTTCGGCACTGGCGGCCTACTGGCAGGCCCACAGCGGCGGGCGATCGCTCGGCATTATGAAACCGGTGCAGTCTGGCAAGGGCGATCGCGAACTTTATCAGCGCCTCTTCCCGCTCAACCAGTCCATCAGCGAGATCAACCCCATCCACTTTGACTCGCCCCTAGCGCCACCCATCGCCGCCGAAAAAGAAGGCCGCCACATCAACCTAGACAGCGCCTGGCACACCTTTGAAACTCTTTCTAAGCAAAAGGACTGGGTGCTGGTCGAAGCGCTGGGCAGCCTCGGTTCGCCCGTTACTCACGAAACCACCGTCGCCGACCTCGCGTGGGACTGGCGCATCCCCACCGTCCTAGTGGTGCCGGTGAAACTAGGGGCAATTGGGCAAGCGGTCGCCAATGTCGCCCTCGCCCGCCAGGCCCGCGTCCACGTCAAGGGCATTGTGCTGAACTGCGTTGCGCCCTGCACCCAGCAGGAGATTGACGACTGGGCCCCTGCCGACCTGATCCAGTCCCTCACCCAGGTTCCCATCCTCGGCCTGATTCCCCACCTGCCCGATCCCACTGACCTTGGCCGCCTCACCCAAGTCGCCTCTGACCTAGCGCTAGAGCGGCTGATGCCAATGAGAGGCTAGTAGGTAAAAGGTAGGTAACAGCGCAGGCAAGCCTCCCAAAATCCAAAACCCAAAATCAAAACTCTAACCCTCCACTCCCATGCTCACCTCCACCCCCGACCTCAAAACCCTGGCCCAGCAGACCCGTTCGGCGGCACGGCGGCTAGCAGCGCTATCGGGCGAGGCGCGAAATCAGGCAGTCGGGGCGATCGCCCTTGCCCTGGAAGCCGCAGCCCCGGAGATTCTGGCGGCCAACGCGGCGGACTGCGCGGCGGCACTGGAAGAGGGGTTGGCAAAACCGCTTTACGGGCGGCTAAAGCTGGATGAAACCAAGCTGCGCGGCGTGATTGCGGGCGTGCGCGATGTGGCGCGGCTGACCGACCCGGTGGGTCAGGTGCAGCTTCATCGAGAACTGGACACCGGGCTGGTGCTAAAGCGGATCACCTGTCCGCTGGGCGTGCTGGGCGTGATTTTCGAGTCGCGGCCCGACGCGCTGGTGCAAATTGCGTCGCTGGCGATTAAATCGGGCAATGGCGTAATTCTCAAGGGCGGGCGGGAAGCGGTGCGCTCCTGCGAGGCGCTGACGAAGGCGATTCACCAGGGGCTGAGTTCGGTAGACCTAGACCCGGCGGTGGTGCGCCTGCTGACGACGCGGGAGGAAACGGTGGCGCTGCTGGGGCTGGATCAAGAAGTGGATCTGATCATTCCGCGTGGCTCCAATTCCTTTGTGCGGTTTGTGCAAGAAAATACGCGAATTCCTGTGCTGGGCCACGCCGACGGCATTTGTCACCTGTATGTAGACCGGGCGGCAGATGTGGCGCAGGCGGTGGCGATCGCCCTCGATGCCAAGACCAACTATCCCTCCGCCTGCAATGCCATTGAAACCTTGCTGGTGCATGAGGCGATCGCTTCTGAATTCTTAGCCGCAATGGTTCCAGTTTTTCAACAGGCGGGCGTAGAACTGCGCGGCGATGACCGCACTCAGGCTTTGGGTGGCGCTGCCATCAAGCCTGCCACGGAAACAGACTGGGCGACGGAATACAGCGACCTGATTTTGGCGATTCGCGTGGTGGATTCGCTAGAAGCGGCGATCGCCCACATCAACACCTACGGCTCCCGCCACACCGAGGCGATCGCCACGCAGGACGACGCAGCCGCTGCCACGTTTATCTCTCAAGTAGACGCAGCGGGCGTGTTTCACAACTGCTCCACCCGCTTTGCCGACGGCTTCCGCTATGGCTTTGGCGCAGAAGTCGGCATCAGCACCCAGAAAATGCCGCCGCGCGGCCCCGTTGGGCTAGAAGGTCTGGTGACCTATAAGTATCAGTTGGTGGGCGATGGGCACATCGTCAACACCTACAGCGGCGAAAACGCCCGCCCCTTTACCCATCGCGACCTCACCTGAGCCAGCATTGCCCTTCTGCGCTGAACCCTGAAACTGATGAACACCTATCAGGTGATCTACGACATCGTGCGGCAGATTCCCCACGGACAAGTGGCGACCTATGGGCAAGTGGCGGATCTGGCGCAACTCTACGGTAAGGCGCGGCTGGTGGGCTACGCGCTCTATCGGGTCGATATGCAAAATTCCGACATTCCCTGGCACCGCGTCATTAATGCCAAAGGCGAAGTGTCCGAATCGCCGCTGCGCTACGGTACGGATTATTTGCAGCGATCGCTCTTAGAAGCCGAAGGCATCGAGTTTAGCCCAGAAGGAAAGGTGGATTTGCGGAGATATCTGTGGCGGCCGGGGGGAGAGTGAAGGAAGGAAGAACGAAGAAGGAAGAACGAAGAAGGAAGAACGAAGAAGGAAGAACGAAGAAGGAAGAACGAAGAAGGAAGAAGGAAGAGGGAGGAACGTTTCATTTTTCGCTCTTCGTTTTTCGTTTTTTCCATCTCTCCCTCCTCTTCCCCGACCTGCTATTCTTCAAGAAAGCTAATTCCCGACTGCTCATGGAAGGGTTTGTTGTCTCGCTGGTCATCTTCGCGGCAATTTTTGCCATCTTTGCCCTAGGGTTGAATCTGCAATGGGGGTTCACGGGGCTGATTAACTTTGGGCAGGTCGCGTTTATGACGATCGGAGCCTATGCGACAGTGCTGCTCAGCTTGCGGGGAGTGCCGCTGTGGCTGGGGGCGCTGGTTGGGGCGGGTCTGGCGGCGCTGCTGGGGCTGGGGATTGGCTTTGCGACGCTGCGGCTGCGAGAAGATTATCTGGCGATCGTCACGATTGGCGTGGCGGAGATGGTGCGCCTGATTGCGGAAAACGAAGCCTGGCTGACACGCGGCACGTTTGGACTCCAGAGCTTTCCACTGCCGCTGGCGAATTGGAACCCCAACTGGCTGGGGCGATCGCTCATGGTGGCAATGCTAACGGCGATCGCCGGGTTGGCCTACTGGCGGTTCTGGCGCTGGCTGCGGCAAACGGTGAAGTCCATTCCTCCAGCGCACTTGACCAACGGCGTGGCCCTATCGCTGGGCTACCTGCTGTCTCTGACGCTGCTGGTGATTGGGCTGGGCTATGTATCTAGCACGCTCAAGCAACTCGGCACGGTTCCCTACTGGCTGCTGGGGATGCTGCTGCTGGGGGCAATGGTGGCGCTGGTGTGGTTTTATGTGTGGCTGGGATCGCTGGCAAAGGCCAGAATTCCTGCCTGGTCTAACAGCTTGGGAACGGTGGCGGCGCTGGTCTGCGCGGCGCTGGGCCTCTGGGTCTATGGCTATTCCGCCTCGGCGCTGTATCACTACGACCGCAACCCCAGCAAGGCAGGGCTGATGCTGATCTCAGTAGTGCTGTTGGCGGTCATCTTTTGGGGATTAGAGCGGTTGGTGCGATCGCCCTGGGGCCGCGTCCTCAAAGCCATCCGAGAAGACGAAGCAGTCGCCCGCGCCCTGGGCAAAAACGTCTTTGCCTACAAGCTGCAATCCCTGGCGATTGGCGGCTTTTTGGCGGGCATCGCGGGTTCCCTTTACGCCTGGCAGCTCACCACTGTCTATCCCGATAACTTCCAGCCCCTCGTCACCTTCAACGCCTGGACAATCGTCGTCCTCGGCGGCGCGGGCAACAACGTCGGCACGATTCTGGGAGCCGCGATTTTCTGGGGCTACCAGACCGTCACCCGCTTCTTTTTGCGCGACGTGATTCCCCTCGACGATGCTCGCCTTGGCGCATTCCGCATCATGCTCATCGGTCTGCTACTGATGATCCTCATGGTGTGGCGACCGCAGGGTATTTTGGGCAATAAGGATGAGCTGACCCTTGGGAAGTAGGGAGGAAAGAGAGAAAAACGAAGAACGAAAAATGAAAAACGAAAAACGAAAAACGAAGAACGAAGAACGAAGAACGAAGAACGAAAAACGAAAAACGAAAAACGAAAAACGAAAAACGGAACCTCTTCCCTCTTCGTTCTTCTCTCTTCTCTCTTCTCTCTTCTCTCTTCTCTCTTCTCTCTTCTCTCTTCTCTCTTCGTTCTTCTCTCTTCTCTCTTTCCCCCTCTCCCCCTCTCCTATCCCTCCAACATCTCCACCCCCAACCCCCAACCCCTCATGTCCCTTCTCACCGCAACCCAACTCACCAAAACCTTCGGCGGTATCCGAGCGGTGGATGCGGCCTCGATCGAGGTGCCGGAGGGCAGCATTACTGGGCTGATCGGGCCGAATGGGGCGGGCAAGACGACGCTGTTCAACCTGCTGTCGATGTTTTTGCGGCCAGACAGCGGTGAAGTGCAGTTTGCTGGAGAGCCGATTCAGACGTTGCAGCCGCATCAGGTGGCGCAGCGGGGGCTGGTGCGGACGTTTCAGGTAGCGCGGGTGCTGTCGAGGCTGTCGGTGCTGGAGAATATGCTGCTGGCGGCGCAAGAGCAAACAGGCGAGCGGTTTTGGAATGTGTGGTGGCGATCGCCCCGGATTGCCCAAGAAGAAGAAGTGCAGCGCGAGTATGCCTGGAACATTCTGGAATCCATCGGACTGGCGCACAAAGCGCACGACTACGCGGGTTCCCTGTCGGGTGGTCAGCGCAAGCTATTGGAACTGGGACGGGCGCTGATGGTGAAGCCCCGGCTGATTTTGCTGGATGAACCCGCCGCGGGCGTAAACCCGACGCTGATCAACCAGATTTGTGAACATATTGAAGCGTGGAATCGGCAGGGCATCACGTTTCTGGTGATTGAACACAACATGGACGTGGTGATGTCGCTGTGCGATCGCGTCTGGGTGATGGCAGAAGGGCGCAACCTGGCAGCGGGCACCCCCGAAGAGGTGCAGAACAATCCGCTGGTGCTGGAAGCCTATTTGGGCAACTAGCATGGTGCCACAGCCGTTGCGCTTCTCCTCAGCAGGTGGCAGCTCTGCTTATTAATGAATAAGCTGTGAGTAGGAATCTTTACCCATCACCCTGCTGACTGTGGAATCCCCTTCTCAGAATCGTTTGTCTAGTTCACAAAATCAGCAAGCCCCGTCGCTAAAACGGCGATGCGTTTCGGTCTGTCAGTATCGCTCCTGCGAACGGAGCGGGTCGGCGGCGGTGCTGGCGGCGTTTCGAGAGGCGAACCTGCCGGGAGTACTGGTTAGCGCGAGCGACTGCATGGGGCAGTGTGCTTCTGGGCCGACGGTGCGGGTCACGCCAGACAACGTGTGGTACTGCCGCGTGAAGCCGGAAGATGTGGGGGCGATCGCCACTCAGCATTTGCAGCACGACGAACCCGTGGAGCGGCTGCTGCATCCGCGCTTTCATCCCCGGTTTGATTTTGCAGATTAGGCTGCGAATCTCATCCTGTGGTGACATCGCATCGCTCCGCAATGCCGAAGAACTGACGAAATCGACCGAGCGCAACGCCAAAGCCAGCGACCTGGCGATGAAGTATTGTCTGGTGGGTGGGGCTGTGCTGGCGATCGCCGGACTGGTGACAGGCTTTTAGCCCCGACGGCTACGAATTTCTTGCAAAGGGCATCAAATCTTCCGTCGTCTCCAGATTGGCCGTCACTTCCAGATCTTCGCTCGATCGCGCTGGTGTGTAGCTTTCGAGGGCGATCGTGCCGTTTAGCATGGCTCCGTCGAGCTGGGCTGCTGTCAGGTTCACCCGATCTAGCGCCACCTGCCACAGCTCCGCCTCGCGCAAATCTGCCCAAATTAAGCGCGATCGCCGCAGGTCGCTTTTTTCAAGATAGGCGTGGCGCAGGCTTGCCCCGCTCAGGTTAGCGTCGTGCAGCACGGCTCGACTCAGGTCGGCTCCTAGCAAATTGGCATTTTCCAGGTTTGCCCCTTGCAGGTGGGTTCCCCTTAAGTCTGCTAGCGCCAGGTTTGCCTGCTGCAAGTCGGCTTCGCTGAGGTCGGCTCCACTGAGGTCGGCTCCGCGCAGGTCTGCCCCCAGGAGCTTCGCCCGACTCAGGTTTGCCTGGGCCAGATCTGCGCCTTGCAGGTCAGCTTGTTCTAGCACGGCTCCAACCAGCTTGGCGCGGTGCAGGTTTGCCAGTCCCAGAGTTGCCCGAACCAGTACACACCGGATCAAGCTGGCTTCCTGCAAATTGGCATCTTGCAGATTGGCTCCGGTAAGGTTGGCTTGATACAAGTCGGCGCGATAAAGATTGGCGCTCTCCAAAATCGCATGGCTGAAATCAGCCTGGCTCAGGTTGGCGAAGCTAAGATTGGTCTGGCGCAGATCGGCTCGCTGCAAGAGGCAGCCCCGCAGCAGCACCCGGCTCAGGTCAAGCTCTGGCAACCGCGCATCAGACAAGTCCAGCCGCCCCGCTTCGGGATGGGTCAAACACCATTGGTTCCAAATGCTGACACCTGTTTTCAGTAGCGCCAGTAGGTCAAAATCTGCCATGAGGAGAGCGCGAGGGGCAGGGGGTAAAGGATTTGGGCAGGGATTACGAGGTTCAGTTAAAAGCTGTTCTTCTCATAAGCGTGCAGATGAAGGCTTGTCCTAACCATTTCTATAGCCTCAATTGTTGGCCTCTTTCACTGCTGTACAAAACCTTTCTGGCGTTTGCTGCCCCGACCCGGATGAAACCGGGCGATCGATCGCCCTCCGATTGCCCAAAAAGCAGGTCGCTCGCAAAGCACCGAATAATCATTGATTAGAGAGAAGATTCCATGACGGCTCAATTAGGTATGACTGAGATTAATGGCGCTGACTATAGCGTTCAGCTGAGTCCACAAAATTCAACCGTGGTATTTCAAGGCTCTCTGAGCCTGGGCAGCACCGCAGACTATACGCCGATTGTAGAACTGCTGGAGTCAGCGATCGCCTCAGTTCCGCCTGAGTCTGGATCTCCGCCCACGCTGCGGCTGGACTTACGAAACCTGGAGTTTCTAGATAGTTCTGGCATCAATATGCTGTCTCGGTTTGTCATCATGATGCGGCAGAAGCCTCAGATCGCGCTGGTGATCCTGGGCAGCGAAGAAATTATCTGGCAGGGGCGATCGCTCAAAAACCTACAGCGCCTAATGCCGACCATGCAAGTGGAGTGGGCTTAGGCAGGATTAGGGGATAACGCTTGACGCGATCGCAGATGTAGTGTTTTATAGAGGCAAAGTGCAGTTGATCACGCTACATTTTGTTTTGTGAACCTCTGTGCCAACTGCTTCATAAAGCTCGTTTGGGTGCATCTTGTCAGCGGATTGCGTTAATACTAGCGTATTAGTCTGCGGGCGTATCTGTTTTTTGCAGCGCCACAGAGGGCCACACAGCATCCCTATCGATGCCTTACTGGGCGATCGCTCGACTGAAGCGCCGCTGAAAGGTCGCTGCTGAAAGGTCGCTGTGGATACGCTGCGATCGCACGTTTTGCGCTCCCATTTCCCCCTATTTGGTCAGTGTTCATGGTTTCTCAAGTTGAGACCTCGGTTTCAGATTTCACCCGCCCTCTCTCTCATACGGTGGAAGGATTGGTGCAGGTGTTTACCTGTCCCCACCGCAGCTTTTTTACCAGCGTGATGGCGCAGGCGCTCCGCATTGCAGGGCAGGGAACGCCTGTGCTAGTAGTGCAGTTTCTCAAAGGCGGCATTGGGCAGGGGCAGGCACACCCAGTGCGACTGGGGCAGCACCTCGACTGGCTGCGCTGCGATCTGCCCCGCTGCATCGATACGCCCCAACTTGAGGATGGCGAAGCGGAGGCATTGCAGGAATTGTGGCAGCATACCCAGGACGTGGTACGGTCGGGCAAGTATGCGCTGGTGGTGCTGGATGAACTCAGTCTGGCAATTAAGTTTGGGCTGATTCCAGAATCTGAGGTGCTAGAACTTTTGAAAAACCGACCCCGCCAGGTGGACTTGATCCTGACGGGGCCAGAGATGCCTGAGTCAATTCTGGATCGGGCGGATCAGATTACAGAACTGCGCCGCAGCCATCGCCCGTAGCGATCGCCATTAGACCCCCTGCGTGAATCTTTGGGCGGCAGCGCGGCCCAAAGATTCACGCTCTCAGAAGTCTCGCCATGATGTGTGCTTTATGTGTAATGTCCCGTGTACGTCGCGCACGAGACATTACATCGAGAGATTACATATTTTCAGCCTGTGTTTCGCATTCCGGCGGCGATGCCGTTGATGGTGAGCAGTGCGCCGCGCAGCAGCTCGCCCCGGCTATAGCGCGAACGGATTACGCCGGAGGCGGCGCTGGTCTTGTGCTGGCGCAAGCGCTTCAGCAGGGAGACTTGCAGGAAGCCGAGGGGAACGATTGTGCTGTTGCGGAGTTGCACCGAGCGCTGGAGGTCGGGGTCGCCGTCGAGCAGGCGCTCATGGCCGGCGATCGCCAGCACCAGCCCCTTCGTCAGATGATATTCGTCGCGGATCTGTTCAAATAGCCGCTCAAACCGCTCCCGATCTTCGGGCTGCGACAACTGCTGAACGTAATGGTTAGCGATCTGCAAGTCCACCTTTGAAAGGGTCATTTCGCACTTGGAAATCACCATCTTAAAGAAGGGCCACTTGTAATAGAAGTAGCGCAACAGCTTCAGGTTTTCCTCTGGCTCCTCTTGCAGGAATTCGTTAATCGCCGTGCCCACGCCATACCAGGAGGGCAGCAGGAAGCGCGTCTGCGTCCAGCTAAACACCCAGGGAATGGCCCGCAGGCTGCCCAGGTCTCTCTTTCCCCCGCGCCGAGCGGGCCGGGAGCTAATTTGAAGCTGGCTGATTTCTTCAATCGGCGTGACTTGGTGGAAGAAATCAACAAAATCCGGCTGTTCATAGATCAAGGAGCGATAGTGGGAGCGCGATCGCGTCGCCAGTTCCTCCATAATTTCGTGCCACGGCTGGATATCGTCAAACCCGTTTCGTAGCAGGCTGGCCTGCACCACCGCTGCCGTGATGGTTTCTAGGTTATACAGCGCCAGTTCCGGCAGGTTGTATTTCGAGGCCAGCACCTCACCCTGCTCTGTAATTTTGATACGGCCGTCGATGCTGCGCCCCGGCTGAGCCAGAATTGCCTCGTAGGCCGGCCCACCGCCGCGCCCCACGGAACCGCCGCGCCCGTGGAAGATCCGGAGAGAGATGCCGTAGGTTTCGGCCATCGCCTGCAACGACTGCTGGGCCTTATGGATTTCCCAATTGCTGCTGAGGAAGCCGGAGTCTTTATTACTGTCGGAATAGCCCAGCATGATTTCCTGAAGTGAGGCCCGCTGCGGCAGCGTACTCCTAGAACCTGCAATATCCACCTTTTGTCCCGTCTCTTCTCGCTGGCGCTCGGCATAGCCGCCCGACAGATACGCTCGATAGAGCGGCAGCTCAAATAGCTCTCTCATGACCGACGGAGCGCGGAGCAGGTCTTCTACCGTTTCAAACAGCGGCACCACGTTGATCGCGCCGCTGCCGGTGGCGGGGTCGTAAATGCCTGCCTCTTTTGCCAGGAGCAGCACCTCCAGCAGGTCGCTGGCGTGGTGGCTCATGCTGATGACGTAGGTCTGGCAAATCGCGGGGCCAAACTCCTGATGCAGCTTGCGAACCATGCGAAAGGTTTGGATGGTTTCGCAGGTTTTTTCGGAGAAAGGCAGTTCTGACGGGATTAGCGGGCGACGGGTTTTTAGCTCGGTGGCCAGCCAGTGCGATCGCTCTTCCTCCGTCATCTCGTGGTAAGACTTGGGCAGAATTTGCAGGTATTCCGCGATTTCGGCGATCGCATCCGAGTGGCGGCTGCTTTCCTGGCGAATATCCAGGTGGGCCAGGTTAAAGCCGTAGATTTCCACCTGACAAATCAGATTCTCCAAATCGCGGCAGGTCAGGCCCGTTTCCTCCAGATTTCTGCGAATCAGTTGCAAGTCTGCCAGAAACTCATCACCAGAGCGATAGAGCGTTGCCGGGTTGTAGTCCGGAGACTCGTCGTTGAAATAGTCGCCGTTGTAGAGCTTGCGGCTGCGCTCACAGGTATTTTCCAGTCGCTTCTGGATGTAGCTCAGTTTCAGGCGATAGGGTTCCTGTCGATAGCGGATGGCAAGCTGTTCGTAGACTTCGGGCATCTGCGCTTGGTCTTGCTCTAGCGACTCTAGCAGGTCAGGCAAGACATCGCTCCAGTGCAGCGACAGGCTCAGCAGGTTGATCAGGTGCTTCACCGACTGAATGTATTTTGCCAGCACTAGGTTGCGCTGATAGCAGGCGGTTTTCCAGGTGATTTCCGGGGTGACGGACGGGTTGCCATCCCGGTCAGACCCCACCCAAGAGCCAAACTTGCAGAAGTTGTAGCGGGGCGGGTGTAGCCCTGGAAAGGTCGCTTCCAGCGCCGAGCGGAAGCGGTAGTAAAGGTGTGGAATCACATCAAACAGGACTTCCTGGAAGTAGTGCAGCGCGTAGTCTACTTCATCCAGCACTGTTGGTTTGAACTGGTGCAGTTCGTCGGTGCGCCACCACAGGCGAATTTCTTCGGTCAGTTGTTCCCGCAGCGTTTCCGTTTCCCAGGATGAGGACAACCCCAGCATCTGCATACTGTCTTCGGCGGTGTCGAGCTGGCGTAGGATTTTGGCGATGCGGCGCTGTTTGTCGCGGATGGTGTGGCGGACGATTTCTGTCGGGTGGGCAGTGAAAACTAGGCGAATGTCGAGGTTGTCGATCAGATTTTGGATCTGGCGGGGCGGCACGTTGAGGCTGGCCAGCTTGGGAAACAGCCCCCGGAACGTACTCATTTCTCGGCGCAGGGCGGTTTCCTCTCGCAAGCTGCGCTCTAGCATGTCAGCACTAAGTCCCGCAGTTTGGGTATCAGACTCGGAGTGGCTTTCTTCGGACGCTGTGGCGACCTCATAGGAGGCGCGATACTGCTGCTGCTGTCCGCGCTGTTCGTAGTGCTGTTCGACGATGTTAATCAACTGGAAGTAAAGCGCAAAGGCGCGGGCGGCCCGAATGGCATCGTTGAGATCTAGCTTTTCGATGACTGCCAGGGCGATCGCCTCCCCCTCTTCGGGGGCTTGTCCTTCAGGGGAGCAGACCAAGCGCAGTTGCTGCAATAGGTCTACCAACTGCTGCCCACACTCTTGCTGAAGCACTGACTCCCACAGTTCTTCAACTAGCTTCAGCCGATGGCGAAGAAACAGATCCGTAGCTGAAAGGGGCTGATCGTCTCGATCTTCTGTGGCGGTGCCGGTGCTGAAGGCATCATCCGACGAGTGGAGGATGGAACTCATGGCGTGTCCTGGCTGGATTATTCGATAATTTTAGGAGGTTTTTAATGGTGCTAGGAAAAACACCATGAAAATCATCGCTTATTCTTACGCTGATCCGAGGTTCGAGACTGTACTCAATGCATCACTTAAGGTTTCCCTTAATGATTGCGCTGGTGGTTCTGAGTGGTGGGCGATCGCAGATCGAGTCTACCAGGATTACACAGGATTGGATGCTGCGACGGATCATCCTGCCTCGAATCCTTTGACAAATCGCAGGGAAAACAGCATCACCCCCGGCACTGCCCGTCGACCGCAGTGGCAACAGCTTGTGCAGGATTGCCAGCAAAACCCGCCGGACGCAGTGCTGGTTCGTCAGCTATCGGATTTGGGCGAGTCGGTGGCGGAGGTGGGCGATCGCCTAGCTGAGCTAGAGGCGCTCCATATTCCGCTACGAATTGCAGGCACTGATCCCCAAGCTCCTGCACCCTCGCCTGCGGAACTGTTGCAGCAGTTTCAAACGCTCCAGTCTGCCCAGCATCGCCAGCGCATTCAGCAGGGCCACGCCCGCAACCGCATCCAGGCCCAGCCGCCGCCAGGAAAAGCGCCCTATGGCTATCGGCGGGGCAAGGATCGCTACGTGCTGGATCGGACGACGGCCCCGGTGGTCAAGGACTTCTTCGACCATTTTTTGCTCTATGGTTCGCTACGCGGCAGCATCCGCTATTTGCAGCAGAAATACAACAAGAAAATTTCTAGCTCCACGGGCAAGCGCTGGCTTACCAGCCCGGTCTATCGTGGCGATTTGGAGTATCACACAGGCGAAGTGGTGCCCGATACGCATCCGGCGATCTTGCCCAGGGCGGAGGCGGCCCAAGTGGATCGCATTTTGCGGCGAAATCGCAAGCTGCCGCCCCGTGCTGCCAGTGCCCCGCGATCGCTCTCTGGGCTGGTCACTTGCGGCGAGTGCCAGTCGGCTTTGCGGGTGTGCAGCGTGACGCGCCCCCGCCAGTCGCGGAGTTATCTCTACCTGCGCCCTGCGGCCTGTCCCCGCGCTAAAAAATGTGGGGCGATCGCCTACGAGTCCGTGCTGCACGCCACCTTCGAGCGCATTTGCGCCGACCTGCCGCGCTTGGTTTCAAGCACCCCCCTGCCCGATGTGGAGCAGATGCAGCGGGCGATCGCCGCCCAGATCCACACGCGCCAAACCTGGCTGGTTCAACTGCCCGATCTGGTGCAGCAGGGTGTTCTAGATCAGCAAACCGCCGACCTCCGCGCCTACACCCTGCGAACTGAAATTGCCCGCCTGCAAACCCAAATTGACCAATTGCCCCCGGCAAACCTGAGGGCGATCGCCCAGGTCATTTCCCTGCCGCAGTTCTGGCTCGACCTGTCGGAGTCTGAGCGCCGCGCCTATTTCCGCGAATTTCTGCGGCAAATCGTGCTGGAGCGCGAGGGAGAAGCGTGGCAGGTGAGGCTGGTATTTTTGCTAGAGCGGCCTAACTTTTGACCGCTGATACTTTTCCCAATCCCGCCCGCGCCAAAATCTCTGGAATTAGGTCTTCCCGCTTCACCGCCATCATGTGAACGCCCTGGCAGAGTTGCCGCGCCATCTGCACCTGCTCAGCGGCAATCGCCACGCCTTCTTCTAGCGGATGGGGTGCTTTTTCCAGGCGATCGATAATGTGTTGGGGAATCTGGGCACCGGGCACGTTTTTGTTAATAAACTGGGCGTTTTTGGCAGACTTCAGCAAAAAAATGCCTGCCAGAATCGGTCGGTTGCAGTTGGCCGCAATCTGGTGCATGAACTTGTCCAGACGGTCAAAATCGGTAATCAACTGACTCTGGAAAAACTGCGCCCCCGCCTCAACCTTCCGCTCAAATCGGCGCTGGAGTCCCGACCAGCTTGGGCACTGCGGATCGACCGCTGCCCCAGCAAAAAAGCTGGTCGCCCCATCCGTCAGCGGCTTCTCGTTAATATCCAGCCCCGCATTCAGGTTGCCGATCAATCGCAGCAGCCGCACCGATTCCAGGTCAAACACGGGCTTGGCATCGGGATGGTCGCCCGCCTTGATCGGGTCGCCTGTCAGCGCCAGCACATTGCGAATGCCCAGCGCCTGCGCCCCCATCAGGTCTGCCTGAAGCCCAATTCGATTGCGATCGCGGCAGGCCACCTGATAAATCGGCTCGATGCCCTCCCGCAGCAGCAGCGCCGCCGCCACCAGCGACGACATCCGCAGCACCGCCCGACTGCCATCGGTAATGTTGACCCCATGCACCCAGTCCTTGAGCAAATGCGCCATTTGCAGCATGTGTGTTGGGTCGCAGCCTTTCGGCGGCATCACCTCAGCAGTGATCAAAAATTCGCCAGACCCGGCAGCCGCTTGCAGGCGGGTTGAAGGAGCCACAGATCGGGGTTCAGCAGGCAGAGATGAAGAGGTAACCATAATCAGCGGATTCTAACAATTTGGGGCATCGAGATTTCAGGGGCAATTTAGCTAAGGATGATCAAGATTCATAGCCTGACCCCTGTTCGCGCAAGCGCTGCGGAGCAATCTCCCTGACCCCTTCAAACGGGCAAAGCGTATCCCAGCGCCTTTTTCACTTTAGTTAGCGTGATGTTGGCGATCGCCTCTGCCTTTTCTTTGCCCTCATGCAAAACCTGCTGCAAATAGCCCGGTTCGCCCATAATCTCGTGATAGCGATCCTGAATCGGCTTCAGCGCAGAAATCATGACCTCCGTCAGCAGCGGTTTGAACTGACCCCAGCCCATCTCGGCACATTCCTTCGCCACTTCGTCCTTCGTCTTGCCCGACAGGATCATGTAAAGCGTCAGCAGGTTGGTGCATTCCGGGCGTTCAGGATTGTCGAATTCCAATCCGCGAATTGGGTCAGTTTTGCAGCGCTTGATCTTGCGCTGAATCTCTTCGGGCGAATCCAGCAGGTTAATTCGGCTCAACTCTGACGGGTCAGATTTTGACATCTTTTTCGTGCCGTCGGTCAGGCTCATCACCCGTGCGCCCTCAGCGCGAATCATCGGCGTGGGCAACTTCAGGACTGGCGCGTCTTCGCTGCCAAACTGGTAGTTGAGTCGGGCGGCAATGTCGCGGGTGAGTTCCAGATGCTGCTTTTGGTCTTCGCCAACGGGCACTTTGTCGGGTTCGTATAACAGGATATCTGCCGCTTGCAGCACGGGATAGCTGAGCAGGCCTGCGCCGACGTTTTCGCCCTGTTTCACGGCCTTTTCTTTGAACTGGATCATGTCTTCCAGCCAGTTCAGCGGCGTAATGCACATCAACAGCCAGGCTAGTTCTGCATGGGCAGGGACGTGGGACTGCACAAAAATGGTGGCGTGTTCCAGACTGATGCCGCTGGCGAGGTAAGAGGCGGCGACTTTGTAGGTGCTTTCGGCCAGTCGTGTAGGATCGTGGGGCACAGTAATGGCGTGCAAATCCGCCATAAATAGATAGCTGTCGTAGTCTTCCTGAATTTCGACCCAGTTGCGAATGGCACCGAGGTAGTTGCCCAAGTGCAACTCACCAGTTGGCTGAATGCCAGAGAGAACGCGCTGCTTGCCCATGAAGCTGTTTGCTGATGAAAGTATCTTGACAGTGAGGACGGCGGAAGCCCAAGAAAGCGTTATACCCGCGTGTTTTCAACCATAACCCAAATAGCGTTTTGGGATGTAGCTGTCGTGCGGATGGGCAAACCTGAAAAATCTGCGGGTTGCGAATCCCGATTGCCCACCCCCATAATGAAGTAAATGTTACGAAATTGTAAAACTCGTAAGCAATAATTCACAGCCCCCATGACTCATGCTTCTTCCGACTCGATGACGCAAGCCTTGGCGGAATGCATTGCCCTGCTGCAAGATTTACAAACTCATGCAGCGGCCAATGATGCGTTTGACCAACTGAAAGTCCAAATTGCCCAGGTAAACCCGGGAATGGCTAATCTGCTGGAAATGTTGTGGCGAGAGGCAGTGGCGGGGCGGCGCTCGGCCGCGTTTTGGCAGCAGATTTGTGACGTGGAGCGCGACCTAACCGAAAACCTGTCGGCAAACCACTTCCAGCTTCAGCAAAACTATCTGCGCCTGATGCAAGAGCAATAGCCTGGGGCGCTCAAATGAAATCTGGGATTTGAGAAGGTCCTCAGCAGCTTTTCAGACGCTTCTCAGCAGGTGTTTAGGGTACGTTCAGGCGATCGCCCCAATATAGTTCTCATCAGTTCTCAGGCGCTCTGCCCGTCGATTTTGTGAACTGACGGCAAGTGAATTGCGCGAGCACCTTTTGGATGAACCTAGACAACCCCTATGAAATATGTAAAACAAGGATGCAATCACTTCATGCTGGCAGAGCAAAATCCAGCGCTGTTCTACGCTGTTCTACTCTAGGAGGCTTGCAGAACCCACATCAGCCCTTGGCTCTTCATAGAGCTTGCTTTCCAGCCCGTCCGGTGGCTGTTTGTGAGGCTCCGGTTTTAGCCCATCCTGCGGTAGCCAAATCCGCAGCCACGCGCCGCCTGTTTCTGGATGGTTGCTGGCCAGCACCATGCCTTGATGGGCTTCCACGATTTGCCGAACAATTGCCAGACCCAGACCACTGCTGGTGCGGTGGTATGGCTCGGCTTCACTCGAATGAGATGGATTTGAATGAGATGCATTCGACGCTTCGGAACTGGCAGAGCGGTTGGGCGGCAAGCGCGATCGCGCTGGGTCGGCCCGATAGAACCGCTCAAACACATGGGGCAAGTCTTGCTCTGCAAATCCGGTTCCTGCGTCAAACACTTCCAGCCAAACGCCGGTTGCAGAACTGCTGTGAGTAGATTCCTCTGCAAGTCCTGTGCTGATTCGCACCGTGACCGTTTCCCAGGGCGGACTGTATTTAATGCTGTTGTCTAGCAGGTTCATCAGCACGCGATAAATTCGGGCCTCATCGAGATGCACTGGCAAAGACTCTGGTCCCTGATAGCTCAACTGCACCTGCTTTTTGCGAGACAACGGCTCCAGATTGAGCCAGGCCGCCTGCACCAAGTCGGGCAGATTGACCTGTCTCAGATGCAGGCATTGAGACGATTCGCGGTCGATCAGCGCCAGGTCTAGCAAGTCTTGCACCAAGTCGCTGAGCCGGATCGATTCTCCAATTAGCCGATTGACCCAGCCCCGTAGCGCTGGATCGAGTCGAGTTTGCAGTGTTTCGGCAATCAGTCGGATAGAGGTGAGGGGGGTTTTTAGCTCGTGGGCGACGTCGGAAGCCCAGCGATCAAGCTGCTGCCTGAGCTGCACCGCTTCTTGACGGCTTTCCAAAAACACGCCGACATGCTGCTTGGGCATGGGAACCGCATAGCCCCGCAGCACGTAAGAGCGCTGTCGGGTAAGCTGCAACACATCTGGGCTGACCGGATAAAACACCCAGTCTTTCTGGCACAGCGTTTTGGAATTGCGGGCTTGCTCCACGAGGTCGTCTAGCTCGTAGGAGCGCACCAGTTCCAGTAGTAGGCGAGGACCTTCGGACTGGTTCGGCGGTGCGGGGGTGAGGTCTAAGAGCGATCGCGCTTCCGGGTTGCACCAAATCAGGCGGTTTTCGTCATCAAGTTGGAGATAGCCAACGGGGGCTGCTTCTAAAATAGACCGATAGGTCGCAACCTCTGACTCTAGCTGCTGCTGGATGCGCTGCTGCCGGGCCACCGTCAGGGCGAGCTGAGATGTGGCCGAAAAGGGAGAGGTCTCTACGTCTGCGGCCCGCAGTTCCCGGAGCAGTCGGGTGAGGCGCTGGCGTTGGCGAACCTGCTGCCAGCACAGTAGCCCCAAACCAATGAGCAGCCCCAGCAAGAAATCGAGAATACCCACCGCAGATCCTTTGAGAGTACCTCTTGAAGTCCCCAATCAGCCGCCCGAGGGCGCTTAGCCAAAGCGATAGCCAAACCCGCGCACCGTGGTCAGATATTCGGGGTGGCTGGGGTCTAGCTCTAGCTTTTCGCGCAGCCAGCGAATGTGGACATCCACCGTCTTGCTGTCGCCCATGAAATCAGGCCCCCACACCTTTTCGATGAGCTGCTCTCGCGACCACACGCGCCGGGGATGGGTCATGAACAGTTCCAGGATACGGAACTCTTTGGGCGAGAGGTTGATGGCTTCACCCCGCACCGTCACGCGACACTCCTGCGGAAACAAGGTAATGTCTTGAAACCTCAGGTTTGCATCCCCAATCTGGGGCTGGGCCTGGCGATGGCGACGCAGCAGCGCTCGACAGCGAGCAATCAGTTCCCGCATTCCAAAGGGCTTGGTGAGATAGTCGTCTGCGCCCACTTCTAGCCCAACCACGCGATCGGTTTCGCTGCCTTTGGCGCTAAGGATGAGAATCGGTACAGTGCTGCCGTTGTGGCGGATCAGACGGCACAGATCCAATCCGTTCACGTAGGGCAACATTAAGTCCAAAATAATCAGGTCAATCTCAAACTCGGCATACTCGCTGTCGTCGGCGCGAGTCATGATATCCAGCGCGGCCCGCCCGTCCTCTGCCACGAGTACGTCGTAGCCTTCGTCGCTGAGGGCGAGCTTAATCGTCTCACGAATGAGTTCTTCGTCTTCCACCAGCAGCACGCGACCGAGCTTGACATCGGTCTGAAGCAGCTTGCTATCTAGCGCTGGGGTGTCCTGAATCATGGAGGCCATGAATTTTTCGCGGTTAATCTTCAGGCCAATCTTACCAAATTGGTCGAAACAGATTGAGGGCGATCGCCCGCGCAATTTTAAGGAATCCTTAAAACTGGTCAGAAAGTCTGCACTAAGCCTGCATTGAGCCTGCGTCCAGCCTGCGCCCTACTCAACCGCCGCAGCAGCGATCAACCCCCAGGCTGTCTAGCAGCAAATCGCTGACCGCATTGGCTACGGCAAACTCGCTAAAAAAACTGCGGGAAAAGTCAAACGCCTGCATTTCCGTCACTAGGGCAATTACCAGCGACCCCAAATCTGTTTCCCCTTCCATGCGATGTCGCACAAACACCTGCGCCGCCCGTCGGGCAATCTCTGCATTCACTGCTTCGGGGATAAACTCTTCGTCGAGCCATCGGTGCAGCGCCGCCTGGAGCCATTCGCCCTCCTGCTGGGGATGGGTCGCCACGGGCAGGGTAATTGCTGGGATCGGTTCAGCCATAAGCAATTCTGAGGCAACTTCGAGTCTGAGGCAACTTTGAGACAAATTTTTGAGACAAGTTTTTGAGACGAATTTGAGACAAGCTTGAAATAACGTCGCGTTTGAAATTCCTGTTTGAGATTCGCGTTTGCAACAACTTCGCGCCTGACTCAGCGATTTCGCAGTCTGTTCCGTAGGATGAGGGTATGACCTGGTATCAGTATGACATTGAGGCGATCGTCCAGCGCTATGCCCAGGGATATTTCTTGATGGCAGAAGATACAGGTGACTCGCTGGGTTGGTATTCCAGCCAACAGCGGACGCTGATCCCGCTGGATGATCGGTTTCGCTATCCGCGATCGCTCCAGCGGGTGCTAAACCAAAACCGCTTTTCGGTGGCGATCGATCGCGCCTTTTCAGAAGTTGTAGAGGGCTGCGCCGACCGCGACACCACCTGGATCTCTGGCGAACTGAAGGTGATTTATCAGGAACTCCATCGCGCGGGCTATGCTCACAGCTTTGAAACCTGGCAGGGCGATGAGTTGGCGGGCGGCATTTTGGGGATTATTGTCGGCGGTGCGTTTATTGGCGAGTCGATGTTTTATCGAATTCCCGACGGGTCGAAGGTGGCGATGGTGAAGCTGGTGGAGCGATTGCGCGATCGCCAGTTTGTTCTCTTCGACGCACAAATGATGAACCCCCACCTGGCCCGCTTTGGAGCCTACATCGTCAGCAACCGCGAGTATCGCAAGCTGTTGCAGCGGGCCGCCGAGATCCATCCCTCGCTGCTTTAGTGGACGAATGGCGTATAAACACAGCCTATCAACCCCGTCCATATGAGAACTGGAGTTTTCTCTTCAGAACTGGTCTATCTTTCCAGAAGCCGTCTTTGGGAAGTAGAAACCCTAGAGTTACCGATCTTTAATGGCTTTGGCGTGAAAGCCGGTGATGAGATTTGAACTCACGGCCGCTCGATTACGAATCGAGTGCTCTACCACTGAGCTACACCGGCAAGGCTGCATCGAGCACTGCAAAGTCAATTTTTACAGACAATCATAGATTATAGCAGCCCTGATTAATTTATGGAATGGGTTTCTACGTCCAGAGGTGGGCTGCGCGGGTCTTCTACGCTTCCAAAAATCGATTTAGACAAGCCTGTCTGGGATCGCTCAGGGTTGCCATGTAGTTGATAGCCAGTTGCTCTAAAACAGCAGGGCGATGCCCAAAGCTGCAAAAGCTACAAAAGCACCTATCATGAGTAGGTCTATTTTCAGCGCTTGCTTTAGAGCGCTTTGAGCGAGTTAGATTTGGGTGTTGCCGATGGTACAACTGATTCTGCGTGTGAAAACAGCAACCGTGTTTAAGCTGCGGCCCGAGCCGACTTCTCTGTTGCAGCCCAATGAAATGGTGGCGATCGCCTCTGGCAACACCTACCCACTACATTCCTACGCCTACGCCAATATCAACGGCTCCTTCAACGGACATATAAAGTTCGCGTTGCAAAACCGAACCATCAATGGATTCAACACCTGGTTTGTGTCGAGTCTGGATGCCCAAGTCGAAGCCAACGGGGTCGTGGTCTACCCGCACGAAGACCAAGAGAGCATACCGATCCTCTGGATTAATCAAAATACGATCCTGAAGCGCCGCCCGGTCGATTCATCTGTATTGTCTCCTTCAGAACGAGTCTCGATCCAGCGGGGACGGACGCTCAACCTGCATTCCTACGCCTTCGCCGACGCGCAGGGCGAATTTAACAACCACATTAAGTTTGCCATTCGCGATCGCGCTGATTTTATCAACGGGCTAAGCACCTGGTTCGTGTTCAATCAGCACGCCTTTGTCACCTTTGATGACGACGTGGTGTATCCGCCTGAAGATCCCAATGCGTTTATCCTGCGAATTACGCAAAATACGCTGTTCAAACGTCGCCCGGTGCAGTCGTCGCAGCTTGCGCCCAACGAACAGGCCCCTGCCATTCCAGGGACGCTGCTAGTGATCGACAACTATGCCTTTGCCGATGCCCAGGGATCATTCAACTCACACATCAAGTTTGCCCTCAAATACGTCAAAGACAATATCTACGGGTTTAACACCTGGTATGTATTTGACCAACATGCGCGAGTCGAGCAGGCAGGCAGAGTCGTTTATCCCAGACCGCAACCGACTCCGCCGCCGCCCCCACCGCCGCCGCCACCCCCACCGCCGCCGCCACCCCCGCCGCCGCCACCCCCCCAATACACGGGTAAACCATTTCGCCTGCCGGGCTATTCCTCCACGTTTTACACCGACCAGCCGATTATTCCCAACGGCAACTTTACCTGGGGCGAGGCAACCAAGAACGCAACGCGAATTCCCGCTACCAAGGCGATCGCCGACAATATCCTGGCCCTGGCGCGGGAGCTGCAACGGGTGCGAAACCAGATTGGCCGCCCCTTCCAGGTCAATTCCTGGTATCGTCCGCCAGATGTCAACTCGGCAGTGGGCGGGGCAACCAACAGCCAGCACCTCTATGGCAAAGCGGTCGATGTGCAGGTGCAGGGCCTGAGCGGCCGTCAGGTGGCCAATGCAGTGATGCTGTCCTGGAATGGCGGCATTGGCATCTACAGCAACATGCCGAACGTGATTCACCTGGATATCGGGCCAAAGCGCACCTGGGGGTTTTAGGAACACCTATCTCCCACTGAGGTACAAGCGACCCGTCACATGACTGCTCAGGGCCTACGCAGGCGTGTCTCTAGTCCAAAAAGATAAGCTGTAGCAAATCAGACCCCCGTTTTGCTGTCGTTGCTTCAGCGCCGTTTCAATGTGTCTTGGGTAAGTCCTGCTCATTATTTAGGATTAGGAGCGAGTCTTTATGCGTCACCTTTGTCGTCCAGGCTGTCGGTGTTCCTTTATTCCCCCGGTGATTGCAGAGCATCTTGCCCGCAAAGGGGTTGACGATGCCCGCGTCAGCTATCAGCAGAGCCGCAAGATGCGAGAAAAGCGGCAAGCCACCGCCGCCGCCGTCAGCATGGCGACCTTTACTGGCGCGGCTCCGGTTGGGAAGGGCGATCGCCTCGTTTATGACTGCGAACAAACCTGGCAGCAGCGGCTCAAGCTGGTACGCGGCGAGTCTGATCCAGAAACGGGCGATGCCGACGTGACGACTATCCACAACTACGCAGGGGTCGTCCGCGACTATTTCCAGACCGTCATGGGACGCAACTCCATCGACAACCTGGGCATGGATTTGATCCTGAATGTCCACTTTGGCGTGCGCTATCTCAACGCCTTCTGGGATGGCGACGAGATGACCTTTGGCGACGGCGATGGCAAAATCTTCACCAGCTTTGCCAACTCTCTGGATGTGGTCGCCCACGAGCTAACTCACGGCGTGATTCAGTTCACCGCCAATCTGGAATATAAGGGGCAAGCGGGGGCGCTAAACGAACACTTTGCCGATGTGTTTGGCACCGCCATTACCCAATATGCCGAAGGGCAAACCGCCAGCACCGCCGACTGGCTGATTGGCGATGAGATTATGGGGCCAACGCTGTATGGCGAGGCGCTGCGGTCGATGAAGGAGCCAGGAACAGCTTACGACAACGACCTGCTGGGCAAAGACCCGCAGCCAGGCCACATGCGCGACTATTTCAGCGGCCCCGAAGATAACTTTGGTGTGCATATCAACAGCGGCATTCCCAACAAGGCGTTTTACCTAGCTGCAATGGAGATTGGCACCGACAAAGCGGCCTACATTTGGTTTAGTGCGCTGCAAAAGCTTTGGCCCACAGCTCAGTTCGACGATGCAGTGGCAGTGATTGTGACGGCTGCCCGCGAATTGACCCGCGATGGCAAGGTTCCTTTGGGATCAACACAGGTGGTGCGCTCGGCGTTTAAGGCGGTTGGGCTGCCAGTCGGAGCAAGTCTATAGAGGACGAGAAAGGACAGAGGACGAGAAAGGACGAGGGTTTGGGGATCTGGTTGCATAGCTCCAGGGAGAATGAGACAGACCCCCCACTATTCGGCTAGGCGACCTTTTCCTTGGCAGAGGCTTCGGCAGTTGCATCTGGAGTTGCTGCGTCGGGGGCTGGATGCTCCGAAGTCGCAGCGGCTTCATCGGCTTCGGCCTGCGGCTCGTCATCCGACTCTGGCAACCCCTTGATGCGGCGGTAGATCTTCTCGTACTCGCGGGCTGAGTGATCCCAGGCAAAATCCTGACGCATAGCCCGCTGCTGGAGCGATCGCCACTGGTCTTTGTACTGGAAGCCTTCCCAAGCGCGGATCATGCAGGTATACAGATCTAGCGGCTCGTAGCGGTCAAAGCAGTAGCCCGTGCCTTCATTTTCTGAGGGGACGTGGTGCTGCACCGTGTCTACTAGGCCGCCCGTGCGCCGCACGATGGGAATCGAGCCATAGCGCATAGCAATCATCTGGCTGATGCCGCAGGGTTCAAATCGTGACGGCATCAAGAAGGCATCGGTGCCTGCATAGATGCGGCGGGCTAGGGTGTCATTGTGCAACAGGTACACGGCAACGCGGCCAGGGTGGCGCGAGGCAATATGCCATAGCTCGGTTTCATAATAGCGATCGCCCGTGCCCAGCACCACCACCTGACCGTCCGTATAGGAGATGAACCGATCCAGCATTTGGATCACCAGATCCAGCCCCTTCTGTTCCACCAGGCGTGTCACCATGCCCAGCAAAAAGGCCTTGGAATTCACCTCTAGCCCCAGTTCTTCTTGCAGCGCAATTTTGTTTTCGCGGCGGTTTTCCAGGGTATCGGCAGTGAAGTTTTGCGGAATCTGGCGATCGCGCTCCGGGTCAAACAGCCCTTGGTCAATGCCGTTGAGAATCCCCACGAGCTTGCCGCTGATGTAGGACAGCAGCCCTTCTAGCTGTTCGCCATACTCCGGCGTTTTGATTTGCTCGGCATAGGTCGGCGAAACCGTCGTCACCATATCCGCAAACTGCACCGCCGCCGCCATCGTGTTGTGCCCCTGCATATACCACGGGCACCAGGTCATCTGCTCCAGTCGCCAGCGCCACGGCCCCTGATAGGCCAGGTTGTGAATCGTGAAAACGGTCTTGATGTCTTCGGTTTCGTGCATCCACACGGGAATCATGCCCGCGTGCCAGTCGTGGCAGTGAATCACGTCCGGCCGCCAATAGTTCCAGGCAAACTCGGAAGCCGCATTGGCAAACAGCGTGAACCGCCAGTCCTCATCTTCTCCGTAGTAGATGCGGCGGGGCATAAAGGAGGGATGCCCAAACAGGTAAACGGGGACATCGGTTCTGGGCAGCTTGCTCTCAAAAATTTTGAAATTCTGAAACATTGCCGTGCCAGACCAGACGGGCTTTTTGGGAATTTCCATTTTGTCTGGCAGAAAACCGTAATAGGGCATAAAGATGCGAACATCGTGCCCCATTTGCCGCAGCACTTTGGGCAGTGCGCCCACCACATCGCCCATGCCGCCTGCTTTTGCCACCGGGGCCGCTTCGGCCGCCACAAACAAAATTCGCATCGTGACCCCCCTGAGTCTCCCGAACGTCTCGATTGTGCGTTCATCCTCTAGCGCGACGCACAACACCTAAACCCTAGCAAGTTTCGGTAACGTTTTCGTAATTATTTTAGGACTTACTCAGCGGGATGTTTTTTGGCGATCGCAGCCTTGGAGAAGACTAATAAACACGGCGGCCGGAGTAATTTCCGGGCGGGCTATAGCGACAAACCAGGATGTCGTTGCCGCCAGCGGTGGAGAGGGCACAGCCGACGTGGGTGGTGTTGCGCCAGATGATTTGGGTGTAGTGGCCAACATCCGCCCAGTTGCCCGTGGTGCTGACGTTGGGAAAGGTGCCCAGACGGAAATACCGCTTTTCATCGCCCCAGCCCGTCACCATGTCGTCATAGGAAAAGTAGCCCGACGTGCCCATCCACAGGTTTTCGCCCTCGCCCGTACCCTGGCTATGTTCTAGACGGCGACCGCCTCGCGCAGCCAGTTCATCTGCCCAGCCCTGAGCATTCTGCGCCAGTTGGTCGGACCATCGCAGCGGCGGCAGGTTTAGCTCGGTGCGATAGCGGTTGTGAGAAGCCAGCATCGTGTCTACAAACGCTTCGTCCGAGCGGTCGGCTCGACGCTGAGACACTTCGCGCCATCTCGATGCCCGTCGCCCTGAAGGATGCCATTCCAGAGATGACTCAGATGGCTCAGATGACTCAAATGATGACTCAAACAATTGCTCGGACGAGCGCTCAAACCAGGTCAAGGCCCGCTCTGTAGCGATCGCCTGTTGGTGGAGCCAGCCCATGCCCAGCAGCAGCAGACCGCCCAACCCAGCGAAACCCGTTCTCAGCCCTTTATCCATAATGGCCTCTGGGATTGTTTCTAGACTCGTTTTGAGGAGATCGGGCGATCGCTCCTCAATTCATGCACAGAAATTATGCACGATTATGTACAGAAATTATGCACAGAAGCAGGCACGAACAACTGGGCGATCGCACTACCTCTGAAGATGCATCGCCAATTGGAGAAGTTCCTGATTTGGAGTGAAGGTTCAGACGATGCGGTCACCTAACCAATGCGGTCACCTAACCGATGCGGTCACTCAACCTCTAACCCCGCTGAATCGTGGCAAAGATTTCGTCTAGCACGGCCTGTGCGCCCTGCTCCTTGAGCCGATGGGCCAGGTCGATGCCCAACTGCTCGGCGGTTTCGGGTGCGCCCGAAACCGTATCTTTGATTAGCGTTTGTCCATCCAGGCTGGCCACCAGTCCGGTCAGCGTCAGCGTGTCGCCCTCGATGACGGTATGAACCCCGATGGGAACCTGACAGCCGCCCTCTAGCTCTCGCAGAAAAGCGCGTTCGGCATAGCAGCGCTGGGCAGTGGGGGTATGCTCCAGTACCTTCAGCACCGCGAGAATTTCCGGGTCTTCGGTGCGGCATTCGATGCCCAGAGCGCCCTGCCCCACCGCATGAAGCGACACATCGCTGGGAATGGTCTGGTGAATGCGATCGCCCATGCCCAGCCGCTTCAGCCCCGCCACCGCCAGGATCAGCGCGTCATATTCACCCGCATCCAGCTTGGCCAGCCGCGTGTTCAGGTTGCCCCGCACGTCTTTGAACGCTAGGTGGGGGTAGTGGTGTCGCAGTTGCGCCAGCCGCCGCAGCGACGACGTGCCAATCACCGCGCCCTCTGGCAGGGTGTCAAGCTGTTTGTCCTTGTGCTTTTCATGCACCACCAGTGCATCGGCCGGGTCTTCGCGCTCCGTCACGCAGCCCAGCATCAGCCCTTCTGGCAGCCGGGTCGGCAAGTCTTTGAGCGAATGCACGGCAAAGTCGATATCGCCGTTCAGCATCCCCACTTCTAGCTCTTTGGTAAACAGCCCCTTGTCGCCAATCTTGGCCAGCGCCACGTCCAGAATCTTGTCACCTTGGGTACTCATGGTGTGAACCTCAAAGGTGTGCCCCGGAAAGGCTTTTTGTAGTTCGGACTGCACCCAGTGGGTTTGCACCAGGGCAAGTTGACTTTTGCGGGAACCGATGCGGATGGTGCGGGGAGGACTGGCGATCATGTGCAAAGAAGTGTATACAAAAACAGCGGAATGTTAAGCAAGCCGTAGATTTGAGGCGTTTTGAGCCAACTATCAGCTTACCGTAGGGTGGCCCACCCCAACGGCGAATGCCGGAGAATTCGTTGAAGAATTGGCAGAAGGATTCTGGGGCGATCGCCCCACCCCAGTCCCGGCTAGGCGCTCACTCCAAGGTTTCCAGAGGGGCAATCGCCCTTGCTGTCGAGATTGTAGGGGTCACAGCGGTTAAGTCCACCCGCTCGGTGATGGGCAAATAGCCGAGCCACTGCTGCGAAAGTTGAGCAAAGCTCTCTGGGCAGCCGCTGACGCAAAACCGAGCCGTGCGATTGGCATACAGATTTCGCAGCCCCAGCAGGTCTAGCTCTCGCGCCGCCGCCCGCACCACATGCACTGCCGGATCGACAAACTGCACCGTCGGCGGCAAGAGCGATCGCAGCACGGGTTTCAAATGCGGATAGTGCGTACAGCCAAACACCAGCGTATCGATTTGTGCCTGGATCAGCGGCTCCAGATATCGCTGGGCCACCTGTCGAGTGTAGGGGTCCTGAATCCGGTTTTGCTCGATCAGCGGCACAAACTCCGGACAGCCCACCTGCCAAACGGCGATCGCCTCGTCAATTTCGTGAATCGCCCGTCGATAGGCATCACTAGCCGCCGTAAACGGCGTGGCAATCACCCCAATCCGCCGTCCCCGCTGCACGGCCGCCCGCGCCCCCGGCAAAATCACGCCCAAAATTGGCATCGGAAACTCGGCCCGCACCACGTCCAGCGCCTTGGCAGAACTGGTATTGCAGGCTACCACCACCATCTTCACCCGCTGCTGAGTCATCCAGGTCAAGATCTCCCGCACAAATTGCAGCAGTTCTCCCTCCGAGCGGGTTCCATAGGGCAGCCGCGCCGTGTCACCAAAATACAGCACCGATTCATTCGGAAGCTGGCGCTGGATTTCCCGCAGCACCGTCAGCCCGCCCACGCCGCTATCAAACACCCCGATGGGGGCCTGGGCATCGCCTGTTGTCAAGAGGCCGGATTCGCAAAATGTCCCGTTTGGTTCAAGGGAAAGCGGGTCTGAGGCGCGATTAACCGAGTCTGAGAACGAGGCAGAGTTAGACACAGGCGCAAACGAAATGTTTAGAAGTTTTGCTGAATATATTGCAGGATACCCTGTGCGATCGCAAATGCCATGCGTTGTTGTCCCTGAGCGCTGCCCAAAAACGCTGCATCCTGCGCTCCGGTTACAAACCCCGTTTCCAGCAATACTGCGGGCATTGAGGTGTTGCGAATCACGTAGAACCGGGCGCTCCGCAAGCCGCGATCGTTCAAGCCCGTATTGCGAACCATGCTGTCGTGAATCACGCGGCCCAGCCGTGCCCCCGCTTCAGAGGCATAGTAGGTTTCAATCCCGTTGACATCGGGGCGATCCATGCTAATCGCGTTGGCGTGAATGCTGACGAAAATATTCGCCCGCGCCCGCTCAGCAATTTGCACCCGCGGCTCCAGGTCAATTTCTCGATCGTCTGTGCGAGTCATGACCACCTGTACGCCCTGCTGTTCTAGCAAACGAGCCACCTGGGTTGTAATGGACAAAACGATATCTTTTTCTCGGATGCCGCCAATGCCCACTGCGCCCGGATCTCGACCGCCATGTCCCGCATCTAGCACGACCACGACGCGGCCGGTGGGAACGCGGGGTAGGGTGGTAGTAGGGGGTGTCACGATGGGTGGCGGGGTGGTGGGTGTGGGTATGGTGGGAGGCTGGGCAGCGCCGCGCAGTTCCAGGGCCAAGAGGCGATCGCTCGGCTGGATCACATCTCGAATCACCACGCCAGCGGCAGGCTGCACCAAAATCGCCACCGTCCGCTCATCTTCCTGCAACAGGCGCACCTGCTGAATCGTACTGTTCGCCGTAATTTGTGGACCAATTACCCGCTCTGCCAGCCGCGCATCAGGAATCGTAATTCGATAGAAAATCCGCCCCCGATCCCAGTCGCTGGTGTAGGTAATCGGCTGATCCGCCCGGATGAGTAGCTGCTGACCATTGCTTGACAACTCCACCGATTGCACCGTCGAAAGACCGCTGACGGGCGGCTGACCGGGGCGCGGCGGCTGGCTGGGCGAGGTGGGAGGGGTGATAGGCGGAGTTGTAGGGGGAAGCGGGGTCGGCGCAGGCTGGGATGGACGGGTCGCCACCACGCCGCTGTTGGCATTGAGGCTGGGCAGCAGCACAATCCCACCAAAATCACTGACGCTGGCCTGCCAGCCGCGACGGTTGCGGTCGTTTCGGCGACCCTCTAGGCGCAGCGACAGCCGCACAACGCCGTTTCGCTGGGGTTCCAGCCGCATTCGCTCCACGCCGCGATGGTTCGGTCGCAAATCGCGATTGGTCAACTGGGGCGAAACCTGAGCATTGGCAATGTCGAACTGCACATCTCGCGGGTCGCTGTTGCGGCGCAGCGTCAGGCGAGGCACGCCGCCGCTGGTGCGAATAAAAAAGCCGTCTTGGGTAATTTGCACCTCGTCAATCTGAGCAGGGCCCGCTGCTGGAGGCGCAGGTGCAGGCGCGGGAGGGTTGGGTGCGGGCAGCGGCGTTCCGGGCGTGGGTGAAGGGCTGCCTGCCACGGGCCCGCCGACAAACTGCGGCGTAGGAATTTGCACAGACCAGTCGGTCGGCGTGGCCCCGCGCACCAAGACCCGCTGCGGATCGAGGGTATAACCGGGCATTAGCTCAATCACGATGCGCGTGGTTTGAGCGTCTACTTGCCCCAGGCGAATTTCCCGAATGCCGCCGGTTCCACTCTGGCGGGTTGTCGAGCGGCCGAGGGTAATTCCTGGCAGATCAATGACCAGGCGAACCGGGTCGGAAATGAGTTGGGCCCTGGGCTGCACGCCGTCATCGGTGGTAAAGACCAGTCGGTTTTCCGCCGAGTTAAACTGCCAGGATTGCAGCGTGCCCGCTTCAGCAGAAACGGCAATCAGGAGAGACCCTGCAACGCCCAGCACACCAGACAATAACCAAGAAAATCTCACAATCAACCTCTTAAAACACCGATTGGGGAGTTGGGGCAGATGCAGCTTAGTCGCACAAACCTCCATCGCAATCGACCAAAACCGATATTAATCAGGTTTGGCGCAATGCGATCAGATTTAGCTAGGAAAATCTCAAAGAATTGAGAATCGAACCGCCTCCTGAAGAAACCATCCATCATACCGATCTCTGGATGGCTCAGGGCAGCATCGACGAAACTTGTCTATCGGACGTACTGGGCTTCACATAAGTTTCTAGGTTTGCGGAAATTCCAAAAGCGCAGGTGAAGTACTAGCCCTGTCAGAGGCCTACGCACAGAGTTGATGCGATTCAGGACAGTTTTGAGGAATTTGATCGCCGAGCCAGCAAGCCTTGGGGGATATCCCCCAAACCCCCTTTGCAGGGGACGAAGCGTCCCCCACACCCCCTCCTAAGGACTTTCTGGCTTGTTCTGAGAGGTCGCTTCGCATTGCAGGGGCGGCAGGGGCGATTCGCGAAGCAATCCTTTCGGGAATCGTGCTTTAGGTTTTTCGAGGGTTTTGGGCAATCGCTATACTGATGCAGACAGAATGCTGTGGTGGCGATAGACAGGAATGGCAGGGAGCGATGTGAAGCGGGTGGGGGTGATTGGCGGCGGGCAGCTTGCCTGGATGATGGGCGCGGCGGCCAAGAAACTGGGGCTGCATCTCATCGTGCAAACGCCGAGTCGGGATGATCCGGCCGTTGGCATTGCAGACGGTGTTGTCTTGGCGCAGGTGGAAGATGCATCGGCAACGGCGCAACTGGCCCAGCAGTGTGACGTAATCACGTTTGAGAATGAATTTGTGGATCTGGTGGGTCTAAGCGCGATCGCCTCTCAAGGTGTAATCTTTGCGCCGTCGTTAGGGGCGATCGCTCCCATCCTCGACAAGTTCGATCAGCGTTCTTTTTATCAGTCCATCCACGTTCCTACGCCCCGCTTTCAGGCAATCACCAGCGTGTCCGAGTTGGATGCGAGCTTTGGGTTTCCGGTGGTGCTGAAGGCGCGGCGACATGGCTATGATGGCTACGGCACGTTTGTTTGCAAAACCCAGGCAGAACTGGAAGCAGTCTTGCAAAAGCCGGGACAGTCGTGGCTTGTGGAAGCGTTTGTGCCGTTTGAGCGAGAGCTGGCGGTGATGGCGGCGCGGGGGCGATTCCCCCAGGGATCGCTTCATGAATCGCACGAAATCGCGCTGTATCCAGTGGTAGAGTCGCAGCAAGAACAGCAGGTCTGCCGCCGGGTGTATGCGCTGAACGAGTTTTCTGAGAGCGTGACGGAGCAGGTGGGGGCGATCGCCCGCCAAATCCTCACTGCCCTAGATTATGTCGGTGTGCTGGGCATTGAGCTATTTCTGACGACCGACGGGCGCGTGCTGGTCAACGAAATTGCGCCCCGGGTTCACAATTCCGGGCACTACACCCTCGATGCCTGTGCTACCTCGCAATTTGAACAACATCTGCGGGCCGTGGCAGGGCTGCCGCTGGGGTCTACGGCGCTTACCTGCGCGGGCGCGGTGATGGTCAACCTGCTGGGCTTTGAAACTACTGAGTCTGACTACGCCGCTCTGCGCCAGCAGCTTGCCGCAATTCCCCAGGCTCAGGTGTATTGGTATGGCAAATCTGAATCGCGGCCGGGGCGCAAGCTGGGCCATGTCACCGTGTGCTTACAGCCAGGGCAGGGACGGGCAGAGGCAGAGGCGATCGCCCGCCAAGTAGAAGCCATTTGGTACGGCGAGTCAGACTAACGCCATCCCCCCAGCGCCAGCCGATCTGGGTTCTGGCACAGCGATCGCCTGACTCTCAGGAATCTTTTTGAGCGGGAATGAAGCTACTCAAAGCGCAGACTTCAGCACACACTGATTAACACACGTTGCTGAATGGTTTGAATATATCCTGTTGAGTCACTTTGAGTCAAATTTTGAACGCTATGATGAATCTGAAACTGAATGAATTACGACTGGTCTTGGGAACAGGGCTGGTAATGGGTCTGTCTATGGGTTTTTCGATGCCTGCGATCGCCCAAATGGCCGAAGTTCCCATGCCAAACCGCAGCGGCGATTACACGACTGCCATCATGCAGGGAAACCGAGGCAATTACTACAACCGTCGCTGGCTGGTGGTCGATCCAGACCCGACCTATCTGAACTGTCGCGTCAGTCCCAATGGAGCCGTGCGATCGCGCATTGCGCCTGGGGCAATCCTGACGGCCGAGTTTGTGCGAAATGAAGCGATCGTCTTCCAGAATGGCGCTCCCTGGCTGCGGGTGCGCGGTACGGATGCGCTCACCTTTGCCCAGCCGGGGCAAACCCTGGGAACGTGCTACGTCCGTGCCAATCGGCAATATATTGCGCCGATCAATGAAGACGCTCGGTAGTATTGATTTTGGATTTTGGATTTTGGATTGGTGATTTTTGGATAGCTTGTCAGATCGCCTCTGCTTAGTTGTTTTGGCTTAGTCGATTGGCTTAGTCGATTGGCTCGAAGCGCTGTGGAGACGCAAGCCACCGCCGCAGTGTAACGCGATCGCCCTGCGTGATTACTAGGACGGGCGCTGTCTCCCCTTCCATGCGGGCGATCGCCACTAGTTGCGTATTCGTCGTCAGTTCGTTGTAGACCAGGCTGCCGCTGGCAGAAAAGATCAGCGTGCGGAGCGGGGCATCCGGTGGGGCACTGGATGGGGCAGGGGGGCTAGGCGACGCGCCAAGCAATTCCAGATCGTCCGACTCCGGTGCGGGTTCGGCAGGGGGCGGATCGAGCAGGTCAGGATGCAGCGCCAGAATCACCTCCATCTGGCGATTCGAGTGATCCCTGCGGGAATCGCCCGTCAGGTCAGCAAGCTGCACGCTCCAGGAGCCGAAGGCTTGGGCCAGCGCCTCTGGGTCGTCGGCAGGCGGCAGCGGCAGGTTCGGTCGGGCGCGGCGTAGCTCGATGGCAAGGGTTCGCAAGATAGCACTACCCTGCTGCGGCTGTTGGAGTTGGAGGGCAGCCAGGGAAGTGCTGTCGGTGGGCAGTTCCCAGTTGAGTGCGGCATCCGACAGGACGAGATGGGGGCGATTGGCTAGGGAGTCTCCCAGGGGTTGGCCGCTGGCCAGCAGTTGAATAGCGCTGCCCTGGAGCCGCAGCGCTCGCACGGTGAGCGGATGGGACTGCATCTGGGCCTGCGGGTTCCAGGTGGTGTACTGGAGCGTGGGGCGATTCCCGTGGGCAGCGCTTTGCGAATCCCCCAGTCCGAGTTGGTTCCACAGAAAACCCGGAGTCAGGCGGCTGGACAACTGAGAAAATGGGGTGTGCTGCCAGGTCGTGCCGTCGTGATAGCGGGTCAGCGAGATGCGATACCACACCTCACCATCGGGCAGCGTTGGCAGGGCAGAGCCATCGGGCGTGTCCCAGTCGCTGGGGCGGGGGCTGGCCAGGGGCGTGGCAGTGCCGATCAGGCGGCTGGGGTAGAGGGCCTGACTGTGCAAAGGCAACTGGTCGAGGCGGCGCAGAACCGCTTGGGTGCGCGGGTGCAGCGGCGAAGCTGGCGTTTTGGGAATCGGGGCGCGGTTCTGGGTCTGAAGCCAGGCGATCGCCTCGTCGCGTCCCTGCCGCAGCATCACCACCAGCCCGCCGATAAACTGGGCATCGGTGTGGTCGGCATCCACCCGCAGCATCGCCTCGGCCCGCTGCCGCCAGCGGTTTGCATCGCCGCCAATCAGCGTCCGCAAATCGGCCCCGTCGCGCAGGGCGGTTTGCAGCAGGGCGATCGCCGCTTCCCATCGGCTGTCGATGATCAACGTGGCGAGGCGCTGACTGGGGCTGGCGCGATCGCGCTCGGCCTGGGCGCGGGTAGCGGCGGCGTGCAGCGCAATCAGGTCAAGCTGGGCCTGGGCGGCCGCAGTCCAGGTTTTGGGATTGCGTTTTTTATAGCCCTCCATCCAGGCGCGGGCGTGGCTCCACAGGCCGTTGCGGGCGAGAAACAGCGCGTTCTCCAAGCTCTGACTGGCGAAGGGGGGCTGTTCTAGGGCGATCGCCTCCAGCCGCACGATGCCGCCCTCGGCCGGTTTCACCTGATAAACCGTAAATTGAGGCTCCAGCCCCACGGTCTGGTCAACCACTAGTTCTGGCGGGTCATCGCCTGTGACCGCCTGCCAGCGGGGGCGGCGAACCAGGCTACTCCAGGAAATCAGCAGCCGCAGCCGTCGCTGAGCCGCATCGTAATAGCCAATTTGCCCATAGGCGATCGCCTGACTACCCCGTCGCTGCTGCCCGCTGAGGGAAAACCAGCCGTCGGGTTTGGGCGCATCCCCTTCAATCGGCTCGACCTGTTGCAGGGGCAGGCGACGGGTCGAACCCTGCCCCGCCGGAGCGCCCCCCGGCAGCAGCGACACCACGCCAAACTCCCTTGGGCCGGCCACCGGAAGGCGATCGCCCAGTTGCAGCCGAGTGTCGCTGCTCAACCTTTCTGCCTTGCCCAGCGGCGTTTCCAGGTGATAGGCCCGCAGTTCGACCAGATGCAGACAAGCGTCTGCCCCGGCAGCGCAGCGGGGCTGGGCAGCCAGCACAGGCACCAGCACCACGGTTGCCTTTCCAGCCGATGCTCCCCGACCAACCGACCGCATCAGCGGCGTGCCCAGCGTCCGGTTTTGCTGGGCGGCTTCTGCCTGGATTGCGCCCCAGCTTCGCGGCGTATCGTCGCGGATAAAGGCTTCCCGGTTCCACTCCGGCAGCGCCCAGCCCAGCCAACTCACCCGCCCCGGATTCACAATCAGCCAGAAGGCCGTGCAGCCCGCCATTGCCACTAGGCTGCCGCTGCCCAGCCAGAGGATCGTCGCCAGCAGGCTCCCCAGCCAGGGGCGCTGCTTGGGCGGCGGCGGCGACACCAGCAACTTCACGCCGTTGGATTCGACCGGGGGATTTTCGTCTAGAAATTCGGCTTCCCAGTCCTCCAGCGAGTCTTCTAGCGGCAAATCGACTGAGCGCGACCCCGGAGCAGGCTGCTTTGCCAATCGCCCCACCCACACGTTGACCTTGGGGCGAGGAGCCGCAGTCGTTTTAGAAGAGGGCGGTTCTGGCGACACAAAAACCTTGACCCTGGGCGGCGTGATGCGGAGGTGACGGGCCGCCATAGAAGACGAAGATGCGCTCTGCTTTTGGGCTGGACGGGTTCGACGGGCCGGTTTTTTCATCACCGCTGCATCACTCTTCCCAGATGACGTTTGCGAGCGGGGCGGCGCTCAAGGATGCCAGGGTTCTATAACAGGCGACGGCTCCATCAGCGCCCGCTCATACTGCTGACCGACCGTTTCCCAGGTGTAGTGGGTCTCCACTAGGGTACGGGCCCGCTGAGACAACTGCTGCCGCAGCGTAGGGCTGTCAAACAGACGGGCGATCGCCCCTGCGTATTCTGTCGGCGTGTTGGCCCGCAGCGCCAGTGGTTCCGCCGCCTCGATGGGCAACCCCTCCAGAGCGCGATCGCTCCCCACAATCGGAACGCCCACCGCCATCGCCTCCAGGGTTTTGTTTTTAATGCCAAACCCCAGCCGCAGCGGCAGCACACACCCCGTTGCCTCCCGCAACACTGCACCCATCTCCGCAACCGCGCCCATCACCTGCACGCCAGGATGTTGTGCCAGCGCCTGCACTGCGGCTGTCGGACGCGCCCCCGCAATGCAAAAAGTGACTTCAGAATAGCGCGATCGCACTAATGGTAATACCGCTTCAACAAAAAAATACACTGCGTCGATATTATGCGGCGCATCCATCGCGCCTGCAAACACCAGCCGATATCCCCCCGGATCGGCCACACGGGGCAAAAAGGCTGCCAAATCAATCCCGTTTGGCACCACCTGTACCCAGTCGGGGTCGGCATTGGCAGCGGCAAAATCGGGCCCCGACAAAAAATCCAAAAACTGCTGCCGATCTTCCGCCGTTGTCACCACCACGCGGGAAAACTGTTGCCGAAACCGTCGCTCGTAGCGCTCTATCGTGGGCAAGTAAAGGCGATCGCGCCAGGGATTGGCCGACACGCCCAGCGCCAGTTCGGCCCGCGTCCAGCCGACAGCAAAGCTGTGGGCATTTAGCACCGTCCGCACCCGCCGCTGAAACTCCGGCCGCACGTACACCGCATTTGCACCATGCTCGCAGGTCAGCACGTCAAATCGGCGCTGCTGCACTGCGTCATCCACCCAGGCTTGCAGCGCAGGGCTATGGCGAAAGTCCACGTTCGGCGGAATGCCCCAGAGGTGCGATCGCCCTAGTCGCATCAGTTTGCCCAGAGAATTGCGAAATGAGCCGCCAGGGAAATTGCCCTGAGGCCATTCCCGTAGGGATTGCTTCGCGAATCGCCCCAGTGGGAAACACAACACCCTTGCACCCAAAGCCTCCAGCGCCGCCAGATCGGCATCCGCGCTCGTCCGGGTTTCTGCGCCTTCAGCCAACACTTCCGAACCGGTCGCATTCACCCGCTGTGTCAGCAGGGTCACCTCGTGCCGTTGCGCCAGCCATCGCAGCAGGTGAAAGGTTCGCACCTCCGTCCCGCCGCGAGTCGGCGGATAGGGAAAGGTCGAAGACAGCATCAAGATCCGCATGGGCTGCCGGGGGGTTGGAGGCGAGAATTTAGGGAATTTGGGGAATTCGGGAACACAGTCTAACGTTGAAAATACGGCAAGAAAATGCGTAAATCCTATAGCCTTTTATTGAAACCCTACTGCACCCTCCAAACTGCTCCCCTAAAATGCCCACGCTCTATGCCAAAACGGAAATCAACGCGCCCCGATCGCACGTCTGGCAAGTGCTGATGGACAAACACCAGTGGTTTCGCTGGAACACCTTTTTCTACGACCTGTCGCCCGATCGCCCCTTTCGCCAGGGCAAAACCGTTCGCCTGTCCATTAAGCGCGTCATGGGGGAAGAGGAAACCCAGATCGAGCCGCTGGTGACGCTGGTGCAGCCATCGGTTTGTCTGAGCCTGCGCTACACCGCGCCCGGATTTCGCAGCGAACACTGGTTTGAACTGCAAGACTTGGGGGGCGATCGCACGCAATATCTCCACCGCGAAACCCTCTCCGGCACACTGACCACCCTGCTGCTGCCGTTTATCCGTCGGGACGAACAGAGCGGACTGCGACGCATGGCGCAGGAGCTAAAGCGCTACGCCGAGCAAGGGGAGAAAGCAAGGGTTTGAAGAATCAAGGCTCCAGACGGTCTAGCGACGAGGCGATCGCCACGGCGGAATCTGGGTCGAGGAAGTTGCAGGCCCGCACCAGTTCCGAATCGATCAGGCCGCTGCTGAGTCGATAGCCGCCGGGTACGCCCGGAACCTCAATCCAGTCAGAAAACACAGCGTTGGCTGGAAAGGGAGAATCATCGCTGGATGCCTCGTTGTCTGCCCAATAGATGAAGTAGGGGTCGTTGGAGCGGGCGATCGCAGGTGTTTCGATGGGCCGGCTATTGGGCGGCACTGGGCCACCAAAGCCACCGTCGCTGTATTCAATCTGAAAACAAGTGGCGATCGCACTATCGGCTGAAAACGAGCGGTAGTAGAGCGTATATTCCTTGCCCCAGTCTGGATCAGACGTGACTACGACATCGGATAAATACGTCTCCGGCGGCAGAACCGTAGGCACCACCAGCGGCACGCCCAACTGCCGAATCGTGGCCCGATCGTCTGCCGAGATTTCTGCGGTGGTGGATTCGAGGGCTGCTGCGCCGGAAACGGTTGCAGCGGAGGCGAGAGAGGCTTCTGGAGCCTGTCCCTTCGCAACGGGGGACGGTTCTATGGGAACGCGGGAAACACTAGATGAGCAAGCCCCCAGGGCGATCGCCCCCAGCACCATTCCCAGCCTTGCCCCAAGCATTGCCCGATTGCCAGACGTATCCGTCATCTGCCGCATTCCTGCCTCCAAAACTTTCCTAAACATCTCCATCTCGCTGGATCGCGGGCAAAGTCTGTCAGACCTTTCTCAACTGCGTCGCCCTGACCGCCTGAAACCCCAGACCTTCAGCCCCCTGCCCTGTCTGCCATTCCCAAACCCAGCGCCAATCATCCCAATCATTCTTTCCTACCAGGATTCCCTGGAGCACTCCGGAAAGTGAAGTCTGCTCAGGGATTGAGGTCAGCGATTGAGCGTAATGGAGAGGGGGATGGGTAGGATGAAACTAGGAAAACTAGAGCGGCAATGCTGTTTTCAATGGTTCAGACGATTAAGATAGATTAAGAACTGTTTGTCTGTTACCCAATGACTCCAATTCCGACTGTGCTAGAGGCGAGCAAACCGCCTCGTCTCAATGCGCCAACGGTTCACCGACTCCCGGATGGGTTAACCATTGTTGCCGAACAAATTCCCGTAGAAGCTGTGAACCTGAGCCTGGGGTGCGTGTCACCTTTAGAGAGGAAATTAGAGCAAGTTGTCGAGGTAAGCACAGCGGTGGGCTAAGACGTTCGGCACATGCTCTGGTTTCCACCGTGCCCCCGAAATCTGTAAGCGACGGTCAATTTGTTTGACAGTTGATTCCACCGCACCGGAACCAATCGAGCAGAGGCCCTCCCTCTGGTAATACTCGTAGTTGACAATTCGGTGCCGGTGCTTCTGTAAAGACTGACAAAAGCACTGGGCTTGATGCAGTTCATTAGCACATACAAGATCGCTTGCACCACCATCATCAAGTTCACACTGCGCGGTCTACCTGTTGCATGAGCGGGGCTGAGTAGTGCGGCAAACAATGGGTACTGTTCAAGTGTCAGTTCGCTAGCGTAGGCTAAGGTCATGGCTTCCTGGAAGGCTGTTGAGCATTTGATAAACTTCAGCCTAAACTCTAGGGAGCTTTCCTAATACCGGTGTCCACTGCTACTTCCTAAACATCCTCTTAGATCGTGAATAGGAGCAACGCAAGTCTGCTATATCCCTGCCCCTGCTGTGGGTATCGGGTCTTGTCTGCACCACCTCCAGGTACTTATTTGATTTGTCCCATTTGTTTTTGGGAAGATATTGATGCGGTACTAAAGTCATGCCTGCGGGCAGCCCAACATAGTTTTCTTGAATGTGGCGCGTGCGACCCTCAGTGGAGTAGCCAGGTTCGTCGTCCAACCATAGAAGATGAGCGAATACCAAACTGGACTCCCCTCGATGTGCTTGCAGAGCAAGACAGACTAAGACTCATCGAACAAATTACGAAGGCATTTGATGGAGTCAGTCGTGAGGATGGAGTTACGCTCCACGAAGCGAGGGTGATTGATGATTGGGGCGGCGAGGAGGAACGTGCTGCGGCTCGGACACTAGACACAGACCAGCGCTGGCAAGATGTACCAATCGAGTGGATTAAGCAACTGTGGGATGCCTTTAGCTTTCTGGATGGCAAGGGATGGCGGTATTACCTACCTGTTTGGATGCTCCATGCGCTCCGGTGTCCACACACTACAAGTGCTGGTGCTTCAGTTATCTATAGTTGTCTCTTGCCAGACAAACCTGAGCTTAGAGAGTCTATGTTGTCTCGATTTGGTGTGCTGAACCTGGAGCAGTCAAGGGCAGTTTGTCAATTTCTGCAGTTCAATGCAGCCTATGGGGAGTCGGATGAATGGGCAGCTCAGAAAGCGCTCGATGCCTATTGGGGGCAATTTTCCACCTGAGAGATTGGCTGGAAGAAGTACTGCAACGGGCAACGCTCGATGTAACTGGTCAAGCCATTGTCTTTGCCCACCGCCTCATGGCGTTTGCTCGGAATCACCGTAACTTAGGCGTCCCAGAAGTCCGTATAGACTTTGGCACATTGGCGATAAACCGCTGGCAGAGATTCCCAGAGTGCCCTTGCCGAGTCCCGAGAACAGTCGCCGATATAACAGCCAATCACTTCTCGGGTCTCGGCATCGATGGCCAGCCAAACCCATTGTTGGTTCCCTTTAGAATAATCCACTACCCTCCAGCAGCATATTCGCGTGTCTTGGCGCGACGAGCTAAAACGGGAAGTAGCGCACCGACAGGTAGAATCCGTTATCTTGCAGGGAGTCGCCTTGAGACTGAGCATCAATCAGCGGCAGTCCGTAGTCTAGCCCCACCACTAGATTGGGCAACGCCTCCCAGCGCAACCCTGCGCCAATGCCCAGCAGAAAGTCGTCTTCTGGATTGTCCAAGTCGATGTTCCACGCATGGCCCGCGTCCAAAAATGAAATCAGCGTCAGGCGGTCGGAGTTTCGCAGCAGGGGAAAGCGGGCTTCTAGAGAACCCCAGATGGCGTTGTCAGCAACGATTTGGTTTTGGGCATAGCCGCGCACCGTATCGAAGCCGCCCAGCCCGATTCGCTCGATCGACAGCAGCGAGTCGGGCGTGAGCTGGGCATTGAGCCGCGCCAGAAAGATCGATCTTCCCGAAAAGCGGCGCACCCACTGAAACTGCCCCAGCCATTTGACAAACAGCCCGTCAGTGCCGCTGTCGTTCACTGTGGCATCAAAGGCATCCAGCCCAAGGCTAAATTCTGAACGAGCAGCTAGCACGCTGAGGCGATCGCGCTCGACCCAGTCTTGAAAAAAGCGCAGCGCCGTCACCCTGGATTCGCCGTTTTCTGCGCCGCGTGAAAAGCTAAAGGGGCGATCGCCCAAAATGAACGTCTGGCTGCGGCGCAAATCCAGCCCCACGCCAATGGCAAATTCCTGATTCACGCTGCGCGAGAGGGGCTGGCGAAACTGGAGCGACCAAGTTTCAGCCTCGCTGCGGATGTCAAAATCCTCGAAGGCATCTTCGATAATGCGGCTATCGTTGGTATTGTAGCTGAGGGTAATCGTGCCGTCGCGGGGATTGACGGGCAGGCTGATGCCCACGTTATACAGATTTAGCCCGTCGGTGCGGCCGTAGCTAGCGAAGAGGCGATCGCCCACCCCCAGCAGATTGCTATAGCTGGCAGAGACGCTGAACTGCGCCGAGCCAATGCTGGAAGACTGATAGTTGTCCGCGCCAATATTTGCAGAAAACGGCGATGCTTCTTGTAAATTTACCGCCAGCAGACTGCGGCCGGGAACGCTGCCCGCCGTCAGTTCGGCATCCACCGATTCAATCTGCGGATCAATTTGCAGCAGTTGCAAGGCCCGCTCCAGATCCCGCTGGTTCAACGGCTTTTTTCCGGCTAACCGCAAGCGCGATCGCACGTAGCTCGGATTCAACCGCTGCAAGCCTGTGATTTGAATGTCGTCTTCTAGTTCGCCCTCTACCACTCGAATTTCTACCACGCCGCTGCGAACGTCCTGGTTATTCAGCAGGAATGCGCCAGATGTCACATAGCCCCGGTCAATGTACAGTTGAGTGATGGCGCTGCGTAATGCGATCAGTTCTTCAAACGTCACGTCCTGATTCACGCAGCACTGAATGGCTTCGGCAATCTCGTCGTGCAAGATAGAATTCCCTGTAACGTTGATTTCATTCACCCGGAAGCGCACCACAGGCACCGCCGGATCGGGGTTTGTCGTGCCCGAAGCAGGGTCTAGCACGGGCGACGACGGCTCAGCAGGCACTTCAATAGGCAGCGGCGGCGTGTCTCGCGGCTGCTCGATGGGGAAAGGGCGCGATTCGGCATCTGGCGGCAACACAACGGGTGAATTTGCCCCGTCAGGGATTGCTTGGGCGATCGCCCGTTGCGGCGCTGGAAACATTGCCACCAATCCAGCCGCCGCCCACCGCCCTAGTACCCCGCCCACAGTTTGGATGCGTCTTCTCATCTGCCACACTCCCGACTCAACACTAACCGTCCATCTGTTAGTTCATACACCCCGTTTGGCTCTAGGATTGGTTCACCTGGCTGCCATCTGCGAGACTGGGGGGCTGGGGGGTCTGGCAACGGCTGCACGTCGCCCGTGGGGAAGGACGGAAACGAGTTGTTGCCTGGCCGCTGGGGCAATCCATCGGCTCCGGTGATGATGAAGCGACCCGATTGGCGATCGCGCACCACGCAGCTATTCGCTAGCAGCCGCCCTTCGTCTACCGAGACCTCTGCTAGCGGCGTGAGGCTGTTTTGAACGCTGTCGGTGTCGGGAGTGGTAATTTGCCCAGAGGCGGTCTGTCCCGATGCGTTCAGATCGACCTGATCGTTTCCGTCAAAATCATCCGCGCTGCCAGGTGGAGTCGGTTCGCTAAAGAAGGGAGATAAGGTAATATTGCCGCCTCGACGGTCATTGGAGAGGCTGATAATGTCGCTGTCGTCGAAGGCAACCACGCCCGCGCCGCCGATTGTGATGTTGCCGCCGTCGCCCCGGCTGTTGGTGGTGATGTCGCTGTCGCCTTCGAGTAAGGTAACGCTGTTGGAAGCGCGATCGCCATTAATGACGATATCGCCGCCTGCGGAATTTGGAGCCTGGGTGGTGATGTCACTGTCGCGCATTCGGAGGCGATCGCCCGTGTTGATCCGAACTCGCCCGGCGGTTCCCTCGCCTACGCTTTCAGCAGCGATCGCCGCACGATTTTCTAGGTTTAAGAGAGCTGTATCCAGGATAATGCTGCTGCCACCAGCAGCCCGGTTTCCGCTTGCAGTGATGTTGGCGTTGTTAAGCTGAATGCGATTATTCAGTCTTAGGGTAATGTTGCCTGCTGCGCCCTGACCCGCAGTTTGGGCAGTAATCGCTGCACCGTCCTGGAGTGCTAAGCTACGACCTCGTACCGTAATGCTACCGCCCCGCCCAGTGGAGTCAGGCTGAGTGTCAGCAAATAGACCGCTTTCACCATCACCTACATTTGCAACGCTTGTAGAAAACCTGCGGCGGCGTCTGTTCACCGTTTCGTCTTGACCAGAGAGCAGAATCCGTCCAGCGTTGAGGGTGATGTTTCCGGCTCGCCCTCTTCGAGCGGTGTTGGCAATGACCTGCCCACCACCAGTCGCATTGAACTGATTCGCCGTCAATTGCACGTTGCCGCCCCGACGGTTGTTGCCGCTTTGGGCAAAGATAACGGCTGCATCCTGAATTTGGATATGGTCGGCGCGGATCATAATATCGCCGCTGCGCCCTTGTGCGGTTTCAGTTGCGTTGGTCAGAAATGCAGTAGAGCGCCCGCTCTCTGGGCTGATACCTGTAAGCTGGACAGTTCCTCCAGCCATTACTCGAATATTTCCGGCATTTCCCCGACCTCGCGTATTTGCAATGAGTTGAGAGCCGCCATTCAGGAATAGAGAATGGGTACGAATTTGCAGCGTGCCACCCTGTCCTACACTGCTTTCTTCCACACTTGTGGAGATTCCGCTCTGCCCATTAAGTATGATGCGATCGCGCACCCGAATATCTACGTTACCCGCATTTCCTTGACCGAGCGTGCTAGAAATGAGCGAGGCACCGTCAGATAATGTTAAAAATCCGGTACGGATACGAATTCTTCCGCCTTGGCCGATTGCCTGTGGCCCAACGACGCTCAGCATACTGCTACCTTCTCGTAGAGCTACGCGATCGCGGGCCCGAATCCACACGTTTCCTGCATTGCCCTGTCCTAGCGTCCCTGGCGAAATTTGAGAGCGATTGCGTAAAGATAAGGAATCGGTTGTAATCCGAATATTACCCCCATTGCCTGTTGCGTTTTCATTCACGCCTGTCAGAATAGAGCTGTTGTTGAGGATGACACGATCGCGGACGCGGAGCGTGATATTTCCAGCATCTCCACGCCCAGCGGTCAGAGCGCTCAGATTTGGTACATTTTGCGAATCAGGATCATTGGAAATTAACAGTGAGCCTGTCTCTAGGAAAATATTGCCGCCGCGTCCTGCAACCGCAGGGATGGCATTGCTGAAAATCTGGCTATCTTTGATTAAAGTGCGATCGCGTATCCGCAGGAAGATTTGTCCTGCATTGCCATCTGCTAAGACGGTGCTTGCGCTGAGCGCGGCATCGTCGGTCAGCGTTAGGGAACTTGCCTCAAGCTGAAGTGTTCCGCCATTACCGACTGCGCCAGGGCTTACCTCGGTGAAGATAATTGTGCGGCGGTTGGTCAACGAGATGCAATCGCGGGCCTGAATTTCTATGTTTCCCGCATTGCCTCGTCCAGCCGTGCTGGCAATGAGTTGTGCGCCGTTACTCAGAGATAAGGAACCGGTTTCAATTCCTAGTCTGCCGCCGTTCCCTTCAGCAGTGTTTTCAACGCTGCTGAAAATTGCTGTTCCGATGCCGTCCAGCACAATGCGATCGCCCGCTCGGAGGATTATATTTCCTGCATCGCCCCGTCCGAGGGTACTGGCAGTAATTTGTGCTCCCTCAGCCATAAGGATCTGATTTGCAACAATTTCGATATTTCCAGCGGTTCCAATCGCGTTCGAGTTGATGTTGTTTTGCAGAAAGCTAGACCCTGCAATCCGCACTGTACCCGAGGCATTCAGCGTCAGATTTCCTGCCTTACTCCCTTCTGCGCCAAGATTGGAAAAAATCCCCCCCAAAACTTCGCTACCGCTGAGAATGTCGATGTTATTTGCAGTAATCCCAACATCACCCCGCTCATTCAAGCTCACGTCTATGATTGCGGAATTTGACAGCGTGACATTGCCTCGGGCCAACCCATTGGGAAAACGCAGCGTGCCATCAGATGCGAGCGATATTCCCCCACGCCCTGCTACTGCGCCAATCTCAACCCGTCCGCCAAAGGCGCTCAATCGCCCGCCCTCCATTTGCACATCACCACCTACCAACGTTAGACTTTGCCCATTGCGAACCCGTAGCCCTACGGGAAATGTCCCCCCCACGAGGGGTGCAACAGATTGATTCACAACACTGCCTGCCGCTTGGTTAAAAAACAGCGCGCTTGGATCGACCGTGAGCAACGGAGAGGGTGGGGCCGGATTGTCAGAACTATATTCGCCCAGAGCGCCAAATTGGATAGCGCTGGCCGTCGTCGCCAAAAAGGAGCCAGACACATTCAGGCTAGACTGTGGCCCAAACAGGATTCCGTTGGGATTGATAAAAAACAAGTTGACGGGCTGAGGGCTAGAAGTGCCTAGCGTGCCTAGAATTTCGGAACGCGAACCCCCTGTAACGCGGGCAATGATGTTGGCAATATTGGTGTCAAAAGTCTGGAAATAAGCGCCGCGACCTGCACTGACGTTGAACTGCTGAAAGCTGTGGAACAGGTTGCGCCCCCGTTCTGCGCCACCTTGAATAATTTCAACTGGCAATCCGTTTAGGGTCTGGTTGGGCACCACTATCGAGCTTTCTGCGCCGAGGGTCGCGTCGGGCGTGATGGCGCTCTGGGCGATCGCCCCCTTCGATACACTCCCCAATATCCCCAGCGCGGCGAGGGCGATCGCCCCATCTCTCCAGCAGACCAATGCCGACCACTTGCCTGCCTTTGTCATACAAAACCTCGCCAACCCTAGAAAACGTTTGCCAATAACCTATCACTTCAGATCAAGTCTCGCAGCGTCGTCGGCAATGCCAGCTTCAAAATTGATGAATTTTATGAACTTTTGGAATGACCCTCTAGGTCAACTGGTGAATGCCTGCACAGGACGGCGGGAAATGCTGGAGATCCGGAGTATCAACGGGTACAGCACGGGTAATGGAGTGATTAACGACTCCGTAGAACAGACAGATGGCTTCGCAGGCTGGCAAAGGATCGAGGCGAAGCAGGAGTATGCCTGCAAGATCAGCGAAAGGGCGATCGCCCTTTTCTCATGGAAGCGCGATCGCCTGTAAAGACTCTATAAACGGACAATCTATCTTCGGAAAATGGGTGGGTCTCATGGGTATTTTGCGGATGTAACGGTTACGTTCAGACGTTCTCTATACCTGCACTTACGTTCACCTATGAAGACTTTTCACACCGCGTTTCTAGCAGTGGCTTCGGCGATTTCGATTTTGGCTGGCGGGCCAGCCTTGGCCCTGGAAGGACGGGACGATTCTCTGCGATGCAATTTCCAGTTTGTCAACCAGACGATGGATTCGCTGATGAACATCCGTCAACAGATGGATACTAATGGCGAGCTAGAGTTTCAGATTCAAGTTGTCAATGGCTGCACCGGGCAGCGGGAAACCCTTGAGATCAAAAGCATCAATGTCTACAGCACGGGTGATGTGGTAGTGAGCGGCTATGTGGAACAGGCAGACGGATCGGGAGACTGGCGAAGGATCGAGGTGAACCAGTAACACGACTGCCACGCAAGCAAAAGGGCGATCGCCTTTCCTAAACATGGAGCGCGATCGCCTTTTTGATTAGACTTCCTGCGTGCAATCCAAAATCCACCTGGCTCACTACTCTGGCGGATGCAGTCGATTGGCGATCGCTGCTACGCCAATCATGGGCACCCCAATCAGCAGACAAATGCCCCACTGCTCTAGGCTCAGTGGCGCGGTCGCAAACAGGCGATTCATCACGCTCCACTGGCTAAAGAGAACCTGTAGGGCGATCGCCCCCGCAATGCCCCACAACACAGCCGGAGCAGACGGAATCTGCTGTATCCGGCCGCGCAGCTTATCTACCAGGCCCAGCCCCAACTCGCTAATGCTCAGCAGGTAAAAAATCCGCCCTGCCACTAGCGCCTGGATCGCCATCGTCCGCGCCAGCGCGATGTTGTCGGTCGTTTGATTAATCCATTCAAACATGCCAAAAATCACAATCCAGTTGAACAGCGACACCAGCAAAACGCGCTTCAACAGCTTGCGGTTGAGCAGCGGCTCACGGGGGTTGCGCGGCGGGCGCTGCATCACGCGCTCCGACTTGGGTTCAAAAGACAGGGGCACGGTCATGGCGATGGAGTTGATCATGTTCATCCACAGCACTTGCAGCGACAGGATCGGTAGCGCCCGATTCAGCAGCACGCTGATTAAAATGGACATCGACTCGCCCCCATTCACGGGCAGCAAAAAGGCGATCGCCTTTAGCAAATTCCGATAGACCGTCCGCCCTTCCTCCACCGCCGCTTCAATCGACGCAAAGTTGTCGTCCGTCAGGATCATGTCGGCGGCTTCCTTCGCCACCTCCGTTCCTGCCCGGCCCATCGCCGTGCCGATATCTGCCTGCCGCAGCGCCGGGGCATCGTTCACGCCGTCGCCCGTCATCGCCACCACTTCGCCCTTTGCTTGCAGTGCCTCCACCAGCCGCAGCTTTTGCTCTGGCGCGACGCGGGCAAACACCGAGCCATTTTCTACTGCGTTGGCCAGCTGCTGATCGTCCATTTCTGCCAGGGCTTGCCCCGTAAAGGCCTGCACCTGCCCATCCCGCTGTAGCCCAATCTGGCGGGCGATCGCCGTTGCCGTGCCAATGTGGTCGCCCGTGATCATCTTCACCTGAATGCCCGCAGACTGGCAGGCCCGCACTGCTCGCACGGCCTCCTGGCGCGGCGGATCGATCATTCCCTGCAAGCCCAGAAACGTCAGGCCAGTGTCAATATCCGGCGGGTCAAGCGTGTCTTGGGCTAGAGATGTTGTGGCAAAGGCCAGCACCCGCATTCCCGCCTCCGTCATCGATTCGACCTGGCGGTAAATCGCATCGGCATCAAGCGGCTGGAGTGTCCCACTGGCAGACAAAGCGCGATCGCAGCGCGAGAGAATCGCCTCTACCGATCCCTTCGCATACACCAGGCGATTGCCCCCTTCGCCCGTTGAATGCAGCGTCGCCATATACTGATGTTCCGACTCAAACGGAATGAAGTCGATGCGGGGCAATTCTGCCTTGAGCGTTGCCATCCCAAAGCCCGCCTTTTGCGCCGACACAATCAGCGCCCCCTCCGTCGGATCGCCAATCACCTGCCACTGGCCATCGTCCTGCTCCAGATAAGACTCATTGCACAGCAGCCCTGCTTTCAAGCATTCTGTCAGCGCCGGATTCGTAAGCTGACCAGACTCCACGGGCTGAATCGCGCCCACTGGACTGTAGCCCGTCCCCGTCACAAAGAATGCCTGTCCGCCCGCGTAGATTTCCTGCACAGTCATCTGGTTTTCCGTCAGCGTGCCCGTTTTGTCGGAACAGATGACGGTGGCGCTGCCCAGGGCCTCCACCGCAGGCAGCTTGCGGATGATGGCATGGCGGCGGGCCATGCGCGACACGCCGATCGCCAGGGTAATCGTTACCACCGCAGGCAGCCCTTCAGGAATCGCGCTCACCGCCAGCGCCACTGCCGCCTCAAACATATCGGGCCAGGGATTGCCGTAGCCCAGCCCCACAGCAAAGGTCAGCGCTGCCACCGCCAGGATAAAATAAAGCAATGTTTTGCTGAATTTTTCAAACTTGCGGGTGAGCGGTGTGGATAAGTTAGTCTGCCGCTGCATCAGTTGAGAAATGCGCCCGGTTTCGGTGTTGTTGGCGATCGCCACCACAATGCCGCGGCCGCGCCCTGAGGTCACAAAGCTGCCCGCGTAGGCCATGTTTCGCCGATCCGCCAGCGGCGCATCTTCCGCCATCGGGACAATGCTCTTTTCCACTGCCACCGACTCGCCCGTCAGCGCCGACTCGCTAATCTGCAAATTTCGCGCCGTCACCAGCCGCAAATCCGCCGGAACCTTGTCGCCCGACACCAGCTTGACCACGTCCCCCGGCACCAGTTCCGCCGACGACACCTGCACCGTCTGCCCATCGCGCACCACCGTCGCCTCGGTTTGCACCGTCGCCGCCAGCGCAGCAATCGCGCTTTCTGCCTTCGCCTCCTGCACGTAGCCGATGATGGCGTTAATCAGCGTCACGCCCCAGATCACCCAGGCATTTACCCACGATCCCAAAAACGCCTTAACCGTCCCTGCAATCAGCAAAATGTAGAGCAATGGCTGATGAAATTGCAGCAAAAACCGCACCAGCGGACTCTTCCCCGGCGCTGCCTTGAGTTCGTTGGGGCCATACCGTTCTCGTCGCTGGGCCACCTCTTCGGCCGCCAAGCCAAGACGTGGATCAACGTCGAGCGATCGCGCTACGATGTCGGCGGGTTGCGCGTGCCAGGATTGAGCTTGCGACTTTTCTAGAGTGCGAGTCATAGGCAGTTCTAAATCAAAATCTTGAGTTAACCAAATCGAAATCTTGAGTTAAATCGAGGCAACTGCTCCCACCAAAACTTACACCTGAAACAGGAAAAAACAATCTGTCGCTGGTTGACTGACAAAACTAGTCGGGGGCATAGCTGTAGGTGTGTATTTTGAAC
>NZ_JACYLP010000022.1:0-66252 GCF_015272455.1 Thermoleptolyngbya sp. C42_A2020_037
AGATGCGCGTCTTTTCCAGCCTAGTTTTTCTACCAAGAAGGTGACACGCACCCATCGCCAAGGTGCGTCCGTCGGGGCTAATTTCGAGGGCAGAAACGGAGGTTTTTTGCCAGTTCAAGCCTTTCACTAACTTTCCCGATCGCAGATCCCAAAAGGTAATACTGCCGTCTTTGCTAGCGACAATCAGAATCGGCTGATGCGGATGAAAGGTGAGGTCAGCGATCGCCTCCGCATTGGGTCTGAGCGTTTTGAGCAAAGCGCCCGTCCGCAAATGCCAGAGTTTGACTTCAGGCATGGCATTAGCGCTGGCTAAAATTTCGCCATTTGCGCTAAGAGCCAGCGAGGCGATCGCCGCTGATCGGGTTTCTAATGCAGCCAGTAGTGTGCCTTTTAGCGGATTCCACAGCTTAATTGATCCGTCTTTACTGGCGCTAATTAGGCTCTTGCCATTTGGGGAAAATAGCAGTCCTGTGACTTCATCGTCATGTGGCTCTAGGGGATGAATCCATTGCCACGTTTGACCTTTGGAGTTTTGCGGAGTCAGAATTTCGGAAGCAGTTTCAGGCTCAGATTGAGCCGTTCGATCCGACCGAGAGGTACGGTTTTGGGGAGTGAGTCCCAGTTCTTTGGCTTTTCTCAGGTCTGATTCTGCCCCTAGCTCCAACCCCATCAAAGAATAGACAAAGCCCCGATGTTGATAAGCTTCTGCATAGTCTGGATTGAGCTTGATGGCGCTGCTGAAATGGGCGATCGCCTCTTCATATTTTCCGTCCTTGGTCAACTCAGCACCCGTCCGGTAAAGCGCTTCTGCGGCCGATGCCCCTGAAGCGTAGATTTTGGTCTGTGCCGACGAGGATTTGGATGACGAATGATTTGCGGTTGGGCCTGAGTTTTCTCGCTCTTGAGACTGTTCTCCTGACTCAGTTTGAGGAGAGGGATTTTCGATGAGAAACGCCTTGATTTTTTGATAGGCTTCATTGATTTTTTTGAGTTCCTCTTCGGCCTGTTTCTTCTGTTGCGGATCACGAAACTGATCAGGATGCCAGCGCTTTGCTAGGGCCCGATAAGCCGCCTTTACATCAGCTTCGGATGCGCCAACTTTGAGATGAAGACGCTCGTAATAGGAATGAATTTCTGCCATATTTCAGCACTCAAGTTGGCACACAAGTTGACCTGCTAGTTAACCCTGCTCAGGGTTGCCTGATCGCGACGGGTGGGATGGTCTAGTATTCACAGGAATCATGAGTGGGCAATCAGAATGGGGCAATCTGAACAAGCGCCATTCACATGGAGACAACTGGGACAGCAGGCACAAATCGCGGGGATTCAGAAAATCTGTCCTGCTGTTGCGAGAATTTTGGAGTGGCCTTGCTACAGTCGTCAGAAGTCGCTCCTTACCGAACGTCACTACCCATGAATGCCGTTGACCTTGCCTTTACCCCTGCGCTAGAGCAGGCTCGCCTGATTCGGAGCCGCGAGGTGTCGCCTCTGGAATTGGTAGAGCTATACCTAGAGCGAATCGAGCGGCTGAATCCCTTGCTGGGCAGCTATTTCACCGTGATGGCCGAGGCGGCGATCGCCACGGCAAAAGACCAGACCGAGCGGCTCCGCCAGGCAGACCCCAGCGAACTGCCGCCGTTTTTGGGTGTCCCTATCTCTATTAAAGATCTGACTCCGGTGGCGGGTGAGTGCTGTAGCTATGGTTTGAGCGTGGCAAAGAATCGAGTCGCTGCCGAAGATGCGGGCGTGGTGACGCGGCTGCGGCAGGCGGGCTTCGTGCTGCTGGGTAAAACGGCCACCTCAGAAATTGGCTCCACGCCTTTTACGGAGCCGCGCGGCTTTCCACCCGCCCGCAATCCCTGGAATCCGGACTATACACCGGGCGGCTCTAGCGGCGGCGCGGCGGCCTCGGTGGCGGCGGGTTTGGCGGCGATCGCCCAGGGCACAGACGGCGGCGGCTCAATTCGCGGACCCGCGTTTTGCTGTGGGCTGGTGGGGCTAAAGCCAGCACGAGGGCGGGTGTCGCTGGCTCCGGTGGGCGATCGCATGAACGGGCTGTCTACCGATGGCCCCATCGCCCGCACGGTGGCAGATGCAGCCGCCCTGCTGGACGTAATGGCGGGCTACACCGTGGGCGATCCCTACTGGCTGCCCGACCCCGAACCCAGTTTTCTGGCAGCAACGGAGCGATCGCCCGGTCGCCTGCGGATTGGCTATACTACTGACTTTTCGCCCATCGGGGCTGCCGATGCCGCCTGCACCCAGGCCGTGCTGGACACGGCAAAGCGGCTGGAGGCGCTGGGCCACACGGTCGAACCTGTGCAGATTGACCTGAATCAACTGGTGGAGCCGCTGATCGCCGTCTGGCAAACGGGCGTAGACGTGGGCGTGCCGTGGTTTGTGATGGGCAAGCTAAATCGCTGGCTCTACTGGCGATCGCGCAAACGCAGCGCCGGACAATACCTGACCGCAGTGAACCAAATGCAGATTGCCGCCCGCCAGATTGTCGCAACGCTGTTGCCCTACGATGCCGCCCTGTTTCCCGTGTTTCTCCATCCCACGATTCGCGTGGGGGAATGGGCTAGCCTACCTGCCCACAAAATGTTTCAAAACATTGTCCACTGGGTTGCGCCCAGCCCCATCTTGAACGCAACCGGACAGCCGGGTATTGCTATCCCGACGGGATTCACCGAAACCGGATTACCCATCGGCGTTCAGCTGGTGGGGCGGCCCGCCGACGAAGTGACGCTCATTTCCCTGGCGGCACAGCTAGAGCAAGACCAGCCGTGGATTCAGCACCGGCCGGCGATCGCCATCTCCTAAAATGGGCTTTCCTGCAAATAAGGGCTGACCCCCTGGCCAGCCCCCGCAAACCATGCTCTGAATTAGAGACTCGCGGACTGAGACACCGATAAACTTAGAACCGATCGGTTTCTCGCGGCGTACCAGTGAGTCCAGACTGATCCAGGAACAGGTTTTGGGCCGAGTCGTTTTGGTAAATGCAGGTGACGCGCACATTCTCCCCACCTTTCTGGATGTCGCCCGTAAAGCCGAAGGTATTCAAACGGCGACGGCACTCATTTACTTCCTGCGCGTTCACCACGTTCGCCTTCTCCAGAATCGACCAGTTGCTACTCCGCAACACGCAGCCGGGTTGCATCACCGGACGCGACACATACACGCTAAACGGGTTCAGCGTCAGAAACGCCCGCATGTCCATCGTGATGGCGCTGGCTCCATATTGCACGCAGATGTCAGCATTGGGAGCGCTGCGGTCGATCACTTCTCGCGAGGCGACGTTCTCCGTGCCAAAGTTTGCCGTCGAGCTAAAAGCAATGCCAAGTCCGATGCCCAGAATCAACACGGCAGCCATCAGCATTGCCGTGCCGTAGTTAATGGCTGAGCCGAGGGGCGATCGCTTGGGTTCGTCATCCATATAGCGGGAAGCAGGGGGACGCTGGGGTGCCTTGGGTCTACGTGCCATAGGGAAATATCTGGAAAAGCACAACGACTACTAAAGAAGCCAGGACTGGGCACTTGCCGAATCCTTTCATCCAGTTTAGTGCCTCGCTTGGGAAATCGACAGGCACGGGGGCAGGAATCGAAAAACAGGGTTTGGGGAAAGGGGGGAAAGGGGCAAGTCGAGATTCTCAAGCTTCCAGGGAACAGCGGCAGCGGTTTACGAATTGCAACAAAACCGGGCATCATATAAGAAGAGGTAATACCTAGCTATCACGGCTTTGGAATGATTTAACGCTGCTTTCTGGTTTGCCGTTGGTTTGCAATTAGCTCGCCAATGGTTCGCTACTGTCTCACTCCGCACTCTGCCATGCCCCGTCGCCGCCCCGTGTTTCAGGCAATTCTGCTCGTCGATGGCTACAACGTGATTGGAGCCTGGGACGTGCTGCGACAATTGCGCGATCGCCACGGGCTGGAAGAGGCGCGGCGTGGGCTAGTGGAATCGCTGGTGGGCTACAGCGCGTTTCAGGGCTTTAACACGCAGGTCGTGTTCGACGCGCAATATCAGGATACGCCGGGCAGCCGCGAAATCATTACCGAAAATCTCTGCATCTGCTATACCGACTTTCAGCAAACAGCAGATACCTTTATCGAACTAGCCTGCTCTCGCTTTCGCAACGATCTGCGGAAGTTTGAGCAGCGGCTGATTGTGGCCACCTCTGACCGGGCGCAGCAGCAGACGGTCATCGGCTACGGCGCAGAACTGATGTCGGCGCAGCGGCTACTGTCGGAAGTGGAGGCGGCAGAGCGGCGGGTGCGGCAGCGACAGTTCACCAAGGGGCGATCGCCCGGCCGCTTCCTAGCCAATTCCCTCGACCCACAGGCGCGTGAAAAGCTCTCCCGACTACGGTTTGGAGAGTTAGAGCCTGAACAGCCCTAAAGTGGCTTTCAGCAACCCCAAGCCTCCATCTCTCCCGTCTCTCTTTTCGTTTTTCGTTCTTCTTTTTTCGTTTTTCATTTTCCCTTCTTCCCAACGGCTCCAAAAAAATCTCAAAAAAACTGCGGTTCGCTCTTGCCAACTGGCCGTTTCGATCTGTTAATATGAGATTCGCGTTCCTCAGTAGCTCAGTGGTAGAGCGGTCGGCTGTTAACCGATTGGTCGCTGGTTCGAATCCAGCCTGGGGAGTTTTTTGAATTTTGTGCCATGCTCTCTTCTGCGGTGGTTGATGCGTCGAGTCAGGGCTGGCGAGAGATCTGGGAATTAGACCCTGCTTTTACGTTTCTAAACCACGGCTCCTTTGGCGCGTGTCCACTGGCCGTGCAGCAGAACCAGCAAGCGCTTCGGCGGCAGCTAGAGGCGCAGCCCGTGCAGTTCTTTGGGCGATCGCTCGAACCCTTGCTAGACGAGTCGCGGGCGGTGCTGGCCGCATTTGTGGGGGCGAGTCCTGCCGATCTGGCCTTTGTGCCCAACGCCACGACGGGCGTGAATACTGTGCTGCGATCGCTCTCGTTTCGCCCTGGCGACGAACTGCTGACCACAAACCACGAATACAACGCCTCCCGCAACGCGCTAGACTTCGTGGCCCAGCAGAGCGGTGCAACCGTGGTGGTGGCAGACATTCCCTTTCCGCTCACGAGTCCATCACAGGTCGTGCAAAGCGTGCTGAGTCGCGTCTCCGACCGGACGCGGCTATTGCTCATCGACCATGTGACCAGCCAGACGGCGCTGGTGCTGCCGATTTCGCCGCTGATTCAGGCGTTAGCCAATCAGGGCATCGACACGCTGATCGACGGGGCCCACGCTCCGGGCATGGTTCCGCTGCATCTGGGCGAGCTGGGCGCGGCCTATTACACAGGCAACTGCCACAAGTGGCTCTGTGCGCCCAAAGGAGCAGCATTTCTCTATGTGCGCGAAGATCGGCGCGATCGCATTCGGCCGCTGGTAATCAGCCACGGAGCCAATTCTCCCCGGCGCGATCGCTCCTTTTTCCATCTGGAATTTGACTGGACGGGCACGGGCGACCCCACGCCGTTTCTCTGTGTGGGCGCGGCGATTCAGCATCTCGCGGCGCTGCTGCCCGGCGGATGGGCGGACATCATGGCGCAAAACCGGGCGCTGGCGCTGTGGGCGCGGGAAATGCTGAGTCAACGGCTGGGTTTGGGGTTGCCCTGTCCCGACGCGATGATCGGCTCGATGGCGACGCTACTGCTGCCAGAGGGCGATGCCGACTCGCTCTACCGGGTGCTAGTCGAAGACCACGCCATTGAAATTCCCGTGATCCCCTGGCGGGGCGCGTCCAATCGGCTGATTCGCCTGTCGGCGCAGCTTTACAACACGCCCGCAGACTATGATCGGTTGGCAGATGTCCTTGCGCTATTGCTTGCCAAATCCCAGTGACCGATCGCTTTTCCACAAATTCGACTGCCAAACTTGTCCCTGAAGGGCGATCGCTCCTTTGGCTATTGGGATGGATGCTGCTGGGTCTGGCACTGCGGTTTGCCCGCCTGTCGGACAAAGCCCCCTGGACGGACGAATTTTCTACGATGGTCTTTAGCCTGGGCAACAGCTTCCGCACCGTGCCGATAGACCGCGTGATTTCTCTATCGGAACTGATGCAGCCGCTCGTGCCCAACCCCGATGCAGGCGTGGGCGATGCCGTGCAAACCCTGCTGAGCGAGAGCAACCATCCGCCGCTGTATTTTGTGCTGACGCACCTCTGGCTGCAACTATTTTCCCCCGACGGAGGGTATGTCTCGCTGTGGGGCGTGCGATCGCTCTCTGCCCTCTTTGGTACGCTGACGATTCCCGCTGCCTTTGGGCTGGGCTGGCTGGCCTTTCGCAATCGCCCCGCTGCTCACCTGGCCGCCCTGCTGATGGCAGTGTCGCCCTTTGGCGTGTATCTGGCGCAGGAGGCACGGCACTACACGCTGCCCGTGCTGTGGGTGATGGCCTCCCTAGCTTGCCTGCTGGCGACCGTTCGCGCTTTGCAAACCGGGAAAGCGCCCGCGCTTTGGCTCTGCGGCGCGTGGATTTTGGTGAACGGGCTGGGGCTGGCGACGCATTATTTTGTGGCGATCGCCCTTGCTGCCGAAGCGTTGACCCTGGTCGGATTGGCGCTGCTGCAAATTCGCCAGCGCAACTTTCGCCTGGGGGCGGGCTGGGGGCGGGTGCTGGCAGTGGGCATGGGCACGCTGCTCAGCGGGTTGGTGTGGCTGCCAACGATTCAGGGCACGCAGGAATCGGAGCTAACCCGCTGGATTGTGCGGCGCGATCGCACGGGGTTGGCGTGGCTCACTCCCCTAGGACAGTTGCTCAGCGGGCTGGTCAGTATGCTCTATTTGCTGCCCGTCCAGGCAAAGTCGCAGGTTATTGCCTACGCCTCGGTGCTGGCGCTGGTGGGGCTGGCGCTGTGGACGGCTGCCAAACTCACGGCTGGTCTGCGGCTCCAGGTTCAGAAAACGCCCGATGCAGTCCTGCCGCTGGGGGGCGTGGTGCTAAGTGCGATCGCCCTGTTTTTGCTCATCACCTATGGCTTTCAGCGCGACCTGACCGTGGCATTTCGCTATCAGTTTGTGGTTTACCCGGCGGTCATGGTGCTGGTTGCGGGAGGACTCGCGGCCCTGTGGCAACGGGGGGAGCGGCGGGTGATTCTTCTGGTAGCCTTGCTGGGGCTGCTGGGCAGCCTTACGGTGCTGGCCAACCTGGGCTTCCAAAAAACGCACCGGCCCGACTTGCTGGCGCAGCGGATTCGGGAGAATACCCGCTTTCCGGTTCTAGTGGCGATCGCCCACCGCACGCATGGGCAAACGGGTCGGCTGATGGGCGTGGCGTGGTCCTGGCGATCGCAGTTTCCAGATGCCCCCGAACCGCGTTTTCTACTGGCGCATCAGGAGTCCCCCACAGCGGCGATCGCCCCCAGCATCCTCCGCGCTGTGGCGACCCAGCCTCGACCACTCGACCTCTGGCTGCTGAATATCGAAATTCCCCAGCGTCCGGCGCTGCTTCGGGGACTAGCGCAACAAAACTGCACCGTGCTAGACGACGGCACGGAAGACGGCTATCGGCTGCACCACCTCCGCTGCGAGGGCTAGATCTTCGCGGCAAGGCGCTGCATGAGCTGCGGCGCAGTCAACACGCCCTCAATCCGATCCACAGGCTGCCCCTGCTTAAACAGCACCAGCGTCGGCAGCGCGTAGACCTGATACTTTGAGGCCAAATCTGGATAGGCTTCGGTGTTGATTTTCACGACCCGCAGTTTGGACTTCATCTGGGCATTCACCTCTTCCAAAATCTTGCCCATCATCTGACAGGGGCCGCACCAAGTTGCATAAAAATCCACCAGCACAGGCTTTTCCGACTGGTCAATCATTTCTTGAAAACTGCCAAAGGCTTTTTTAACGGCCATCGTCGCATCCTCCGTTGAGTAGGGCTTGGGGCTGCTTGTATCTCCATCCTAGTGAGGATTTCTCGCCGCGAGGGGCGGTTTTCTGGCAAGGCGCTGCGGGTTTTCTCACCAGTCCTGCCCCCTTGACCGACTCTCCTAAATTCATGGACTCGCATTGGGATAAGATGAACTCTGGATTTTCGAGAAACGGCTATGACAACACAACGGTTAGCAGGACAGGTCGCCATCGTGACGGGTGCATCGCGGGGAATTGGACGGGCGATCGCCCTGGCCCTGGCCGCAGAGGGCGCAAAGGTCGCCGTCAACTACGCCAGTTCCAGCGGGGCGGCCGATGCGGTGGTGGCAGAGATTGCTGGGACAGGCGGTGAGGCGATCGCCCTGCAAGCCGATGTATCGAAGGCGGATCAGGTGGATGCGCTGTTCAACGCCGTCATGGAGAAGTGGGGGCGGGTCGATGTGCTGGTCAACAATGCAGGCATTACCCGCGACACGCTGCTGCTGCGGATGAAGCCAGAGGACTGGCAGGCCGTCATCGACCTGAACCTGACGGGCGTGTTTCTCTGTACCCGCGCCGCCAGCAAGATCATGCTGAAGCAAAAGTCTGGGCGGATCGTCAACATTAGCTCGGTCGTGGGGCTGATGGGCAATCCCGGCCAGGCGAACTACAGCGCGGCCAAAGCGGGCGTGATTGGCTTTACCAAGAGCGTCGCCAAGGAACTGGCCCCGCGTGGGATTACCGTGAATGCGATCGCCCCTGGGTTCATCGCCACCGACATGACCCACGGGCTAAACAGTGAAGATATTTTGAAGTTCATTCCGCTGGGGCGCTATGGACAGGCCGAAGAGGTTGCTGGAGCGGCCTGCTTTCTCGCGGCTGACCCCGCTGCCGCCTATATCACTGGGCAAGTGCTGAATGTAGACGGCGGAATGGTGATGGATTAGAGCGAGAGATGAAGGGCTAAAGCAGGGGCTAGACGGCAATTCAAAAGCCTCTGAGGAAATAGGCCGAAGCTTTACCTCAGAGGCTTTAAGACTAACGCTGGTTAGGTTAGTGCAAGAAAACAAACGAGGCGCGATCGCCTCATCCGCTCCTCAAACTCGTCTCAGCTAGGCAGACGCGGTTTCCGCCACCGGATACACGCTCACCTTCTTGCGGCTCTTGCCCTTGCGCTCAAACGTCACCACGCCATCAATCAGCGCAAACAGGGTGTCGTCGCTGCCAATGCCAACGTTGAAGCCAGGGTGAACTTTGGTGCCGCGCTGACGCACCAGGATGCTGCCTGCGGTCACGGTTTGTCCACCGTAGCGCTTCACGCCAAGGCGCTGTGCATTAGAGTCGCGGCCGTTGCGAGTGCTGCCCGTTCCTTTCTTGTGTGCCATGATTCCTGCCCTTTTCTAAATCAACAAACTCACGTCTCAAAACCAGAAACTGCGCTCCAGCTTACCCTCTAGGCTTCTGCGTCGTCTGCCGCAGGTTCCAGGGCAGTGTCCACCAGATCAGTCGCCTGAACAACTTCAGATTTTTTTGCAGCCGCTGGGGCCGCGCCGCCCAGGTGAATCGCGTCGATCATCAGGCGGGTCAGATCTTGGCGATGGCCTTGCTTCTTGCGGGTTTTCTTTTTGGGGCGCATCTTGTAGACGATGATTTTGCGGGCCCGCAGATGGCGCATGACAGTCGCTTCGACGGTTGCCCCAGCCACCAAAGGCTGACCCACCGAAATTTCGCCCTCGTTTTCAACAAACAGCACCCGATCCAGGGTGACTTTTTCGTTTTCGCCCACATCCAGGCGGTTCACGTCGTAGAACCGGCCCGGCTCTACCCGTAGTTGGGTTCCACTCGTTTCGACAATTGCGTAGGTCATTTTCGTAAAGCGATCGCCGTACAGGCCGCATCAGGGAAAGGCGTTGAGCCATGTCCTTTATGCTGTTTAGAACCTGATCCGAGCGCATAAACAACAGTTAACCATTCTCGCCAAGAATCTGCCAAAGTGTCAAGTTCGCTTTCGTTTCCACCAGGGGATCTATAGTAAATGAGTAATGCGGTGCGAAGAATCGCGTCTGAACGTGACAGCGCTATGAATGCTGGCAATTTCATCTATCGCGGCTTAAAAAACGGCTTGATTCGGCTTATAAAGCTGCACTCGGTTAAAGGGCACTTGGGCTGGGCAGCGGGGTCGGCGCTGGTGGTGCCGCTGTGGTCGATGCCGATTTTGCCTGTGGAGGCGTTTGAGATAGAGGCGATCGCCCCCCTGCCGCCACTGGTGCCGCTGCTATCTACAGTAAGCCTGCCGCCCGCTTCGGCAGATCCGCTGCCCGATTCACCCCAGTATTTACCGAATTTCCCTTCCTTCAACAGCCAGCGGCTCGACCAGCAGATCCGGCTCTATTCGCACTACGTAATGACCGAGGGCACGCCCGATGTGCTGATTATCGGCAGTTCGCGGGCGTTGCAGGGCATCGACCCGGCGGTGCTGCGGCAGGCGCTCGCAGAACGGGGCCGCCCCAACCTGCGAATTTACAATTTCAGCATTAACGGCGCGACGGCTCGCGTGATGGATCTGGTAGTCCGCCAAGTGCTGCCGCCCGACCGCCTGCCGCGGCTGATCATCTGGGCAGACGGGCTGCGGGCGTTTAACAGCGCCAAGGCGGACGTGACGTTTAACGGCATCACATCTTCAGCAGGTTATCGCCAGTTGGCGGCGCGTGTGCGAACGATTCCGCCGGAGCCTGTGCCCGCGTCGCAGGCGATCGCCGAGCAGCCGCCCGAAATTTGCCTGGAGATTCCGCCGATTCCAGTACTGGCAAAGCCTGTGGTCAACCCAGCGGCCCCTAGCGCAACGGCGCAAGCATCGACCCCCGCCCCCACGGACGCGCGATCGCCCGCTGCAACCACGGGGCAAGTCTCAGGGCAAGTCACGGGGCAAATTTCTGGGGGCGATCGCAAAGAAGAAAAAGGTCAAACGCCTCACCCGGAGCCTGTTCTATCCTCCTCTGTAGATTGGTCGAATCCCGACGCGGCGAACTTTTTCTTGGATCTTCGGTCCACGCTGACACCGTTGCAGATGGTTCCTGATCTGACCGATCCACAGCGGGCGTTTCCGGGGGATGCGCTGCTGGCGGAGTCGCCCGTCTGTCTGTCGTTTCTCGATCCGACGCTGCCCGCGCCGAGCCAAGTAGCCTCGGTGGTGGTGTTGCCCGATGTGCCTGCAAATTCGGGATTGCGGGCGGATGGCTTCGAGGCGATCGCCACCCAGTTCAACCCCGCCACGTATTACCGCCAGTTTCCCCGCGTTGCGGGCCAATACGACAGCAACTACACGCCGTTTCAGCTGACTGGCTCCCAGACCCAGGCGACGGTGGCGCTGACCAGCTATGTGCGCGATCGCCAGATTCCCCTCGTATTCGTCAGCCTGCCGCTGACTCAGGACTACCTCGATCCGCTGCGTCGTCGCCGCGAGCAGCAGTTTCGCCAGCACATGCAGCAGATCGCCACCCAGCAGCGGTTTCTCTTCCGCGACCTGAGCCTGCTCTGGCCCACGCGCAATCAATACTTCGCCGACCCCAGCCACCTGAATCAAGACGGTGCCGCAGCGGTCGCTCGTCACTTGGCCCAAGATCCGAATATTCCCTGGCCATCGCCCCGTCCGTGATCTGAGAATTGTGTCTGGCTCTCAGCAGTTTGCCTGACTTGCAAAGCCCGGATGTATGAAGCAATGTCCCCAAGGGCGATCGCCTTCTGTAAATTTTGGGTGGAGGAGGGCGATCGCCCCTGTTGCCATCTCCGGGAAACCGGGCACACTAGACTTAGAGATTCGTGACAGCCGAACTGCAAAACTCGCAATCCTACTGGGCAATCCTACTGGTTTTTCATGACACAGGTTCAGGAAATCTAGAGCCTGAATCCGCTCAAACTCTGTTCAAACTCTCTGGTTCCAGGATGTTAGACCCAACTGATTTGGTCTAGCGTACATTGCATCCTTAGAGATGCACCTTTGAAAGTGCGTCAAAGTGCATCTTTGAAGATACCCCCACAATTCTGCAATACACGCCATGCCCCAACATCAAACGCTTTTATCCAGTGTTAAACCCAGTGTTAAGCCCAGTGTCAAACAGCCAGTCGCAGTGTATCTGGCAGAGTTTGCCTACTTGGGCACAACCGAGCTAGCCGATGAACTGCTCATTCAAGCCGAATCTGCAAAGCAAGCAAGACGTTTCGCAAAAGAATACGCCGCACATTGGGGTATTGAGCTATTTGCCATTACCCAGGCAACCAAGCAGCAAGTCCGCCTGTATCGACTGCTGGGCAGATCCGTTTTGCTGAGTGCAGCCTGAAGACGATTCGTGCATTAAGATTGGGGCATTAGCGGGCATCAGAATAATGTGGCGATCGCCTTGCAATAATGGCAGTAAAAATGCGGCAAATGAGTTAGAGAAACCTCATCTGCCGCACTGATGGAAACAATCATAGAGACGATTGGGTGAAGGCTGTTGAGCCAGACATACTGATGAACCCTTGTACATCAAGCCCCTCATCACATACACCCTTTATCAATCGAAGTGTGCATAGGAAGCGCCTGACAGTCAAAATCTTGATGAGAGGACTCACGGTCAGGAAGTTCGATGTCAGGAAACCCTGATTGATGAGCTTGCGGTTACTCTTCAACTGCGCCGTCTTCATCGATTTGCTTCAGACGAATATGCTTTCGCCCAAGAGAAATCTCAAACTCGTCTCCGGGCTGCAAATTCATCTGCTTAGTGTAGGCAGAGCCAATCAGCAAGTTTCCGTTAGACTGCACCGTAATGCGATAGCTGGCGCTGCGTCCGCCGCGACCATTTGCCGCAGATTTGCTGTCTAGCTCGATTCCCTCCGCGTCAATCAACGCATTCAGGAATTTCATCATATTGACCCGCTCTACACCATTTTTAGTAACGGTATAGTATCCGCACTCCCTAGCCTTCTCTTCCTTGGTAAGGTTTTCTAGTTGCTTCACCTTAGCCAGCAGAGATTCTCCTGTCAGTGGCTCGATCTTCTTTTTTCTACTCATTCACCTAAACTCTAAAACGAGCGACTTAGAAACATTGCGCCTTGCCTAACCGAAGACCCCATTCATCGGGAACTTCTATTCAGGACATTGCTCTAGCTTTTGACTTCACAGCGTTTGCTTGCTAGCTGAAGCATCCCCTCTATGCCCTGTGCAAGGATCATGATAATTCACACCTTCACTTGCTTTAGACCTGCCTCAGAAACGCTGTAGCTTGCCCCTATGTTACAACGAGATAGATAAAGCCATACATTTTTCTAAGCGGCGTTCGAGAAAGCTCATTTCACTCTGGCGCTAGGGCGATTTCACCTTCTGATCGCGGCTAAATGTTCAGCCAAACCATTGCTTGTCAGCAGTTGTCCATATGGACGAGCCATTCATTAGCCCATCTATATAGACGATGAGTTTATATCAAATAACGAGTTTGGAACCAACTTTTTTGACAGGGCTTGTAGGCAAATTGAATGCAACCCGTTTGGTCATCTTCAGGAGGACAGTGGGCAGCCTAGGGGTTGCAATCAGAAACCTGCTTGAGATCGGTGCATCAAGATAGCTTCTGAGGCGGATATCTCTGCTTACTTGCATGACTGACTTGCTGAACGGAATCGACTGGCTGTATGAGCGGAGCGCTGGATAACAATCTCAGCGCGATCGCCCGCTTCTCTATCTCAGGGCAAACGCATACTCAGGACGCGAGGAGGTGAGGGAGGAATCGTCCCATGCAGCACGGTTAATATCCAGGGGTTTGGCAATTCTTCATAGAACTACGCCAAAACCGGAGCCTGCCAGATAGAATCAGGTCAGTGCAACAGCAGTTAGGATTCTTTAGTTAGGGTTCTTTGTCAGGCTCTTTTTTGTAGAACTCTTTGTCAGACTTTATATTGTCAGACTTTGATATTGTCGGACTCTTTGTTGAACCGTGGGGAGGAGGCAGCGTGGACGAGCTAAGGGCAGCGTTGGAACTGGCGACCGAAGAGGAATTGGAAGTGCTGACCGAGATCCTGTTCTGCCGCAAGCTGAACCCGCTAGACTATGTGTATACGCCCGACCCCGTGGCGGTGTGTAGCCAGGAGCGCGATCGCTGGCTGAGCGATTTGGAGCAGCGCTTTCGGTTTTTGGCGGCGGACGGGATAACGGTGTTGCAGGGCAAGACGCGCCACGTCACCTACCGCCAGGTCTTGATCCAGATTTGTCGCTATCTGCGAATTCCTTATTCCCTCAGCCTGTCCACCGCAGAGCTAGAAGCGGAGATTTTTCTGACGTTGCTCCAGCGGGCGTGGCAGCAGTTGCCCCCGTCTGAGCAGCGGGTATTAAACAGCGAATTGCAGGAGTCGCTGTCCCATGCTGAGCTAACTCGCCAACTTCCGCCGTCGCTGCAAACCAACCCATCTGGTCTGCTGATGAAGGGCGGCAGTGCGCTGGCGGTGAGTGCGGTGGTGCGGCCGTGGCTGCTGCAAATGATGGCGCGTCAGTTTACGCTACACGCGGCGACCTACCAAGCAGCAAAACAGGCCGGCGGGGCGATCGCCAATCAGGTTGCGGTGCGGGCGGCCTATCGCGGCATGGCCGCCAGCGCTGCTCGGTATGGGGCTGTGCGCTCGGTGCTAGCGGTACTGGGGCCGGCGCTGTGGGCGTGGTTCTTTGCAGATTTGGGCTGGCGGGCGATCGCCACCAACTATGCCCGCGTCATCCCTGTTGTCTTCACCCTGGCTCAAATCCGCCTGATTCGCGCCGCCGAATGCCCCGCCTAAACCTATCCCCTCATTAAGCCATCATGTTGACTTTGGAAGGAACTGTTGAAAAATCTACCCTTGGCATGGGCGCGTGGGCGCTGAGGACCGAGCAGGGCACCTATGAAATCATGAAAAACGCGCCAGAGGGCTTGCTGAAGGCAGGTCAGCAGGTGCGTGTGACGGGAAAGGTGCGCGACGATGTGATGTCGATTGCCATGATTGGCCCGGTTTTGGAGGTGAGTGGGTTTGAGGTGATGGGATCTTGAGGTGATAGAATCTCGAGGGCATGGGATCGTAGCAGGATTGCCGGAGGACGCGGCTTTCTGGTTCTACCCCCTTCCGTTCCTTGGCCCTGGTTCCGGAATCCTGGCTGCTTTTTGTGTAGTTAGTAAATATTCTCATGTGATATCGGATAGAGATATCATTAGAGCGATCGCCCTTTCAATTTACTGCTATGCTCCAGCCTCCTCCGGTTGCATCTCCCTCCCGGTCTACCCCTCCTGAAAAGTCGGTTTATCGCTTCAAAACTGGATCGCGTCTGATTTTGACTTCGGGCGCATTGGCGCTGCTGAGTTTGGGCGGGTGGGCAGTGTATGCCTGGGTGACCAGTCGGGGGCCCGAGCCAGTAGCGGTGCGCCTGTTGACGATAGAGCGGGATACGGTAGAAACCGTCATTAACGAAAGCGGCACGCTGGAGCTGGGCGGGCAGCAAACCCTGCTGTCGCCGCTGGAAGGGGCTGTGGAGCAGGTGCTGGTGGCACCGGGCGATCGCATCGAGCAGGGGCAAACGTTGATCGTGTTGCGGAATCCCGATCGCCAAACGGCCCTGCTAGAGCAGGAATTGCAAGCCGCAAAGCAGGTGGAAACCCTGGCCCGCAGCCAGATGCAGATTGACGAAGCCAGGGCACAACTGAGCGCCGATCAGGAGCAATTGACCACGCTGCAAGGGCTGGCCAACGCAGGCGCAATTTCGCGGGAACGGGTGCAGCAGCAGGCTACAGAGGTGCGGCGATCGCTGGCAGCGCTGCGAGATGCAGAGACGGCTGTGAAGACGGCTCGCTTAGAACTCCAAAGCTTGCAGTTGCAGCAGCGGCGCACCCAGCAGGAACTTCAGGACACCATCATTACGGCACCGAGGGACGGCGTGGTGCTGGGATTGAGCGTGAAGGACGGGGACGGTGTAGAGCGGCGGACGGAGTTGCTGACGCTGGGCGATCCGCGCCAGGAATTGGTGAAGTTGCAGCTTTCCACTTTGAATGCGGCGCAGGTGCGCCCCGGACAAACGGCACGGGTGACGGTGATTGGACCCGACCCAACGGTGTATCTGGGGCGCGTGGTGGAGTTGTATCCGCAGGCGATCGCCTCTGAGTCTGGTGAGTCCCAATCTGCCCAGACCACCGTGCCGACGACGATTCGCCTCGATCGCCCAACAGGAACGCTAATTCCTGGCAGTTCGGTCAATGTGGAACTGGTGCTACAACAGCGCCAGAATGCCGTGACGCTGGAAATCGAGGCGTTGCAGCGCAATGGCGAAAATTCGTTCGTCTGGCTGATGGACGGCAACGGACGGGCCCAGCAGCAGCCTGTGGAACTGGGACTGGAGGGACTGACGGAGGTAGAAATAACGAGGGGGCTGCGGCCGGGCGATCGCGTCATTGTGCCGCCGCCAGACGTGCTGCTGACGCCGGGAATGCCCGTTGTGCCTGCAAACCCGTTAGATGCATCTGGCAACGCAGAGCGGAATTGACGGAGGGCGAACCGTGAGCCTTGCGCCGGGAGATTTGCTGATGCTGACCTGGCGATCGCTGCGCGGCAACCCCGTGCGATCGCTCCTGACGACCCTGGGCACGCTGATGGGTGTTGCCGCCGTCAGCGCCACGCTGAATGTTGGCGACATTAGCCGCGCCGTGATTGCCCGCCGTCTGGCCGATCAGGAAGCGCCCCAGGTGACAGCGATTCCTGAGTGGATGGGCGGAAATGATTGGGTATCGCTCCAGCAGAGCGATATTGCCTACTTGCAGCAGCGCTTGCCTCAGGCGGCCGTGGTCAGCGGGCTAAAGTGGGACGGGCCGAAAGAGGCGCTATTTCGCGATCGCCGCGCCCGGCCCAGCTTCGTTGCAGTAGACACCGACTATCTCCGCAGTTCTGGCAATCGGTTGCAGTCGGGGCGATTTTTTACGTCCGCTGATCTGGCGGCTTACCGTCCGGTTGCCGTGATCGATCAGATGCTAGCCGCGTCCCTGTTTCAAGATATATCAGCGGTCGGCGAGCAAATTTATGTGAATCGTCAGCCGTTCACTGTGGTGGGTGTCATCCATCGCAAAGTCAATCCCGAAAGCACAAATCGAGACGGTCTTTTATTGGTATCGCTCTCGTTCTATAGCGCTCTTACGGGCAATCGCGGTATGGATGCCGTGCGCGTTCGGCCCAAGCAACTCACTCAGATTAAACCGCTGGAAGATCAGGTGAAGACGCTGATGCAACAACGCTATGGCGGGCATCGCTTTTACACCTGGAATAACGTGGAAGAGGTATTGCAGCAGCAGGAGATGCTAACGCTCACATCGCGGGCCCTGGCGGCCGTCGGAGCCATTTCGCTGCTGGTGGGTGGGGTAGGCATTGCCAATATCATGATTGCCGCTGTAACTGAGCGCACATCAGAAATTGGCATCCGTCGTGCCATTGGCGCAACCCAGCAGGAAATTTTGGTGCAGTTTGTGCTGGAAGCGGTACTGCTGAGTTCGATGGGCGGTCTGGTGGCGATCGCCTCGGTTCACGGACTCACGCTACTCGTCGCCCAACAGTTTGACCTGCCCTACCAATTCAACCCCCGCACTGCTACAGTGGCCATGAGTTCTGCCCTGCTCGTTGGCATCGGAGCCAGTCTGTTCCCTGCCCTCCGCGCCAGCCGCCTCGACCCCGTAACCGCGCTCAGGGAATAAACGGCTGGGCATTCAGGCTTAGATTCAAAATCTAAAATCCAAAATCTAAAATCCAAAATTTCAAAATGCGTCTTTTTCTCATCGCACTGCTATCTTTTTTACTGGTCTTTAGCCCGTCACTTCCCGTTCACGCTGCTGATCTAGAGACGGGTGCAGCTGTGTTCGAGGTTCACTGCGCGGGCTGTCACGTCAACGGGGGCAATATCATTCGGCGCGGCAAGAATTTGAGGCAGCCCGCACTGGAGAAGAACGGCTATGCCACGATAGAGGCGATCGCCCAAATTGTTGCCAACGGCAAGGCCAACATGTCTGCCTACAAGGACAAGCTCACGGCTGAAGAAATCGAATCCGTCGCCGCCTACGTCCTTGATCGCGCCGCTGCGGGGTGGAAATCCTGAGCGTTCCAAAATTTTGGCCTGAAAACCCCGCCCCTCAAAACCTGCGATATCCTAAGGGTGATGCCCGATTTCAACCTTCACATTCATATATGACCCAACGTTCCAATCGAATCTGCATTCTGGGCGGCGGGTTTGGTGGGCTATACACGGCCCTGCGCCTCAGCCAGTTGCCCTGGACAGACGCAAAGCCAGAGATTGTGCTGGTGGATCAGCGCGATCGCTTCCTGTTCTTGCCGCTGCTCTACGAGCTGGTGACTGGGGAACTGCAAACCTGGGAGGTTGCGCCGCCGTTTTCGGAACTGCTGGCCAACACAGGCATCCAGTTTCGCCAGGGAACCGTTGCCCACGTAGATGTCACGGCTCGCCAGGTACAACTTCAGGATGGCGCAACGCTGGACTATGATCGCCTGGTGCTGGCCCTGGGCGGCGAAACGCCCCTAACGATGGCACCTGGTGTGGCGGAATATGCCATCCCCTTTCGCTCGATTGAGGATGCCTATCGGCTGCAAGAGCGGCTAAGAATCCTCGAAGCATCGCCCGCCGACCGGATTCGCGTGGCTATTGTGGGCGCAGGCTACAGCGGCGTAGAACTGGCCTGCAAGCTGGCGGATCGGCTGGGCGATCGCGGTCGGGTGCGTCTGGTGGAACTGGGCGATCAGATTTTGCGAAATTCTCCCAGCTTTAACCGCGACGCTGCGACAAAAGCCCTGGAAAAGCGCGGAGTTTGGATCGACCTGGAAACCCAGGTGACCGAGGTGACCGCAGACAGCATCTCGCTAGACTATCGCGGCAAAGTAGACACCCTTCCGGTCGATATTGTGATGTGGACGGTGGGCAACAAGGTGCCAGACTTTGTGAAAAGCCTGCCTCTGCCCCAGACCGAGCGCGGGCAACTCCTCGTCAGCCCAACCCTGCAAGTGGTAGACTACCCAGAAATCTTTGCCTTGGGCGACCTGGCCGAGATGAAGGATGCCGACGGGCAAAAAGTGCCTGCGACGGCTCAAGCCGCGTTCCAGGCGGCAGACTATGCCGGATGGAATGTGTGGGCTTCTCTGTGCGATCGCCCCCTGTTGCCCTTCCGCTATCAGCACCTGGGCGAAATGCTCTCCCTTGGCACCACCGAAGCCACCCTCACGGGACTCGGCGTTTCCCTCGATGGGCCCGCCGCGCATCTCTTCCGCCGCCTCGCCTACCTCTATCGAATGCCCACCTTCGACCATCAAATCAAAGTAGGGCTGAACTGGATCACGAAACCGATTCGGGATCTGCTGGCAAGCTGAAGGGGAAAAAGGGAAAAGGAAGAACGAAGAAGGAAGAACGAAGAACGAAAAAAGAAAAGCGAAAAAAGATAGAGATGCTTTTCTGGGTTCTTTCCAACTCCTCGCTTGAGCGCCCCTTATGGCTGCTTCGCTCGTCTCTCCCCAGCGCATTAATCCGCTAACCCCAACCCCCAACTTTCACACTTCCTTCTTCCCTCTTCGTTCTTCCCTCTTCCTTTTTCGTTCTTCCTTCTTCGTTCTTCCTCCTTTCATCCCCCCCTCCCCCAATGCCCCTCCCCAAGGTCATTTTCTTTGATGCAGTTGGTACGCTGTTTGGTGTTCGCGGCAGTGTGGGTGCGGTGTATGCCGATCTGGCCAAGCGGTTTGGGGTGACGGTGGATGCAGCGGCGGTGGATCGGGCGTTTTTTAAGAGCTTTAAGGCTGCAACGCCGATGGCTTTTCCAGGAACCGATCCGACGGAGATTCCCGACCGGGAGTATGCCTGGTGGTGGGCGATCGCCGCTGAGACGTTTCAAGAAGTTGGCGTGCTGAACCAGTTTGCGGATTTCTCTGCCTTTTTCAGTGCGCTCTACGATCACTTCGCTGCCGCAGACCCGTGGTTTGTCTACGCCGACACCCTGTCCACGCTGGGTCAATGGCGCGATCGCGGCGTGGAACTGGGTGTGTTGTCCAACTTCGACTCCCGGATTCACAGCGTGCTGGAAGCGCTGGATTTGGCCAACTACTTCTCCTCGGTCACGATTTCTACCGAAGCAGGCGTATCCAAGCCAGATGCTCAAATCTTTCAACTGGCGCTGAAAAAGCACGACTGCCCGCCTGCTGCCGCATGGCACGTCGGCGACAGTTTCCGAGAAGACTATGAAGGCGCGACGCGGGCGGGGCTGCGGGGCATCTGGCTGAAGCGGGAATAGCCTGTCTCCACATGGCTACATTGCGAGCTTTATGGCTGCTCTATCCAGTCGAAAATCCCAATCGAGAATTCCAATTGCAAATCCCAAAAATCGCAAATCTAAAATCGAGAATCGCTCTTAGAAACCTCTCTGTTGGGCAGAGTCTTCGTGTCTCTTGGCAGTGGCAACGGTCGTTGAGTAAGTTTCTACGTCTTTTTGGATAATATCCTCGACTTGGCTGGCGAAGAAGTCGAACGCCTCTTCATGGGTGGGGTATTGTGCGTATAGCCCGGTCAGTTGAGAAAACTGCCAGCCCTGGGTTTTCAGGGACTCTACGCTGCGGCGGTAGTGTCGCCAGCGTTCGCCGTACTTGAAAAATTCCTCGACTGCTGCACAGGCCGCAACCACCGTGCTGATGCCCACTGTAGACCAGCGGATAATGGCATCTGCATTGCGGTTATCAACGTTATTCAGGCTCACCAGCACTGGCACCAGCACGCCGCCAATAATCGTGGTCAGCCGCAGCCGATAATAGCGATCGCGCGCCCTACCGGCCTTGTTCTCCATCCACAGCACCTGATCTAGCCAGCGCGATCGCAGGTAGTGTCGCTGGGTTTCGTCTAGTTCCAAGGTGTTAAACAAGGTGCCAAAATCTTGCTTAAGCTGCTCGCGGTAGGGGTCTTTGCTAGCCATAATGCACCCTGGGTTGTGGAGCTAAAGTCCTCATGAGAGGATTTTACTCGATAAAATCTCGTGAATCACACAGGACAACTTTTCTGAGCTACGCAGATCAACGGCTTGCATCAGCCCCGATGCTACCAGTTTGCGGGCGCGTTCATCGGTGATTTTCCCGGCCAGGGCATCGGCCAGCGCGTCGGCGGTGCGGCCACTGCCTGCCACGACGAGCAGCGGGCGACCCTGCCCCACATTGTGCGACGCATCACTCCAGGTGACTTCGCCGCCGTTGATCAGCACGGTCAGCGAAGGAAAACCATCGGACAGGGCGCTGGCCAGTCGAGCAATCCAGGCGGATTCGTCGCCCCAATAGCGACCGGGCACCAGCACAAAATGGGTGTGGTTTGGCTCTAGATTGGCGGCATCGGGGTGAGACGCACTTCTCCCCGGCAAAATCGCCATCTGTTCTGGCGCAATGCCAATGAGCGGAAAACTGCCGTGGGTGCGGCGACGGGCCTGCCCCATCATCCGCATAATGCCTGTGTCTGTGCCGCCATCAATCACGGCTGCACCGAGGGTTTCCGCCAGGGGCGCTAAAACTTTTACAAAGAGCGATCGCACTTGTGCCTGATCTTCGCGGCTCAGCTTGCCGGCCCCGCCCACCAGCACCAGCACAGGCCGCTTTTTGACTAAGCCCAACTGGTCAAGCACCAGAGGCAACTCGCGATCTGCCTCAGCCCGCAGAACAGCTGCCACAGCACCATCTTCAAACTGGATATCGAAGCGGTTTTCCATCTTGTACGCGCTTGAGATCATGGGTGGCAGGCTCCGTGTTTACTATTGCACCTAGGAGTCAAAATGACTCCCTTCATTAATGTTTTAGAAAACCCGGAGGGATAGAAGCCTCTGAAGATCTACGGAGACAAGGGGTTCCCCCCTCGTTGGTGTCCGGCGATCAGCAATGGCTCTAGAGAGATGCAGAAGCGACTCTCTACAGTCACTTACAATAAGAATAAATACTTCTGGGCGATCGCCTCTTCAGGTAAAAACGAGTGACAACTATGGAACTGACAACCGACAACGTAGAAAAGGTGCTGGACGAACTGCGCCCTTACCTCATGTCCGATGGCGGCAATGTGGAACTGGTAGAACTGGACGGGCCCATCGTCAAGCTGCGGCTCCAGGGTGCTTGTGGCTCTTGCCCCAGCTCTGCAATGACGCTGAAGATGGGCATCGAGCGCAAGCTGCGCGAAAGCATTCCCGAAATTGTTGAAGTCGAACAGGTGTTGTAACACCTCGAATTAAAACCATAAAAAAATTCTGGAAATTTGCTACGCCGCACCGATCCAGGTGTTGGTAGACTCTGAGGCAGGGACAATCGGGTTCCCTGCCTTTTGTTTTCGCGCCGATTCGCCACTGCCTGTTACTGCCTGTTACTGCCTGTTACTGAATGTTGTTGAACGTTATTGAACGTTGATATGCCCTACCCTCTCTACGTCGCCTTTATCTGGCATCAGCATCAGCCGCTCTACAAAAGCCGGACTGCCGGACAATATCGTTTGCCCTGGGTGCGATTGCACGGCACAAAGGATTACCTGGATTTGATTCTGATTTTGGAGCAATTTCCCAAGCTCCATCAAACCGTAAACTTGGTGCCGTCGCTGATGATGCAGATCGAAGACTACGTAGCGGGAACCGCGTTTGACCCGTATCTGACGCTGGCGCTGTCTCCCGAAGACACGCTCGATCAAGAGCAGAAGCAGTTTATTATCGAGCATTTCTTCGATGGCAACCACCGCACGCTGATTGACCCGCATCCGCGCTACGCCGAATTGTATTATCAGCGGCAGAACAACGGGCGCGAGTGGTGCTTGGAACACTGGAGCATGCAGGACTATAGCGACCTGCTGGCGTGGCATAACCTGGCGTGGATTGATCCGCTGTTTTGGGGCGATCCGGAGATTTCGCAATGGCTAGAGCAGGGGCGCGGGTTTACCCTGAGCGATCGCCAGCGAATCTATTCCAAGCAAAAGGAAATTCTCAGCCACATCATTCCCCACCACCGAAAGATGCAGGAAACGGGGCAGCTTGAGGTGATCACCACGCCCTACACACACCCCATCCTGCCCCTGCTGGCGGATACCAACGCTGGCCGCGTGGCCGTGCCTGATATGGCGCTGCCCAACTTCCGTTTTCAGTGGCCAGAAGACATTCCCCGCCACCTGACGCGGGCCAAGCAGATGTATTGGGAACGATTTGGCTGCAAGCCGCGCGGGCTATGGCCGTCAGAGCAGTCGGTCAGTCCCGCGATTTTGCCGGAGGTGGCGGCGCAGGAGTTTGAATGGCTGGTGTCGGATGAGGCCGTGCTGGGCTGGACGCTGAAGCACTTTTTCCACCGCGACGGGCATGGCAACGTGCTGGAACCGGAAAAGCTCTATCGCCCCTATCGGCTGGAAACGCCCAATGGAAACCTCTCGATCGTGTTCCGGGATCACCGCCTGTCTGACCTGATTGGCTTTACCTATGGCGTGATGGAGCCAGAAGCGGCCGCAAACGACCTGGTGAGCCATCTAGAGGCGATCGCCCACACGCTGAAATCCCACCAGTCCGACGGCACAACAACCCTCGAACAGCCCTGGCTCGTCACCATTGCCCTCGACGGCGAAAACTGCTGGGAATACTACCCGCTCGACGGCAAGCCCTTCCTAGAAGCGCTGTATCAAAAGCTGAGCGACCACAGCGAAATCGAACTCGTTACCGTCGCTGAATTTCTCGACCAATTCCCCGCGACAGAAACCCTGCCCGCCGACACGCTCCACAGCGGCTCTTGGGTAGACGGCAACTTCACCACCTGGATCGGCGACCCTGCCAAAAATCGCGCCTGGGATTTGCTGACTCAGGCTCGTGCCGTGCTGGCCGCCCACCCCGAAGCCACCGAAGAAACCAACCCCGAAGCCTGGGAAGCGCTCTACGCCGCCGAAGGATCGGACTGGTTCTGGTGGTTTGGCGAGGGGCACTCCTCCAATCAGGATGCTATGTTCGACCAATTGTTCCGCGAACACCTGACCGCGCTCTACGCTGCCCTCAATGAACCCATACCGCCAGACGTGCGCCGCCCCGTCGAAGACCACGCCCGCGCCCGCAGCCACGGGCCAGACAGCTTTATCAGCCCCATGATCGACGGACGCGCCGACGAGCAAGACTGGGACAAAGCAGGGCGCATCGAGGTCGGCGGCGCACGCGGCACAATGCACCGCAGCAGCAAGGTGCAACGCCTCTGGTATGGCGTAGATCACCTGAATTTTTACCTGCGGGTAGACTTTGCTAGCGGTACGCGGATTGGCGTGGATATTCCCCCAGAGCTACACCTGCTGTGGTTCTATCCCAATCGCACGATGCACAATAGCCCTGCGCCCCTGGCCGACCTGCCCGACGAAGCGCCGATGAACTACTTGTTCCACCATCATTTGGGGATTAACCTGCGGACGGGCGATCGCTGGCTGCAAGAAGCCAGTGACCACTTCCAGTGGCACAACTGCCCCACCCAGGCCCAGGTTGCCCTCGACACCTGCCTGGAGGTCGCCGTGCCCTGGGCCGACCTGCGCGACGTAGAACCCGACTGGGCCCTGCGCGTGGTGGTGTTTCTGGCAGACGAGGGCCGGTTTGTGGCAAACCTGCCGGAGAATGCGCTGATTCCGGTGCAAGTGCCTTAGGGAGAATTGGAAGCGACGGAGTGACAGAGTGACGGAGTGACAGAGTGACGGAGTGATGGGGGAGTGGAGTAACAAGGTAAATTAAGGAAGCGACTCCAACACTTCATCCACTTCACTGCTGCATCAATGCCCAACACGATCGCCCTGATTGCCCACGACTCCAAAAAAGACGACATCGTTCAGTTTGCTCAGCGGCATCAGGCTATGCTGAGTCGGCATCGGCTGGTCGCCACGGGTACGACGGGGCAGCGCATTCAGGACGCAACGAGCCTGACGGTGGAGCGAATGCTGTCGGGGCCGCTGGGCGGCGACGCGCAAATCTCGGCGGAGGTGTGTGAGGGCAAGGTGCTGGCGGTGATTTTTCTGGTCGATCCCCTCTATGCCCAGCCCCATGAACCGGATATTCAGGCGTTGCTGCGGATCTGCAACGTCCACAACGTGCCGCTGGCGACGAATCTGGCAACGGCCGAGGCGATCGCCCTCCACCTCACCAATGTTCCCGTTGCCCATCTGGTCTTTAATCCCGCAGCGGGACGCGGCTCTCCAGACCAAGATCTGACGCTGATTCGCCAGCTGCTAGAGCCACACATGACGCTGCATGTGTATACCACCTCGGAGCAGGAAGACCCGGCAGACTATATTGAAGCGGCGATCGCCAGCCATCCTGATGTGATCATCGCAGCAGGTGGTGATGGCACGGTGTCGGCAGTGGCCAAGGCACTGATTGGCACGGGGATTCCCCTGGGCGTGATTCCCAAAGGCACAGCCAATGCCTTCGCCACGGCGCTGGGTTTGCCCGGAGTGTTTCCCATTCGGAGTGCCTGTCAGGCGATCGCAGGCGGATACACGCGCACAGTCGATGTGGCCCGCTGCAACGGGCTGCCGATGATTCTGTTGGCGGGCGTGGGCTATGAAGCGCTGACGATTGAGCGCTCTAGCCGTGAACTCAAAGACCAGTGGGGCGTGCTGGCCTATCTGATGGCAGGCTGGGAAGCGATGGATCAGCAATCCCTCTTCGACGCTGAAATTGAAGCCGATGGACAAGTCTATCCTTTTCAGGCGCACGCCATTACCATCGCCAATGCAGCACCCCCCACCTCCGTCCTAGCGCAGGGCGCAGGGCAAGTGGTCTTCGATGACGGGTTGCTAGACGTGACGATCGCCTCGGTGCAGAATAAGCTCCAGGGCATCGCCACCATGCTGCAAATTTTTGGAACCGCACTGGTCGGCGGCACCCCGCAGCGACCAAACGTTGTGCATGGGCGAGCGTCTCGCCTGAAAGTGACCACCAATCCGCCGCAAAAAGTGGTTCTCGATGGCGAAATCATTGGCACCACGCCGATTGAAGTCGAAACGATTCCAAATGGACTCACGGTGTTGGTGCCCAAACCTGGCTTCTTGAATGCGCTGTCTGGCTAGCGAGTAGGTTGTTTGGCAAGCAAGGCGCGGACTTGAGCAGCGATATATAGCGATACATGTGGCGATACATTTTGTGAATTACGCTTTGTTGCCCTAGCGACACAGAACCAGATCAACGGCGTAAGGTCAAAAATATGTCCATATCGAACAATATCGAACAGCTTTCAGGAGGACAGACCATGGCCGCGAAGATTCTGATGCTGGTGGGAGACTTTGTAGAAGATTACGAAGTCATGGTGCCCTTTCAGGCGCTGCAAATGGTTGGGCACACGGTTCACGCCGTCTGTCCCAACAAAAAATCGGGGGAGTTTGTCCGCACGGCGATCCATGATTTTGAAGGCGACCAAACCTATTCCGAAAAGCCAGGACACCGCTTTACGCTCAACGCCACCTTTGCCGAGGTGAATCCCGCCAGCTACGACGCGCTGGTGATTCCCGGCGGCCGCGCTCCAGAGTATATCCGGCTGAATGCGGATGTCATCAACATCGTCCAGCATTTTGCCAGTGCCAACAAACCCATTGCCGCCATCTGCCACGGGGCACAGCTTTTGGCTGCCGCTGGAGCCGTGCGCGGCAAGCGCTGCTCGGCCTATCCCGCCTGCGGCCCAGAAGTCACCGCTGCGGGCGGTCAGTATGTTGACGTTCCTGTAACGGAGGCCGTCGTAGACGGCAATCTGGTAACGGCTCCTGCCTGGCCTGCCCATCCGCGCTGGCTGGCAGAGTTTCTTAAGGTGCTGGGCACCCGCATTGAACATGCAGAACTGCTGCGGGTGTAGCGCTTTTCGGCATTGAGTCGCAGCATTCTGATGGGATTTAGGAGATTTCACTGCTCAGGGGCGATCGCCTCTGGGCTATTTTGTCTGAGCTACTTTCTGGGTTGATTTTCGATTTTGGATTGGCGATTTTGGAATGCTTGTGAAGTGTCTGCGGAACGTCCAGCGATTTCATTCGGAGCGACCCCGGGCAGAGGTGATGCCATCTCAAACCGGGTTCAAATCAGTTTAGCCGCATTTCAACATCAGAGATGTGTCAGGTCTTCCGGCGTGTTGCAGTTCAATAAGTGGGCAAAATCAACGGACGGAATTTCGGCAACCGGATGTTGGGCTAGCCACCGCTGAAACGATCGCCCGCCCGCCTGCACAAAGTCGCGCAGCAGCGGCAGACTGCTCAGGCGATAGAACCCACACAGCGGCTGCCAGCCCTGCGAATCGCGTGGCAAATAGGCGATCGCCCCCGACTGGACTGTTTCCAACTGCGCGGCCCACTGCTGCACCTCCGCTGCTTGCAACTGGGGCAGATCACACGCCAGCAGCAGCACCCACTCCGACGTTTCCTGGGCCGCAACCTGCTCCAACCCCTGCCAAAAGCCCACCAGCGGCCCATGAGGCTCGGTTTCTCCGGGCAGCGGCATTTCAGGCACAAACTGGCAGTCGGGCAGCAGCGCAGCGTAGCGATCGGGCCAGGGCGTAACGACGAAGACAGCGTTGGCACAGGACTGGGCGATCGCCCCGGTTCTTTGCAGCAGGGGCACGCCTTCAATCTCAATCAACGCCTTGTCGCGCCCCATGCGGGTGCTGTGGCCACCTGCGAGAATAATGGCGGAGAGCGGCATTGGGGTATTGTGTGACTCTATCTCATCATCCCACCGACCATTTGCTCCAGCGCATCCAGGTTTACAAAAATATCCTCAACTCGAACCAGCGGATAGAGCAGCGATTGCCAGAAGCGCCCCGCAGGAACCTCGCCCAGCAGATAGGCATAGTCCAGCCCGACCAAGTTGCTGAGATACCAGTAGCAGGGATAGACGTAGTTGGGCGAAAACAGTTCTATAACCTGAGTGCCAGGGCGACAGAAGGCAAGGTTGGTGAGTCCGCTGCCGTGGGGAGAGACGATGAGTTCAGCGTTGTAAAAAAGCTGGGCTTGTTCGGCGATGGTGCAAGTCTCCAGGTAGACCGTGGTGAATCTCTTGGACTCAAGAAGTTTCACTACGGATTCTTCGTTGATGATTCGGCGATCGCGCGTTTTCTGCCTAGAAAGATACAAGCGCTTTGGCAAGTCAGAAGTAAAACCCTGGGAATGCAAGAAGGACGACTTGAGCCAGTCGCAGACCCAAGCCTGGGGCCAGGCCGCCGCACCGGGAAATGAAGGAACGATGAGTTTATCTGCCTGGATATGGAGATGCTCCTGAACAGGCAGAATTTTTTCAGATGGAATGTGGAGATGACGTAAACTGTCTTGCTGCCAGGAATGGCGATCGCCCACCAGCCAGTAATCAATTTCATCAAAGTGCAATCCACTATCTTGCAGGATTTTGAGACGTGGCAGGACATCCAGCATCCAGTGAAAGTAGATGTTGTTCGACAACCCTGCAAGCACAGCGACAGTTCCCGATATCTCCTCTGCTGGCGGCAACTTTTGGGCAGAAAAGACCCAGTGCTGACGGGTGAGCCAGGCGGGATGTCCGGGGGTGAGCAGCGGAAACTCGACGGAGAGATCCCGCATTACGTCGCCTGTCGCGTTGAACACGGCCAGACTGCTCTGATCGGGATCGAGCCAAAACCGTCCCTTTGACAAAACAGTGACAAAGGTTTCAGGAATAGACAGAGCATTTCCTAAACCAAAGCTCAGGTGAGGCAGCGACTCTAGACAGCGAGGCGGTTTGAGGGCAACGACCTGGGGCGGATGCACAGGGATTAAGCAGGCTTCTGGCTCAGAGGCAACCCAGTCGCTAGTCTGTCTGACTTCGCGGGTCGGCGCGTCAACGGGCAGCGTCTTCTTCCAAAGTGGGTCATCGGGTATGGGCGATGCTGCGCTGCACGGCGGTTGCCCAGTCCGTTGGTCTAGCCAGTTTGCCAGCAGGTTTGCGACCTGGGGAGCCAGGTTGGAATTGAGCCTCAGCGCCGTTTGCAGGCATTGCAGCGCTTCCTCCTTTTGACCCGCCTGCATGAGCGCTGTCGCCAGGTTGCACCAGCCCTCGACGGCTTCGGGCTGCTGAGCTAGGAGCGATCGCCAATGCTCGGCCGCAAGGTCTATGTTCCCCTGCGCCAGATACGCTAGCCCCAGCAGTCGGTGTGCGTCTGTGAGGTCAGCGTTTAAGGACAAGGCGTGATGGGCAGCGGCCATCGCCCCTTCTGTGTCCCCCTGTTTCCAGAGCGCCTGCCCCAGACTCAGCCAGAGATGGTTGGCATTTGGGGTTTCGCTCAGCGCGGTTTTATACAGGGCGATCGCCGCTGGAATTTGCCCCGTTTGCACCAGTGCGTTGCCCAAATCTATAATGGCTGCGAAATTTGACGGATTTTCTTGGAGCGACTGCTGATAGAGGGCGATCGCTCGTTCGCTCTGCCCGCCACGAGCCAGCAGATTTCCCACCTGGTGCAGTGCCGCATCGGAATGGTCGGCCACCGCCAGGGTTTCTAAAAACGCTGCATTGGCGCATACCGCAGGATTTTGCGGCGGTGTTTTTGCCCAGGCGCAATAGGTTTCGGCAAAGTCTGACCGTTGCCAGAGTGCCTGACGCAACCCCGACAGCGCCTCCGCCTCTTGCCCCAGTTGCAGCAGCCCATAGCTCATATCTGCTAGAACGGGCGCAGCATCGGGAGCCAGCGCATGAGATTGTCCCCAAGCCTGCACCGCTGCATCCCAATCGCCCTGCATTGCCTGACACCGACCCAACCCCGCCCAGGCATCGGCAGTTTCAGGCTGGAGCGTCGTCCATGCGGCGTAGCATTCGCCTGCTTCGGCAAATTGCCCAAGCGTCTGGTAGGTCTGCGCCTGCTGTGCCCAGGCATCCACAAAATCTGGCCGAAGCGCGATCGCCCGTTGCCAGCTTGCCAGCGCCGCATCCAGGTCACCCAGTTGCGCCTGGGCGATTCCTAGCGGGTGGTGATACTTCGCCTGCTCGTCCAGTTCCAACAACTGCCGCGAAAGCCGCTCGGCCTCTAGGAATTGCTGATGTGCCAAACAGTGGGTTAGCGCTTGCTCCAGGAGATTTGCCAAATCGCTCAGGTAGGCTTCTAGCGCGTCTGGTTCGGCATCGGATAGCGGGGTCATCCACACCGCCTGGGCTTCGGCTTCCTGACCTTGCAACAGCAGCGCCAGACCCAGCAGGGCATAGTGCCGGAGGTCTGCCTCGCCCTGGGCAATCTGCGCTTCGCAGTGGGTGTTAGCGAAGCTTTCCGAAGGAATCGCCCCGGCATGGTCGCCCTGAAATACCCAGTCCAGCGCCTCGCTCATGGCTAGCCAACCGATTGCGTTGGTAAGGTGTCGAGGGCAGCGCGGGCGATCGCCGCAGTGTTGTTGTGGGGCAGGTCAATCCGGGCGGTCAGGCGCGGGCGCAGCAGCGTCCACTGGTCGGCAGGTAGCGGCGGCAGCAGGGTAATCTCCGGCGCGTCTTCTCCCAGTTCTAGTTCCTCTTCCTCCATCAGGTGCAGCGTCACGCTAGACAGGGCAAAGTCTGCTTCCTGCGCGTCCATATTGCCCATGTCTACCAGCAGCGTGGTTTCTTCGCCGCCGGGAGCGGTGATCACGGTTCGCAGCAGGTCTGCTAGTTCGGCAAACAGCACGTCTTCGGGCTGCTGCCAGTCGGGTAGGGCGATCAGATTGCGATCGCGCAGGTGCAGGGTTTCCGCAAGCTGCCGCTGCTGATGGGAATGGTACAGATCCCAAAGCACCCGGCTCATCTGTTGCCCATAGCGCTTGCTGTCGAGGAAGCTCGGCGTTTGCTGCATAGCAGCCTGGAGGCGATCGCCCAGGTCTTTTCTGAGGCTGGCATCGGTTCCCAGGGCGATCGCCCGCGTGACGTATTCTTCGACCGTCGTGGCGATTAGCTCCGGCAGTTCCAACTCTCGCAAGAACGCCGCACCCCGACCTAGGGAAACAGGCGTATCTTGCTCTATCACTAGCGTTGGAACGCTGGCCATTAGCGGATCGAGCAGCGACGATAGGCCAGACATCGGGAACGAGTCGAGATACACATCGGCTAATTGCACTCGCGCTTGCAGGTTGGCTCGGCTGGAGGTGGGGCCCAAGATCAAGAGGCGATCGCCTTCCACGTTTCTGGCGGACAGTTGTTTCGACAATCGGCGCTGAAACGCCGCCAGTGGGTACTGGTTTGAGTAGTTTGGGTTAAACGGGTAAATCAGCAGCCGAGAACCCGGAACATTGGCCAGAATTTCTGCCCAGGCTGCCTCTAGTTCGGGCGAAATTTTGTAAAAACTTGCGCCACAGATAAACACCACCTCATTGTCCGCAATGCCCAGCATGGCGCGGTCTACAGGTTCGGTTGGCGGGTCAGCTCCCTCGACCGAAAGGTCAAAGCACTGGCCAGCAGCTTCTAGAGGCAGTAGGTGTTCTGTAAAGTGGCGCTGCGCCTGATCCGCCGACCCCGCTAGGCGGCTGGTGAGCCAGTAGTCGATTTGGGCAATCCCGCTGGAGATGGGCGAGTTCATGCCACAAACCTGCACCCGCGCCAGCCGATGGGATGCCAGGAGGGTTATAGAATCCGTCACAGCCGCAGTATTGGTCGCAATCCAGAGGATGTCTAATTCCGCTTGCCGGAGGACATCAACCTGTTCTGCTAGCCGCCCAGGAAGCTGCACTGCCCGATCGGCATATTGCAAGCAATACTGAGCAGCCGGGTGTTCATAGGAGGTCAGGGAAAAGAGAATGACTTCAAACTGGTCGCGATTGAGGTCGCGGAAAACAGGAAGCGTTGCAGCCGTCTTGGTTTGAGGAATAAAACCAGGAGACAGAATCCCCAGCCGGAGCTTCTGACGCGGCTCTGGGGCAACCGGGAAGTCGTAATCTAAGGCGGCTCCTTCAGCAGTGAGCGCTTGGGCAATCAGCGCTGAACGCTTCTGGCAGAGAGATTTGAGCGATCGCCGCGTCAGGTAAAGCGGTGTGAGATCGAGGGTTTGCAGCGTGACCTGAGCTACCTTTTTCCAGAGGAAATCGGTGGGGTCGTTTTGAACCTGTTCATAGAGTCTGTCCACCCATCGCTCCAGGTATTTGGCATACTCGTCAGCCTCGCCCAGTTCCATAAACATCGTAGGCGGCGTACAGAGATACCGCACGATGTCTGCCAGCAGAGACGGTGGCACAAAGGTCGGATCGAATCCATCGGGGAGATGGTGGGGATAGCAATACAGCATCGCTGCCAGCAGTGCGGATGTCTGGTTTGCCCATCCCTCCGAAAGGGTGGCAATGAGTTGGAGGGCGATCGCCTCGTCGGTTTCTGTGAGGGGTTCCAGCCGAATCCCAGAATCCAGCATCAGGCGATGTGCTTGTCCCAACTCGCCCGCAAAGGCGGTTTCCAGGTCCTCCGGTGCAATATTCAGCAACTGCTCAATCAGTTGGTGACGGTACTGACGGATTTGTTCCAGAGCCGAGAGACGGTCTGCCGCCGATCCCGCAGATTGATAGCGGGCGATCGCCGACCGCACCTGTTGCAGGGCAGACCCCTGAGATTGCTGAAGCTGCTGCTGGATCAGTTCCGCAGCCAGCAGGTTGGGGACGAGCCGCAGGGCGGCCGCAGTCGCCGCAGTCGCCAGCGGGCGATCGCCCAACTGGTAGGCCAGCGTGCCCAACTGACAGAGCAACTGCCCATAATCCTGCGCGGGGGCGATCGCGTCTGATTTGCGGAACCAAACGCCCGTGGAGTCAATCCGCCGGAGCGCAAAGCTAGAGCGCTGCTGCCGCTCAAACTCATGAATTGCCTGCCGACAGCCCTCCCAGAACCCGTAGTCGTCAATCTGCACCACGCCGCCCGGAATCACCTGGTGGTATAGCAGGTTGAAAATGGCGAGGGTCGATTCGTACCAGTCCCCGTCTGCGTGCAGCAGTGCAATATCGCCCATTTCAGCGCGGTATTCGGGCAGGGTGTCCTGGAATAGCCCTTTTACAGGAACTACGATGTCCTGCACGTCTAGGGCTTGACAGACGACGGCCAGGTTTTCTTCGATCGGGGCCTTGAGCGTGCCCGCTCCCCAATCCGTGTCATTCGCCGGAACGCCGTTGTGCTTGTCTACTTCTACCGGATCGGGCATTCCCTCAAAGGTGTCGCAGGCATAGAGTTTGCGCGATCGCTGGCTATAGCGCTTGACGACGGCGGCAATCAGCGCGGCGGCTCCCCCCTTAAATGTGCCGCACTCCACAATGTTTCCCGGCAAATCTTCGAGGCAAATCTGTTTGGTCAGCGCGTAGAGCGAGAACAGGCGCTCTTCCGACAGGAGCGTGTAGGGACGAACCACCTGAACGAGTTCCTGGAACTCTGCATAGGAGGCTTTGCCAAGCGTGGTGTGGGCCGTATTGGCCCAGGCAAAGTGCTGGACGCTGGCTTGAAGCTGGGCGCGTTGACCGTAGAGATTGCTGAGGATGGCATGAGCAGACACCGCACCCGCACCCAGCTCGATGGCGCGATGGCAACGCTCCAGCGCGGTGTCCCAATCTCCTGCAATATAGGCGGCTTGTCCTTCGCGCAGATCAGTGGCGATCGCCCGCGCAGTTTCCTGGGAGATTGGCTCTGCCACAGGCGGCAGCGCTTCTACCTGCTCTGCCATTTGGATTAGCGCATGAAGCGCCGGATGAGCAGTGGGTGCAGCTTCCTGCCAGCCGCTAACGGTGTAGTGCTTCAGGTGGGCAGGCAGCGTCCAGGACACCGCCGGGTCTGGGGTATGGCGGATGGGTTTGACATTCCCGCGCCACGCCACGCCCATAATTTGCATGGTTTGATAAACGAGCGTGTTCCAACCCCGCTCGCGCAAGTAGTCTAGCCCCTGCGCCACATCGGGCGAAGATAGGTCGTGGAAAATGATGAGGGCATCCTCTGTGGCCAGCAACTCACAGGCGATCGCATCCTCCAGGGGCCCAGGCGCTTCGTGGTTGCCGTCGATAAAAATAAGAGACCATCGACGCTGCTCCTGCGCTGCCAATGCCTGCACTGCACCGGGGCTGAAGCCAGGATAGAGCGCGACGCGATCGCGCACCCCGGCCGCCGTCAACGACTGACTCACGCTGTCAAAAAACTCAGGCCGCTCCAGCAGCGGGTCAACCACGTCTAACTCAACGCCCGCCAGCGCCAAGTGGCAGGCCGACCAGCCCATCCAGCAGCCAATCTCCAGGGCCCGCTGTCCGCGAAACTGGAGCGCCGTGTTGTAGAGAATATGCGCCTCGTCGCGACTCAGGAAGCCGACCACCGGATGCCGCCGATCCACGTACCAGTTGTGGGGGACCTCGCGACGCAAATAGGGCCAGCCGCAGTCCTCACAGTTGCCCACAATCTTGTTGGGGAAGGCGTGGTCTGGACGAACCAGCGCCAGTCCCGGTGAAACATAGTCTCCCGCTGGAAGCATTAGGTCTGCAAGCAAACTAATCGTTTCGTCCAGCATTCGGTGCTGCTGAAACAGATTGATAGCCCGCTGGCGGCAGCCCTCACCAGCCGCAAGACGCTGCTCCGGGTACAGGGCCCAGGTTTGGATAATGTCCACCAGGTCTGCAATCGTTTGCACGGGGTTTTGATTGGGGTCGCTGAGCAGCTTGCCCGTTTCCCCCAGTTCTTCTGGAATACCGCTCACCGCCGACGCAGCGACGGGGAGGCCTTTGGCCATGGCTTCCATAATGGCCAGGGGCATCCCTTCGCGCCAGGAGGGCAGGAGAAACATATCTGCCGCGTCATACCAATCCTGGATATCCCACCGCCGACCCAGCAGATGAACGCGATCGCCCGCGCCCATCTCGGCAATTTCTTTTTCGTACTGCGCGGTCAGTGCCGGATCGCCGCTGCCAGCCCAGGCGAACTGCAACGACGACCAGACGGGCAGATGCCGCAACTGGGCGATCGCCCCTAGCTGAAGCTGGAAGCCTTTTCGAGCGACGATTTGAGCCACAGAAAAGCACAATACTTGGTCGTCTTTGATGCCCAGCTCTGCCCGTAGCCGCTGCCGGGTTTCTGCATTTCTCGGCTCAAAAAACTCAGCCGGTCGCCCATACAGGATGACGCGCCCCTTGTTGTCTGGCAGACGGAAATGCTGGCGGAGAAGCTGGAGGTTTTCCTGAGAGACGAGAATCACTTCTCTGGCGTGGTGATACTGCTCTGACAGGGCATCGAGGCGATCGCCAAACCACTCTGCTAAATCGGGCGCAACGTATCCAATCACAATGGCGTAGGGGATACGCTGCTGAATCGCCACTTGCTTGGCTGCGAAGTTCGAGAGCGGATGTGAATCGCTGAACAGAATAAAGTCTGGACGCACCCGATGGAAAATGCGCTCTGGGCTTGCCGTATCGTCAAGCGTGCGCTGCACCTCCGAGATCGTGTTGTAGTCCAGCCATTCATGGACGACCCCTGCCTTGGCTTGCGCTTGCGTTTGCACCGTGTCCACTTGAGTTTGCACCAGCGTTACCCGATAGTCTTGGGCACGCAGCCCCAAAACAACTTCATGGTTGTACTGGGCAACGCCGCCGCTGCCAAAGTCATCTGTGTAGAGCAAGAGGTGTTGAGACATACCTTTAGCGTTTGGGAAAGGGGCAAGTTGGGGCAAGGCAAGTTGGGATAGAGAATGGGTCTGAATATCTCTGAAATATCTCTGAATATTTCTAATATCAGCGCTTATGGCTGGTGTTGTTTCTGATGAGCTTCTTCCAGGGATTGCCGATAATCCGCTCGATCGGGATAGAGCGATACCAGTTTTTCCAGAGGGGCGATCGCCCCAGCGTAATCTTTAAGCTGCATCCGGGCATTGGCTAGCCCCTCCAGCGCCGTCTGGTTCTCCGGCTCTCGCTGCAACACTAGCGCAAAGCCTTTTTCTTCTTCGCGTAAAAGATCCTGTTTAGAGGGCTGCTCGATGGAGGCGACGGGCTGCCCCGTTTGCTGATTCTGTCCGGCATAGAGCGGCACCAGCCCCATCACCATCGACCCTGCAAAACAAAGCCCTGAAACTAAGACAAAGGTGCGTTGCAACCGTGGTTTCGCCAACATAGCGGTCTGGATTCTTCAATATTATGAAGATTGAATGTGGATAGGTTTAGCGTTCCCAGGTTTGCAGGTAGAGAGATCAGGGAATCAAATGGGGAATAACGGAGGAATAGAACTGAGGTGATTGGGAGGAACGCGATGCATGACACAGGATCGGTCTTAGCGGATCAGACGTTGGAAAATAGCGCCAGGGAAACAGCGGCGCAGGAATGGGGAAAGCTGGCACTAGCGGTGCTGGGGGTGGCGGGGTGCCTGGGGGCGATCGCCCTACTTCAGGTTCCCCAACTTCGGCAAATCCAGACGCGCAGCCAAACGGCCAGCCTGCAAGAAATTCAGCGCGATCTGGAGGCAGAGCGGGTGCGGCTGAATGTGCTGGAGCAAGCGCCTTCTTTGGGATTTGACAATCTGATTGCAAGCTGGACGTTTCTGAACTTTTTGCAGTATTTCGGAGACGAACCCGTGCGATCGCGCACCGACTACACCCTCAGCCCAGAGTATTTCGACGTGATCCTCCGCCGCGATCCGCGGTTTTTGAGCGCATACACGTTTCTGTCTACCAGCACTGCCATGTATGCGGGCAATCCCCAGCGGGCGATCGCCCTCACCAACGAAGGACTGAAACATCTGTCGCCAACGCTGCCGCCCGATTCCCACTACATCTGGCGCACCAAGGCCATCGACGAACTGCTGTTTTTGGGCGATGCAGCGGCGGCCCGCCAGTCCTTTGAAACCGCCGCAGATTGGGCAGAAGCGTCTGGCCAGCCAGAGGGGCAGTCGGTCGCCAGCCTTTCGCGCCAAACGGCGACGTTTTTGGCTAACAATCCCGACAGCAGCTACGCCCAGTTTGCAGCCTGGATGATGGTGCTGACGAATGCCCCCGACCGCCGCACCCGCAACACTGCCGCCGACCGCATCAAAGCCTTGGGAGGCGATGTGGTTCCCCAGCCCGACGGCACGTTTCAAATCAAGCCACCCCCCAGTGATTAACCCCTGATCAACCTCTGATTAACCCCTTGCCAGGCCGTGATCAACCCGCGATTAGGCAACGGCGTTGAGCAACGGTCTATAATCCGAGGAATAGGATGGATCGCAATGAAAAGGGAGTGGCGACGGGCGATCTCGCCCTTCAGTTGAGTCAATTTGGTGAGTCAACCGGGTGAGTCGATCTGTCGAGGCTCAGGACGGGTTGAGCCAAGCGCCGAACCGGGGAAGCGGCCCGCCTCACGCTCATTTATGAAATTGAGTTAATATTAGTTAACAAAGATTCCGTTGCGCGGCCCGCAAGCCCGCCACACAACACATTCGGAGGAATAGCCTCAGTGAACAAGCGGTGGAGAAATGCAGGACTGTATGCCCTTCTTGTCGTCGTCGTCATTTTCCTGGCTACGGCGCTGCTAGACAGACAGCCCCAAGATATTGAAACCTGGCGCTACAGCCAGTTTATTCAGGAAGTGCAGCAGCAGAACGTGAAGCGCGTCGAGATTAGCGCCGACCGCTCTCGCGCCCGCGTCACCCAGGAAGACGGCGAAAAGGCAATCGTCAACCTGCCAAACGACCCGGCGCTGCTGGATATCCTGACCGAGAATAAGGTGGATATCCTGGTCACGCCGCCCTCGGATGATGGCGTTGTGGCTCGCGTCCTCAGCACGCTGCTGATCCCCTTCTTGCTGCTGGCGGTGCTGTTCTTCGTGCTGCGCCGCGCCCAAAATGGCCCTGGCAGCCAGGCGATGAACTTTGGCAAGTCCCGCGCCCGCGTCCAGATGGAGCCGCAGACCCAGGTGACTTTTGGCGACGTGGCGGGCATTGAGCAGGCCAAGCTGGAATTGGCGGAAGTAGTGGACTTCTTGAAAAATGCTGACCGCTTTACGGCGGTGGGGGCCAAGATTCCCAAGGGCGTGCTGCTAGTGGGCCCGCCAGGCACGGGTAAGACGCTGCTGGCCCGCGCGGTTGCGGGCGAAGCCGGAGTGCCTTTCTTCTCTATCTCTGGCTCTGAGTTTGTGGAAATGTTTGTGGGTGTCGGTGCATCTCGCGTCCGCGACCTGTTTGAGCAGGCCAAGTCCAATGCGCCCTGCATCGTGTTCATCGATGAGATTGATGCTGTCGGCCGTCAGCGCGGTGCTGGACTCGGTGGCGGCAACGACGAGCGAGAGCAGACGCTGAACCAGTTGCTCACGGAGATGGATGGCTTTGAGGGCAACACGGGCATTATCATCATCGCGGCTACGAACCGTCCCGACGTTCTAGATGCGGCGCTGCTGCGTCCCGGACGCTTTGACCGTCAGGTGGTGGTGGATCGTCCCGACTACGCGGGTCGTCTGGAAATCCTCAATGTCCACGCTCGTGGCAAAACCCTGTCGAAAGATGTGGATCTGGAGAAAATTGCCCGTCGGACTCCCGGCTTTACGGGGGCGGATCTGGCAAACCTGCTGAACGAAGCTGCAATTCTCGCGGCTCGTCGCAACCTGACGGAAGTGTCGATGGACGAGGTAAACGATGCCATCGACCGCGTACTCGCTGGCCCCGAAAAGAAAGACCGCGTGATGAGCGAAAAGCGCAAGTCGCTGGTGGCTTATCACGAAGCCGGACACGCCCTAGTGGGTGCGCTGATGCCCGACTATGACCCGGTGCAGAAAATCAGTATCATTCCTCGCGGCCGCGCGGGGGGTCTGACCTGGTTCACGCCCAGCGAAGAGCGGATGGATTCGGGCTTATATTCTCGCTCCTATCTGCAAAACCAGATGGCCGTTGCCCTGGGGGGGCGCGTCGCCGAGGAAATCATCTTTGGTGAAGAGGAAGTGACTACGGGCGCTTCCAATGACCTGCAACAGGTGGCGCGGGTGGCGCGGCAGATGGTGACACGCTTTGGCATGAGCGATCGCCTTGGGCCGGTGGCGCTGGGTCGTTCCCAAGGCGGCATGTTCCTGGGACGCGACATCATGGCCGAGCGCGACTTTTCGGAGGAGACAGCCGCTGCGGTAGATGACGAAGTTCGCAACCTAGTGGATCAGGCCTATCGCCGTGCCAAAACCGTGCTGATGGAAAACCGCGCAGTCCTTGATCAGCTTGCCCAAATGCTGATCGAGCGCGAAACGGTGGACTCTGAAGAGTTTCAAGAACTGCTGGCCAACAGCGACGTAAAAATGGCGGCGATCGCCTAGTTTCGTCCAACCCACCGTTCAAACCTGAAGGGGGCGCATTCCTGCTAGGGGTGCGCCTTTTGTCGTGGCTCATGAATTGGGAGTCGCCTTGCCAAGCAAAATCCTGACCCTGAAACCGCTCTATTCCTGGATTCCTAGCTCCGCCACCACAATTTCAGCCAGCTTTTTGGCGGCTCCGGGCTTGCCCCGCACCCGACGCAGGCGATCGCGCACGGCATCTCGCGTTTCGGGATGCTCTAGCCAGTCCAGCGCCAGGGTCGAAATATCCTCCGGCTTCAGGTTGCCGACCAGTTCTGGCACGATCGCCTCCCCTGCCCAGATGTTGGGCCAGGCCAGCAGGCGAGACTTGCGAAGAAACCACCCATTGATCAGTTTGGCGATCGCCCCACCCACCCCCGGCAAGTTGGCCAAAAGCCCTGGAATGCCGTCCCAAGCTCGCATTGCGTCAAGCTGCTGCGTCGGCAAAAACACAATCATGGGCACCGCCAGCGCTCCCAGTTCCGCCGTATTTGCCCCCACCGTCGTCAGGCAAAGCTGGCATCGTTGCAGCAGGTCATAGGCCGGAAACGGGGTCCACAGGCTGATTTGTAGACCGCTCTCGGTTTTCAGACTGGGGCAATGGGCCGGAAACGGGCCGCTGGGATCAGCCGCAGGCAGCAGGCGGGCCGAAACTGCGCCGAAGTAATGGGCGATCGCATTTTGCTCTGGGTCAGCAAATCGGGCCAGCGTGTCCAAGTCCAGCGTCGGCGCAACCGGAATGACAAACTGCACATCGGGGCGGGCGGCATGGATCTGCTGGGCGATCGCCAAACAAAGCGGCACCCCCTGAGCCAGTTTGGCGGGCTTGGAGCCAGGCAACAGCCCTACCAGCGGCGTATTCATCCTGGGTAGGGCTGGATCGTCTAATCGACCCTCTGAAGCAGTTGAGTCCTCCACTTCCATTCCCGCATTCACATCCGCCATGAGGTCGCCAATGATAGTGAACTTGTGGGCATATTGCGCGGGGGCACGGCTGGCTACCGCTGCATTCATTACGGCAAAGCAGTCAATCCAGCCGTGCCAGCGGGTTTCCCACTCGCCATAGATCACCGTGCGATAGCCCAGTCGCTTGCCAATGATCACCGGATAAACCTGGTCGCCGCCGAGAAACAGCACCACGCCGCGATCGCCCCAGTCCCAGTCTTCTGCTGTTTTGCCCCACAGCAAGAACGGGAAAAAATGCGCCGCCGCCTGAATTCGGTCGATTTCAGGATAGCGCTGGGCGATCGCCCCCTCGCGCCCGGTTGCATTCGGACAGGGCGACAGCACGAGCGAAATCCGCACCCGTGAACGATCTTGCCCCAGCTTTGCCCGCAGCGCCTGCAACACTGGCCGCACCCAGGTCGCCAGTTCGCCGGGGCCGTTGGAGAGGATGAGGAGGTCTAGAGGCATAGGCAGGTCAGAAGGAGACGGAAGGGAGAATGAAGTGCTTGCCTAAAATCCCTGTCGGAGACCGGCTCATCTTCGGGACGTCCCATCATCGCATCATCCCCCTATTTCCAAAATTCCACAAAACCTGCGGCGAATTCGTCACCTCGCTGCCCAAATCCGGGCACTCTCAAAGCAGGGCAAGTTATAATTTCTGCGGATATACCGCAAACTTTCTTTATGAGCAGCCCTTTGGTTCACGCATTTTTTGTCGGTCGAGCGCTAGCCGAAGCACTGACCGAGCAAGCCAGCAACCTGGCATCTACGCTGGTCAGCGAGGCTGGCAAATTTGATGCCGAACAGCGCGATCGCCTCCGCCAGTTTACCGAAACGGTGCTGGAAAAGGCGAATCGAGAAGCCGCCCAGGCCAGTCAGGGACGCTCCTATGCAGCGAATGTAGCCGGAGAAGACCTGCAAGCGCTGATCGACGACCTGCGGGCCGAAATTGCCCAACTCCGCACCGAGCTTCAGCGCTACCGCAGCCGCTCTGGTATCTAGCCTGGTGGTTCCTTTGGGGATATTTGGTGCTTTGATCTCTAATGATTTTACCTCCGGTGCTTTTATAGAAGACATGCTCTGGTTTTTCTAATCCCGATTTTCGGTTTTCCAAGGTCGCGCTCCTGCCCGGTGTTCTGTTGTTTTTTGAGAAGCCTGTCGCGTGTCTGCCCGTTTTAACGATGCTATGTCCCCAGACTGGAGTGCCGAATCTGCCGCACCGCCCGTCTCGCACGGGGTCGCCCCAACTGGTCAGACTCCACAGGCTTCCTTCTCCAAATCTTCTGCTACCGCTCCTTTCACCCCCTCGGAGGCCGCAACGGTGACTTCGCCCATCGACAGCGGTAAATCCTATTCCTCTAATGCCTACCGCTGGAACCGCAAAAGCTACTCGCGGCAGCGGCGCTATGTGGATATCTGGACGTTTGTTTTGCAACTGCTGACGGCGCAATGGGCCTATAGCAAACCCTGGACTTATCCTGGCGGCATGACCGAAGAAAACCAGGCCATCCGCCGCCGCAAGCTCGCCGTCTGGATTCGCGAAACCCTGCTCGACCTAGGGCCGACTTTCATCAAAGTGGGGCAGCTTTTTTCCACCCGCGCTGACCTGTTTCCAGTGGAATACGTCGAAGAACTCTCGAAACTGCAAGACCGGGTGCCAGCCTTCGGCTACGAACAGGTCGAGGAAATTATCTGGCAAGAACTGGGCAAGGGCATTCCCGAACTCTACCGCAGCTTCGACCCGATTCCCATTGCCGCCGCCAGTCTAGGCCAGGTGCATCGAGCGCAGCTTCATTCCGGCGAGGAAGTCGTGGTCAAGGTACAGCGGCCAGGTCTGGCAAAGCTGTTTGATATCGACCTGAAGATTCTCAAAGGCATCGCCCACTATTTTCAGCGACATCCCAAGTGGGGGCGCGGACGCGATTGGCTGGGCATCTACGGCGAGTGCTGCCGCATTCTGTGGGAAGAGATTGACTATCTCAATGAAGGGCGCAACGCCGATACGTTTCGGCGCAATTTTCGCCATGAAGACTGGGTGAAGGTGCCCCGCGTCTACTGGCGCTACAGTTCGCCCCGCGTGCTGACGTTGGAATATGTGCCGGGGATCAAGATCAGCCACTATGAAGCGCTGGAAGCGGCCGGGCTAGATCGTAAGATGCTAGCAAAACTTGGGGCGCGGGCCTACTTGCAGCAGCTTTTGGACAAGGGCTTCTTTCATGCGGACCCGCATCCGGGCAACATTGCGGTTAGCTCCGATGGGGCGCTGATTTTCTACGACTTTGGCATGATGGGTCAGGTGCAGCCTGTGACCCGCGAAAAGCTGATGAATACGTTCTTTGGCATTGCCCAAAAGGACGCAGATAAGGTGGTGGAGGCGCTGGTGTCGCTGGGGGCGCTGTCGGTGTCGGAGGACATGGGGCCTGTGCGGCGATCGATCCAGTATATGCTAGACAACTTTATGGACAAGCCGTTTGAAACGCAGTCCATCAGCGCCATTAGCGATGATTTGTATGAAATTGCCTACGATCAGCCGTTTCGCTTTCCGGCAACGTTTACGTTTGTGATGCGGGCCTTTTCCACGCTGGAGGGGGTGGGCAAGGGCCTTGATCCAGAATTTAATTTTATGGAGGTCGCAAGACCCTTTGCGATGCAGATTATGGCCAATGGAAATGGTTCGGAAACTGGCGGGCTGCTGGAGGAATTTAGCCGTCAGGCAGCCCAGGTTAGCAGTTCGGCGCTGGGGCTACCGCGCCGGATTGAGGATACGATCGATCGGCTGGAGCGGGGAGACATTCGCCTGAGGGTGCGATCGCAGGAGACGGATCGCGTCCTGCGTCGCCTGAGTAACGTTAATATGGGGACTAATTACGCTCTATTGGCGGGTGCGTTTACGCTGTCGGCAACGATCTTACTGGTTAATAACCTGATTTGGGTGGCGGTGCTGATGGCGATTCCGGCGGCGATCGCCCTGTTTGCCTGGGTGCGTCTAATGATCCGCATTGACCGTGCCGACCGCATGTTCTAAGGCATTTCTTATGGTTTCCTTAACCCCGAGCGTCTGTGTTTTACCCTACTGAGTCTCATCTCTCCGTCCGCTGCCTCGATTATTTCGATTATGAAGTGCCTTTTCACCGGAATTACTGACCCGGGACTGCTCCGCAGCGTTAATCAAGACGCTTACTACATCGACCCCAGCGGCCGATTTTTCATCGTGGCAGACGGCATGGGCGGACATGCGGGCGGGCAGGAGGCAAGCCTGATTGCCACCAAGATGATTCAGAACTATCTGGACTCTCACTGGACTTCCGGAGAGGACTCGCGGACGCTATTGGAGCGGGCTTTTTTGATAGCCAATCGGGCGATCGTTCAGGATCAGTCTCGGCATCCCGAACGGTCGGACATGGGCACGACGGCCGTGGTCGTGATGTTTCGCAACGGTCAGCCCTGGTGTGCCCATATCGGCGATTCGCGGCTCTATCGCCTGCGAGGAGCCAAGCTTGAGCAACTTACTGAAGACCATACCTGGGTGGCCCGCGCCATGAAGGTGGGCGACCTTACCCCGGATCAGGCCCGTGTGCATCCGTGGCGACATATCCTGTCCAAATGCCTGGGGCGGGAAGATCTGCGACAGATTGACGTGCAGCCCATTGATGTGCAGGGGAGCGATCGCCTCTTGCTCTGTAGCGACGGACTGACGGAAGAGCTATCAGATCACCTGATTGCCTTTCACCTCAAGTCGATTCGCGCCTGCGACAAGGCGGCAGCAGCTCTGGTCAACGCCGCTAAGGACAAGGGCGGGCGCGATAATATCACCGTCGTAATCGTGGCGATGGACAGTCAGCCGCTGTCAGACCTTCCCACCACGTCGCCCTAGGCAACTTTATTTTTGGCAACTTTATTTTTTATTTTCCGAACAACCTCGTTCACCGCCTGTTGTCCATTGCGGATCGATAGCCACCCCGTCAGCCCCACCGCCGCAAAGATTTGCAGCGCAAAGGGTAACACCAAGAGCGATCGCAGCAGCAGTCTTCTTGCTAAGCTCGGCCAGGTGCAGGTAGGACACTTAAGCACATAATCCGGCTTGGTTGGAAACCAATACTTGGTTGGAAACCAATACTATCAGCTACCGCTCACTTGGGAGACGACTGCAATCCGGTGGTGATAGAGCTGTGATTGGGAAAATGCACTTTTAAGATTCTCACAGCAAATAAGTCGTAAAAGATCCCAAGTCATAACGAATCAAACAACTATGGAACAATGATTGATAAATGATAAAAAATTGATTAAGTTAGGTGCTGTATTAGGAGTTCCCTTCAGTCACATAACGGTCAGGGTTCCAGAGACAGACAGGGCCTTAGAGAGCTTGAGACTGCCCTAGGCAGAAATTTTCAGGCGTTCAACCGACTGTTCGGCTTGAGCAGCGAATGATTTGCAACGCTGGACTGCGGTTTGAGGGATGGGAAAAATCTCGAAGTCGAAGCAGCAAAAGTTCTCTAGGAAAAGGGTCAAAGTTTTGACTGGCGTTTGGATATCACCAATGAGTTCCCAACATTTTTCAGAAGACTGGTGTGACAATTGAGCCTTTCAACTCAAGCCATCCACAAATGGGACAGTTGAGAAACAGCACCCTTTCAATCTTTGTTCAACCTTAGTATCCCCCCTTGCAACTAAATTGCAACGCTTTGCCCGATCGTGCTTTCATGTCTCAAACACTCAGAATTTGTCAAAAACTCAAGACATAATTTCATGATTCCTGCTGGGCTGAGTGATGTGAGCGATGATCCAATGAGACTGAATTCCAATGAACCCCAAGCCTTACTACAATCAGCCTTACTACAACCAAGGATGCGCCCTATGTTGCTGCACATACCGCAATTTGCGAAGAACCCGGTCAGGGCATGGCATCTTATTGCTTTAACCAGAATCACCACAGCGAGCAATACAGACTTTGAAAGCGCGGCTTTACCGGCGATAAACCTGGGAGACGCAGTGAGGTCGAGGAGGTAGGGAATGGCTGCATGCTGGCTTGGACTATTGGGGTGGGACAGTATCGGGCAGTTTTATAAGGGAGCAAGTCTGGGCATGGGGTCTGCTGCGTCTTCGTTTATCCCACATGGACACTGCTACTTGTGGCAGCCGGGGCTGGTTGGGCTACATGTCGGTTCGGATGTGCTGATTGCGCTGGCATATTATTCCATTCCGCTGACGCTGTATTACTTTGTTCGCAAGCGCAAAGATTTGCCCTTTAACGATATTTTTCTGCTGTTTGGCGCATTTATCGTGGCCTGCGGTACGACGCATCTGCTGGAGGTGTGGACGCTGTGGCATCCAGACTACTGGCTGTCGGGTTCGATTAAGCTACTGACCGCAGGCATATCCCTGTTTACAGCAAAAGAGCTGTTTTCAATTGTGCCTAATGCACTGGCGCTGCCCAGTCCGACTCAGCTAGAACAGGCAAACCAGGAACTCCAGGCGCAGATTGCCGAGCGCATGGCGATTGAGGCAGAGCTGAAATGCTATCAGGCCCAGCTCGAAGATCGGGTGGCGGAGCGTACAGCCCAACTCGAAGCTTCGAATCATCAGATGGAAGAACTGCTGCATCGAGAGCAAGAAGCCCGCAGCCAGACTGAGCAAGCCCGCACCGAAATTCAGCGCTACGCCAATCGCCTGACGCTGGCGCTGGATGCCGCAGAGATGGGCTTTTGGGAATGGGATATCGATTCTAATCGGATTACGGGTACGCCGCAGTTTGCCAGGATTTTGGGGCGCGAACCGTCCAGTCTGGAGAATTTTGGCGTGGAGGACTGGAAAGCCCAGATTCTTCCTGAAGATCGGGCCTTGGCTGCCTCCGTGACTGAAGCGGCGATCGCCCAGTGCCAGACCTTTCGCTGCGAATATCGCCTAAGGCATCCCAACGGCAGCCTGCGCTGGGTCAACTCGGTGGGTCGCTGCGAGTACGATGCAGACGGGCAGCCCATGCAAATGTCGGGCGTGCTGATCGACACGACCCAGCGCAGGCTCGATGAAGCCAACCTCCGCGAAAGCGAAGAGACGACCCGCCGACAGCTTGCAGAAATTGAGGCGATTTACACCACTGCGCCGATTGGTCTGTGCGTGTTTGACACTCAGTTTCGATATGTGCGGCTGAATGACTTTCTGGCAGAAATCAACGGCATCCCCATCGAGGATCACTTGGGCAAAACGGTTTGGGATATCGTGCCAGAACTGGCCGAGCATCAGGAACGGGTTTTGAGGCAGGTTGCCAGCACAGGACAACCCGTTCTCAACCTGGAAGTGCAGGGAGAAACGCCGCTGAAACCGGGCGTGCTGCGCGACTGGCTGGCGAATTACTATCCCCTGTGGGGGCTAGACGGCAACTTGCAGGGCATCAACGTTACTGTGCAAGAAGTAACGGAGCGCAAGCGCGACGAACGAGAGCTAGAGGCGCGAGCGCAGGAGTTGGTGCAGCTTAATCTGTTGCTGGCGCAAAGTACGGCGCAAGTGCGCGAACGCAATCAGGAGCTAGACCAGTTTGCCTATGTGGTGTCCCATGATTTGAAAGCGCCGCTCCGGGCGATCGCCAATCTCGCCTATTGGATCGAAGAAGACTTGGGCGACACCCTGCCAGACGAAACCCGGCAGCATCTCACCCTGATGCAAAGCCGCGTCCGCCGAATGGAGGGGCTGATCAACGGGCTGCTGGAATATTCTCGCATTGGTCGCTCTGATACGACGACGGAAACCGTCAACCTGACGACGCTGCTGCATGAAGTCGTTGATTTGCTCGACCCGCCGGACACCGTGCAGATTCTTGTCCCTGAAGATTTGCCAACCCTGACGACCAAGCCGCTGCTGCTCAGCCAGGTGTTGGCAAACCTGATTGGCAATGCCATCAAACACCGCGATCGCCCGGATGGACGGGTCGAAGTCACCGTTGCCGATCAGGGCAGCCATCTTCGATTCACCATTACGGATGACGGCCCCGGCATCGACCCCCGCTATCACGATCGTATCTTTGCCATTTTCCAAACGCTAAAGTCCAAAGACGATCAGGAAAGCACGGGCATCGGCCTATCCATCGTCAAGAAAATCATCGACACCGAGGGCGGCGAGATTCACCTGGAATCTGAGCTGGGTCAAGGAACCACGTTTTGGTTTACCTGGCCGAAGGGTGGGATGGAGTGAGGGCGGATGGAGTGATAGGGTTAGCAAAGTAGCAGCCTTCAAAACTTTATCCCGCTCTCCCTCTCCCGTCTGCCCAATCCTTGCCCATGCACGCTGCCGACACTGCGATCGCCCATCTCCAAGCCCACAAGTCTGCCTGGGCAACTTTGCCGATTCCGGCGCGGCTAGACTTGCTGCATCGCTGTATTGCGGGAACGGTGGCAGTAGCAGAGGATTGGGCGATCGCCGCTTGCCACGCCAAGGGTATTGATCCCAATGCGCCACTGGCAGGAGAGGAGTGGCTGCTGGGGCCTGTGGGTCTGCTGCTGAATTTGCGGCTGCTGATTCAGGCATTGGCAGCAGGAGGACAGCCGCGCCCCGTGTCCGTGCGCTTGCGGGCAGACGGGCAGCAGGTAGCCCAGGTGTTTCCTGATAATCCGCACGATCGGCTGATGTGGCTGGGGTTTCGGGGCGAGGTGTGGATCAAGCCAGGCCAGCCCGCCAGCCAGGGGCGAATTTACCGGCCGGGTGGCAACTCAACTGCGGGCGTGGCGCTGGTGCTGGGGGCGGGCAATGTGTCGGCGATCGCCCCGATGGATGCGCTGTCGAAACTCTTTGCCGAAAACCAGGTGGTGCTGCTCAAGCTCAACCCGGTGAATGACTATGTAAAGCCGTTTCTGGAAACTGCCTTGCGGCCCCTGATCGAAGGCGGGTTTCTGGCAATGATCACCGGGGATGCAGCAGTGGGCGCATTCCTCTGCCAGCACGAAGGCATCGACACGATTCACGTCACCGGATCGCACCACACCCACGATGCGATCCTCTGGGGCAACACGCCCGCAGAACAGGCCGAGCGCAAGGCCGCCAATCGGCCCGTGATTGCCAAGCCCATCACCTCAGAACTGGGCTGCGTTACGCCGATTTTGGTGGTGCCGGGTCGCTGGTCGGCCGCCGACTTGCAATACCAGGCGCAGCACGTCGCCAGCATGGTCGCCCACAACGCCAGCTTCAACTGCGTCGCGGGTAAGGTGCTGGTGCTGTCCAAACACTGGCCGCAGCGAAACGACTTTCTGGACGCGCTGAAGTCTGCGCTGGCTGCCACACCCGCCCGCAAGGCCTACTATCCCGGCGCACAGGATCGCTACCAGACATTTCTCGACCGCTACCCGCAGGCGATCGCCCTTGCGCCTCGCACCCCCGACATTGTGCCCTGGACGCTAATCCCCGACGTGCCCCCCGCTCCCGGCGAATATGCCCTGACGACGGAAGCCTTTTGCGGCGTGCTGTCCGAAGTCAGCCTAGATGCGGGCGACACCGCAGCGTTCTTGCAACAGGCCGTAGACTTTGCCAATGAAACCCTCTGGGGCACGCTGTCCTGCGTCTTGCTGATCGACCCGGTAACGCGGCGACAAAATGCAACAGCGGTCGAGCGGGCGATCGCCCAACTGCGCTATGGCAACATCGGGATCAACGCCTGGACGGGCATGAACTTCCTGCTCAGTGCCCTCACCTGGGGAGCCTTTCCCGGCAATCCCCTCAGCGCCATCGGCTCCGGTCGCGGCATTGTTCACAACGCCTACCTGTTCGACTATCCCCAAAAATCTGTGGTCTATGCCCCATTCCACATCCGCCCCAAGCCCATCTGGTTTGCCAATCACCGCACCTTGCAGCAGGTGGCGCGGCGCTACGTGGCATTTTTGGAAAGACCCGGCTGGGGACGACTGGCGAAAGTGGCGATCGCCGCTTTGGGCGGGTAATTTCGATTTTGGATTTTGGATTTTGGATTTTGGATAGCCCGTCCAACGTCTGCGGGGTTTCCAGCCACTTCGGCCGCAGTGCCATCTCAGTGCCATCTCAAGCGCCATTTCAGAGAATCGATCGAACCGAAGCTGTTCGAGCGCCAAAAAATCGAGCGCAAAAAAATCGAGCGCACAATAAGCACAAAAATAGACGGCTGATGCAGAAAAAGCCTCGCATCAAGCCGTCCAAAGAGAGTCGATTTTAGAATGCTGATCTTTGATTTTGGAAACTGCGGATTTCCCGACCAATCTAGGCCGTTCAGCCCAGAGCTTCAATCCAAAATCTAAAATCTAAAATCGCCTAAATTGCCTAAATCGCAGTGGCGATCGCATTTCTCGGTCGATAATCCGATCCCTGCTTGTTTGCACAGAAGCCCAAATCAACCGATTGTCCTGGCTGCAAGCGCTGTCCCCAACTCGGCGGCGAAACGGTATACCGCGTACCCTGACGGCTAAAGGTGCCATTCCAACTCTGGTTGATCGTCGCCTGGTTCATGTCAAACGTCAGTCGCCAGTTGTTTACCGCGCTGCGGCCCTGGTTTGCCACCCGAATGGCAGTACAGAAACCAGTCTGCCAGTCTGACTGCATCGTTAAGCTAGTGCTGAGTCCAGATGAGGGACTGGGGCTGGGCGATGGACTAGGCGACGGACTGGGCGATGGACTTGGAGATGGGCTAGGTGATGGACTAGGGCTAGGCGACGGCCTGGGTGACGGACTCGGAGACGGACTCGGACTGGGCGATGGGCTGGGGCTGGGCGACGGACTGGGCGACGGACTCGGCTTCGGAGTCGGGCTGGGGCTGGGTGATGGGCTGGGGCTGGGTGATGGACTTGTCCCTGGCGCAACCCCCGGCACGGGCAGCAATTGGTTCAAAAGTTGCTGCTTGTCTGCATGAATCGTCTGCCAGTTGTCTTGCAAGATGCCGCCTGTGTCGCCGCTATTCGGGTTCCAACTCCAGTAGGCGAAATGAAGCTGATTTTGCCCAATGAAATTGACAAACTGGCGCTGCCAGATCCCTTCTTTGGAACGAGTATCAACCTGTCTGCCGCCAAACTCACCCACAAAAATCGGCGCGATACCTTCGCGAGCAATATAGTTGAACCCGATCTCCCAGCGCTCATACAGATTTTGGGGAAAGCTGGGTTCATTAAACCAACTTTGGTTGTAAACCCCTGCGCCATACTCGTGAGGAGAGTACACCAGTTTATTGGGACGGGTCAGGCGCACGGGATAGTTTCGCACACCCTCCAGATTGCCGCCCCACCAGTGAACTGCAAGCCGCTGACCCGGTACGTTTTTCTCCACGCCTTCGACTACGATCAGCCAGTTGGAGTTCACGTTCAAAATGCTGTTTCCGGCTCGCTCGGCGGCCAATCGCCAGTCGGTGGACTGGTCGCCTGTGCCCCAGCTTGCTCGACCGTGTGGCTCGTTTTTGAGGTCGGCCCCGATGACGTTCGCCTGGTTTCGATAGCGGTTGGCCAGCATCGTCCAGGTGCTGATCCAGTCCTGCTCCGTAAAGCCATCGCCATACCATAGTTCAGGAATGCGCTGGTCATTCAGCCGGTGGCAATCTAGCAGGATCATCAAACCCTGGCGCTGGGCTTCCTGAATCACCAGATCCATGACTTCGAGGGGCGTTTTGCCCTGCAATTCGCGGTTGCTGCCGATGGAAAAATCCACGCCGCTGATGGTTTGCGATCGCAGCGATTGAATCGAGAATGGCAGGCGAATCACGTTGTAGCCGAGGCTGCGAATCTGCGCCAGCATTTGCTTATAGTCGCGGGCCCAAAGTCCATGCGGCGCGTGGGTTTCTGTCTCGATGCCAAACCAGTTCACCCCGCGCAGCAGAATCGTTTTGCCCGAAGCGTCGAGAATCTGTGAGCCACGGGTCGAGAGCGGAGTTTGTACGACTGTAGAGGCGATCGCCACGGGTGAATCCGACAACCCCGACGGCAGCAGGCGGAGCGTAAAGCCAACGGTGAGCAGCAGCGACAAGCTAAACAGCAGCAGTCCTTTCAGACTTTTGCCGAGTCTCCATGGCCGTTTGGTCAAAAACCCGTCTGCGTCTTGATGTCCCCTCTGGCGTCGTCCTCCCCGATTGACCAACCCACCTCGAAAGATCTGCGTGAGTTTTCTGCTCATGGTTATTAAGTCCTCCATCGAAAGACGTATTGGAGAGTGAAAGACACTCAGAAGATGTACCGCCTGATTCAAAAATGACCTCTTTCCTCTACATAGGTTTCCGCAAAACTCCGGGAAGCTTGAATTCTTCCTAAAGCAATATTCAAGTTTTGATAAAGAAACCTAATTCGGTGATTCTTCGGATGATTTCATCACAGAAAATACTTAGGAGGATTTCGGGAGAATTCTCTGTGCGGCATGTATTTATCCAGAGATCCCCATTGCTTTGAAGATTGATGTAGAGATTCAAGTGGAGATTGAACATGAGCCAAATAATTCTCTGAAAATCAGTGCTTCATGCCTGCTTTATTTTTCACGTATTTGATAAAGCTTTGGAAAAATGTTTGAAAAGAATCCGAAAAGCTTCCAGTAAATTGAAGCATCAATATTCAAGAGATAGAATTTCCGAATCCAGCATTATTCCAGTATTTATTGATGGGCGATCGCCCCCTTTTGCCAGGAAATTGAAAAATTTGCAAAACCACATTTTCGTCTAATCTTATACAGTTTTTATCGAAAACATCAGGTTTGCATCCACTCGATGGATGGCATAGCATAATTAGCTCCCTGCATCAGTTCAGGATCTTTTCCATAGAAACCTCTGCCTCTGGCAAAAGACATACTGATGTAAGTTAACTAAAGCGTCTGTTTTTTTGCTTTAGATCATTTCTGTCTCAGGTGGCGAAATGAGTGTTTATATAGAGCGCGATATGAAAGTTTACTCGAGCTTTAAACGCAAGACTGTGCTCTTTACGAAAGGCATACCCAAGCCCCTTGGTCTACGGGTTAGTCTTGTAAGTAAGCAGATGTCTTCCCAAACTTTAGCCACCAGGGTATCGTTACGCAGCACGGGTTGTACCACGACTTGAAAGTGGGCATGTCTAATTAGGGATGACAATTTCACGTAGTTAGCCGCTTCTATATTTCTGTTGTTTTTTGGTTCCTGAACTATGAGCTTTCCACGTACTTTATTGTCTTCGTCACTGCTCGCAGGTGTTGTGTTTTCGGCAGCTACGCTTCCTATGGCTGCGATGGGTTCTCAGCCCCTAACGGTTCACTTAGAAAACCAGCCCATTTTCGCAGGGCAACTTAAGGAGCTATCGGGGCCCTACCTGGGGCTTGCAACGGCGGTCAGTCTGGGTGCTGGCGTGACGGCTCTGGCGCTGTTGAGCTGGAGCAACTCTTCTCGGAAGCTAAGCAAAGCGGAAGATGAAGTTTCTGATCTTCGTCAGAAGTTGAAAGACAAGGAGAATGAGTTAGAGAGCCTGCGATTTTCGGAGACGCGGCTGGCTTCGGCAGGTCTGGAGTCTTTCCTGGATGAGGTGGAGACTGTTTCTCCTGCGGCTGAACTACTTCAGCACTCGCTGGCGCAGGTTGAAGTGGAACAGCGAGCCACGGTTGCGGTTGGCAAGCAAGCAGAATTAGTCAGCCTTGAGCCAATCAAGCGCCATGCGGTTTCTGCCGAGGCGGCTCAGCCTGCTTCTCTCGAAGCGACGGTCGAAAGTGTGTCTCAGGCGCTAAAGGGTGCGGACAGCCCCGCTCAGATCGACGACTTGCTGAATCACCTGAAGCAAATGATGGCTCAGATGGAAAATCTGAAGGCAGAGCAGCCCGAACAAAAGCAGCAGCCCCGCTTTACTCGTGTGCCCAACACGGTATGGCAACAGCAGCGCCTTGCGTCCTAATCTGTCTGTAAGCCAGGTTCGTCTCTCATCCTTGCTCTGATTTGTCTCTGATTGAGAATCCCTGCTGGGTAAGACCTTGCGGGGATTCACGCTTTTTAGCACATTGCCCCACAAAAACCGGACTAGGGCTTCAGCAGCGTGGCCGACCACAAGCGGGAAAGGGGTAGACCGACCTGGCGATGGGCCGCCTCGATGAGTGCCGGATCGGGCGCATTGAGTTCCGACAGGATCAGGGTTTGGGCTGGCGAAACGTGCGATCGCACCCATTCCACCCCCTGCTCTGCATAACAAGGCAGCAAGCGCTGGGTGATAACTTGCCACTGCGCCTGCTGCTCTGGCTCCGAAAGTCCCGCTGGATAGGCGATCTCGACCACCACCAGCGCAGACTCGTTCCACACAGGCGGAATACCCTCCGGTTCGCGGAGATGGTCAACCCACATCTTCTCAAAGGGAACATAAGCCGTGCGGTAGGACATACGGACGGCTTCGGCATCAGGAGCCTCAAAGCTGCAAATCATGCGGTGGCGATCGCCCGACAGCAGGGAATATCGCCAGGTTGCATTTCGCGCTGCCAGACAGGGAAACACTCGATTTCCTTCGTCTGCCAGAACCTCTGGCGTGATGGGATCGGGGCGATCGGTTTCAACAATGATGAGGGTCATGGCGCTTTTTCCAGAGCAACGGCATGGGGATGCATTAGGGCCATCTGGTGTCGGGTTTGGGTAACGGCGGCGCGGGCGCGGCGGCTGAGATCGGCAACACTGATTTGCGGATAGAACTGCTGGAACAGGTCACTTGCCTGCTGCCGGGCCGCGGCGACAGCGTTGCGGTCGGCAGCGCTTTCGGAAACTCGCAGCCAGCCTTGCACCAGCAGCGCCCACGCCAGCGTCACATCGACGGGCTGATTAATTGCCTGAGCTTCGGACAGCGCCACGGCTGCTTTCTCAATGGCTTGGGTGGGGCGATCGCTCGCCAAATCAACCTCAGCGGCACTACTCAGCAAATACGACAGCATTCGGCGATTGTCGAGCTGTCGCAGGACAGCGATCGCCTGATCGAGTGCCGCCGCTACATCGGTTTTTTGCAAATGATATCGGGCTAGGGCTGTCAGCGCATCTGCTACGGCGGCTTCACTGCCCTGGCCCTGAATCTGCGAGGCAACAGTGGCGATCGCCTGACTATAGGCCAGCGCTGCCACCGGGTTTCCTGCTTCCAGTTCTGTCATCGCGAGATAGGTCAGTACCCAGCATTCGCGCCAATGATCCTGCTCCTGCTGCGCGATCTCGTAGGCCCGTTGCAGCAGTGCCCGCCCCTCGTCATAGTCGCCCGTGTGCAGTCGCACGCGACCCAGCCCACCGTACAAATCCGCCGAATCTTGCCCCACTCGTGCCGCCAGCGATCGCGCTTCTTCCAGCAGCGCCTCTGCCCGCGCCATCTCTCTACCCACTTCCGCCAAACAGGAACCACTGGATGCCAGGGCGCGAGCCGTCATCATGGGATTAGCCAACCGCCCAATTTCCACGACTCGCTCGGAATGTTGCTGCACATAGGCAAAATTGCTGTACTGAAAGTTTAGAATCATCAGCACTTCCAGCCCCGCCATCTCCGCTTCCGAGAGGCCCAGCCGATGGGCTTCTTGCACCAGTTCCTGAACTTCTGCCTCCAGCGGAGCCACCTGTTCGGCAGGAACTCCGGCAAACAGCAGCACTTGCAGCAGTTCGATATGCAGCCGAACGCGGGTGCGCTGATCTAGCACCTGGCAATGCTGAATCCCGCGCAGAGAAAGTTCCGCAGCTTCGGCATAGGCAAATAGTTTGAGCGAATAGTTGGCCGCCGCCAGACACGCCGTGGCTGCCAGAGCGCGATCGCCCCCCAGCGCGGCGTGATGGGCGATTTCTGCCGCCAAAGACGAGTCATGGCTTGCCCGCTGGTGCAGCTTTTGGGAAATCTGGAGATGCAGCAAGCGACGACGGGGTTCCGACAGTTGCCGATAGGCCACCTGCCGCACGATGTCGTGGGCAAAGTCGTAGCGTGTTTCCTGTCCGTGAGAGGCGCTCACCCGAATTAGGCTTTCTCGCTCTAGCTGCTCAATGCCCGTCAGCAGCTTAGACAGCGGTGCATCAGCAATGTCAGACAGCGTGGTGGGATCAAAGGTTCTGCCCAGCGCGGCCGCCCAGGGAATGAGTTCGCGAGCGTAGTCGTCCAGCCGTTGCAGGCGATCGCCAATCAGCAGTTCCAAACTATCGGCGTGGGTTGCTTCGCCTGAGGACATCGCCCGCGCAATTTCCAGCGCAAACAGAGGATTGCCGCCGCTGTCGATAAACACCTGCTGCGTCTGCTCTGGCGACCAATCCTGCTCTAGAGGCGCGTAAACACTGCGAATCAGCGCGGCAGTTTGTTCTGGCTCTAGCGGTTGCAGCGGCAGCGTCAGCAAGCGCCGTTCTCGCCGCAGCGCTTGCAATCCTCGCAGCACGGCTGCATTGTCGTCTAGCTCTTTGGTGCGGGCGGTGCAGGCAAAAAAGACGGAATGCTGACTCAGCAGCCGAATGGCATAGTGCAACAGCGATGACGATGCTTCATCGATCCACTGAATATCGTCCAGAACAATCAAAACGGAACACTGGCTGGAACAGAGCGTGGAAATAAACTGAACCACGCTGTCGAATAGATAGCTGCGATCCGACGGACTGCGATCGGAACTTTGCGATGAAGGACTCGATTCACTGAGTAGGTAAGTCAAATCTTCCGGTATTTGCACGTTGGCATTCGTCACAAACGCACGCAGCGCATCAATCCACACGCCATAGGGACGCACAATTTCTGCTTCAAAGCCGCGCCCCCACAGGATGCAGTGATTCTGCTGCTGAAACTGCTCCTGAATTGCTTGCAGCAGGCGCGTTTTGCCAATGCCCGGTTCTCCCGTCAGTAGCAGCACCGGGCGATCGCGCAGGGTGTCCAAAGCTGCGTTATCCAGCGAATTCTCTGCCCCCATCCACTGCTGGATGGTGTCCCATTCGTGGGTTCGCCCAATCAGCGGGCTAAGCTGCTGCGCTGCCGATGCAGGAGACAGCAGGGCGGCACTGACCAGCGGGCGATCGCCCCCAGAAGCAGTTGCAATACTGCCTGCAAGACTGCCAAATGGCTCATCGTCTGCGTTGAGGATTTGGTCGTACAGCTTGCGGAGGGTGGGACCAGGGTCAACGCCCAATTCTTCCCGCAGCAGCGTCATACAGTGGTGATAGACCTGGAGTGCGTTGGCGCGATCGCCCTTCAGCCAGTGCAGATGCATCAGCGTCGTGTGGGCGGATTCGTTGAGCGGGTCGCTTCGCAACACCTGCTGAGCGTAGGCGATCGCCATATCGTAATCCTGCTGTGCTTTGAGCAGCGTGATGGTCTGCTGCAATGCTCGCTTGTGCGTCTGCTGGAGGCGATCGCGCTCTGGCTCAATCCACTCGTCTGTGCAACTGGGCAGCAAATCGCCTTGGTATAGAGATAAGGCGGCTTCCAGGTGCGATCGCGCGATGTCGGGTTCGGTCGCCTGGGCAGCCAGCTTTACCGCATTCTCAAATTCCGCCACATCCAGAACAATGGAGGCGCTGGGTGACCATTGCAGCGTTTTGGCATCTGCCAGCAGCACCGTATCCGGCTCTGGTAGGGCTTGTCGCAGGTGGGAAAGGGCCTTTCGCAGGTTAGAGCGAGCCTGGGATTCGATGGAATCGGGCCAGAGGTGAAAGGCAAGGCGCTGGCGAGGCTGCGGCGTGCGGCGATGCAGCAGCAGATAGGCCAGGAGAGCCTGTTGGCGATCGCTGCCAATGCCCAACGAAATCTGTCGCTCATCGGTAATGGCAAAGTCTCCAAGCAATTTAATGTGCAACCTGGGAGGCATGGCATCACCCGCTCAAGTGTATCGTTCTGGAACCTCCTTCTGGAACTCCCTTCTGGAACCCCTTGCAAGTCCACGTCCAGACGCTTGTCAGGATTTTACTCCATGTCTGAAATTGCCTGTGTTTCTGCGTCAGCACTGCGGGGCGATCGCTCCATTTTGGCATCCAATCGAGGAACGCCGCTCTGGGGCCAACTACGGCTGCACGGTCCCATCTGGCAGAATCGCGCCCTGAAAAACAGCCCCTTCCTGGGTTGCGCCGTCTAGCTTCGCTCCGCTGAGATCGCTGCCGCTAAAGTCGGCATTGCTGAGATTAGCATTGGTAAAGTCTGCGTTCCGCAAGAAAGCATTCTTCAAGCTGGCACCGGAGAGATTTGCACCGCTGAGGTTTGCAGAGGGCAGCGCGGCACGGTTGAGGTCTGCGTTGCTCAGATTTGCGCCGCTGAGGTTGGCGGTGTCTAGCAGCGCTTCGCTTAGATTGGCACCGTTGAGGTCAGCGCCGCTAAGATTGGCGCGATTGAGCTTCGCGCCCTTGAGGTCAGTATTGGCCAGAACCTTGCCCTGCAAATCGCACTCGATACATTCTTTAGTATTAGCCAGGCGGGCTTGCGGATCAGGACTGGCACAACTGCTGAGGAGCAGAAGAGCAAGGGCGATCGCCCCCACAGGCACTGCCGTTCGCCCCGCTTTTGCAAAGCTCTGGGAAGCTGACTCTAGCCTGGGCAGGCTAGGCCACCCAAAGGGCGCTCCAAAATCACGGGTTTTCGCAAGGAACCAGTCCCAACACGTCTGCATAGAATCGATGGATAGCCTTCAGCCTGATTATTTGCCTTTTCGATTCTCCATCACATCGATCGGCAGCGTGGCGCTGATCCAGAAATCTTCAGGAAGGCAGTAGGTCTTAGCCAACCCCAGCACCAAAATCTCGCCAAACGCCAATCAACATCCCCTGGATTTGCACATCTGAAGCGGGTCTTTCAATGGGGTCGTACTTTGAGTTGGCGGGCTTCAGCGTTACCTTATTGCCGCGCCGATAGAAATACTTCAGGGTATTGCCCTCTCCTTCGACTCTCGCTGCAACAATCGTGCCGTTCTTGAGCTTGTCTGGCTCTTTCACCGGACGCATGATCACCACATCACCGTCGGCAATCAGGGCTTCGATCATGCTGTCGCCTGTTACCCGCAGCGCGTAATCTTGCGGCTTGAGCTGCATTCCAGAAATATCGAGAAACTCTGTGTCGCCCGTTGCAGGTTCCAGCGCTCCCCCTGCAAACACTTCACCCCGAATCGGCACGCCCTGAGAAAATCCATGAAGCAGGCGCAGCGTCCGGGCTTTGCCCCGCGTCCAGTCGATGTATCCCTTGTTTTGCAGATGCTCCAGGCGGCTCTGAATCGGCGCGGGCGATCGCAGCCCCATTGCCTGCATCATCTGGCGGATCGAGGGGGCGTGCTGATTTTCGCGGATATATTCGACCAACCAGTCGTAGAGTTCCTGCTGGACTTCGGTTAAGGGTTCCATAGCGCTTTGGGGAAAAGGCGAATTGACGAGGAGTGATTTGGAGCTACACCCTCAAAGAACAGGTGTACCAAAACTTTTTCATTCTGTCTAGCCTTTCAGGCAAAAAGACAGCAATATTCACAATTAAATTTGCTTATGATTCTTTGCTTATAACTCAGGCGCGGCTGGGTAAACGGCTGCATCACGCGGTCAGACACTAGACTAGGAAAAAGCCGACGGTTCCCTGAGTTGGCTCCCTTGCCGATTTATCCACTCGCTCTCTTGCCCATGCGAACGCCCCTGGCCTGGTCAAACCTGACCTATGAACGTCGCCGCCTGCTAACGGCGATCGCCGGCGTGGCGTTTGCAGTGCTGCTGATGTTCATGTTTCGCGGATTTGAAAACGCACTCTACGACAGCCAGGTGCAGTTGCTCAAGGTGCTGAACGGCGAAATTATCGTGGTGAATCGGCTGAAATACACCATGTTTATTCCAGCGCAGTTTGCCCGGCGGCGGCTCTATCAGGCGCAGGCCTTCGACGGTGTGGAGGCGGCCTATCCGCTCTATGTCCGCGATGGCGCTGCCTGGAAGAATCCCGAAACCAAGGCGGTACGTCCGCTGCGGGTGCTGGCGTTTAACCCCAATGACCCGGTGCTGACGATTCCTGAAGTGCTGGCCAGCCAGGAGGCGCTGAAGCTGCCTTGGACGGTGATTGTAGATGAGAAATCGCGGGCAGAGGTGGGAACCGTGACGACGGGCACCGTGACCGAACTGGCGGAACAGCAGGTGCGCGTTGTGGGCACCTACGCGCTAGGGACGGATTTTGCCTCTGCCAATGGCAATGTAATTATGAGCGATCAGAATTTTTTGCGCTATTTTGCCAACTTGGGGCCCGAAGAGCAAAGCCGCGACCTAAATACGGTAGACATTGGGCTGCTGAGGGTACGGCCCGGGGCGGATGTGGATGCGATCGCCCGCACCCTGCGCGACCAATTGCCCAAAGACGTGGCCGTGTTAACCAAGCCAGAGTTCGTAGACATGGAGTTGGATTACTGGCGCAACAACACCGCCATCGGCTTTGTGTTCACGCTGCTAACCATCATGAGCTTCGTCGTGGGCATCATCCTGGTCTACCAGATTCTCTACACCGATGTCGCCGACCACTGGACGCAGTATGCCACCCTGAAGGCGATCGGCTATTCCAATCGTTATCTGCTGGGCGTGGTGTTTCAACAGGCGCTTTTGCTGGGTGTGATGGGCTTTATCCCCGGTTATCTGATTTCGCTGGGGCTGTATCGGGTCACGGCCAACGCTACGGGACTGCTGATGCAGATGACGCTGGGCCGCGGGCTGAATATCTTGCTGGCGACGGTGGTGATGTGCCTGATTTCGGGGGCGATCGCCATTCGCAAGGTGCAATCGGCCGATCCCGCGGAGGTCTTTGGAAATTAGCGGTTAGAGGCTGGGGGCGAGGTTCTATTGGGTCAGTGGATTACTCATACGCTGCACAGCCTACTGCACAGCCCACTGCACAGCCCACTGCACGACAAAACCACCCATCCCCTACCCATCTGTCTAGGGTCAATCAGCGTGAAATCCGCCCATTCTTCCGATCCCAGGCGCGGGGCGCGTTCGGCAAGCTAAAGGCAGATAGGCAACCGGCCTACAGCGTTTTTGAAGCTAGTGAGGCACACGGATGGTCAATAAGCCCTTGCCTCGTGAGGGCGGCATGTGCCTCACCCCGCAAGAAAATGCTGTATCACTTCTTAAACCGGAGGCGTTTCATGACCGACTCAACGACTGGAGCAGCCGCAGAAGCCGTCGCAGGAAGCGGAATGCTGGCAGCATTTTCGGAGGGTTTGTCGAGGGCGATCGCCCTGGCAGGCCAGTCCACTGTCGCGGTTCACGCCCGCCATCGCATGGGGTCGAGCGGCATCCACTGGCGACCGGGCTTTGTGGTCACTGCCGAACACACCATCAAGCGCGAAGACGACATCACCCTGACGCTGCCCAATGGTCAGACCTGCGGCGCAACCCTAGTTGGGCGCGACAATAGCACCGATCTGGCGGTCCTCAAGGTAGAGGAATCGGCCTGTGCAGTGGCGGATCTGAGCGACAGCAGCACCCTCAGCGTGGGGCACATTGTGCTGGCGGCGGGCCGCTCTGCCGAAAATGGCCTCAGCGCCAGCATGGGCGTGATCAGCGCCATCGGCGGCGGCTGGCGCACCTGGCATGGCGGACAAATCGACCAGTTTATCCGTCCCGATGTGACGCTGTATCCTGGCTTTTCTGGCGGGCCGCTGGTGGACATTCAGGGGCGCATCCTGGGCATGAACACGAGCGGCCCCCGACACCTGGCGCTCACCCTGCCGAGCGCAACGGTCAACCGCGTCGTCGAACAGCTTGCCCAGCGGGGGCGCATTTCGCGGGGCTACTTGGGGGTCGGCCTCCAGCCCGTGCGGCTACCTGCGATGCTGGCTCAGGTGCTGCACCTGCCCCAAACGGCTGGGGTGATTGTGCTGAGCCTGGAGGCTGGTGGCCCGGCAGATGCCGCAGGGATTCTGATTGGGGATGTGCTGGTGTCGCTGGGCGGCGCACCCGTTGGCGATATTGCCGATGTGTATGCCCAGCTTGGCCCAGAACAAATCGGCAAGTCTCTGGTCGCCGAGATCATTCGCGGCGGACGGCAGATGCAGGTGACGCTTAGGGTCGGCGATCGCCCCTAGAGAGCGCTCCCCTAGAGAACAGCACGCAGCGCAGGGAGAGAAACCATGCAATTAACAGATGAATTAAGGGCGATCGCCCATCGGCTTCAGCAATCGACCGTGCAAGTTCGCAGCGACCAGACCGGAGCCGGATCGGGCGTGATCTGGCAGTCAGACGGACTCATTGTGACCAATGCCCATGTCGTGCGGGGGCGGGCGGCGCAGGTAGAACTGGCCGACGGGCGTGTATTTTCGGCAACTGTGCAGCGGCGCGACTCGGCGCGAGATCTGGCCGCGCTGCGGATTGAAGCCAGGGGACTGGCGGCTGCCCCGGTGGGCGATTCGGCCGCGCTGCAAGTCGGGCAGTTGGTTCTGGCGGTCGGCAATCCGCTGGGCATGGTGGGGGCGTTGACGGTGGGCGTGGTTCATGCTGCCCCTGCCGCAGGTTCCCCTTGGGTGCGGGCGGATGTGCGACTGGCGCCGGGAAATTCTGGCGGCCCGCTGGCGGATGTGCAGGGGCGCGTCGTAGGCATCAACAGCATGATTGCAGACGGACTGGCGATCGCCATTTCCACTGCCACAGTCCAGCGCTTTCTGAAAAACACAGCGCCCGTCGGCAATCCGCTGCGCCTGGGGGTAATGCTCCAGCCTGTCTGGGTGCCGCGCGATCGCTGGCGCGGGCAAATTGGCCTGCTGGTGCTGGAGGTTTCGCCAGGGGCGGTGGTGACTAATGTCCTGCGGCCGGGCGATATCTTACTCAGCGCCAACGAGCAGTTGTTTCGCAGCGCCGAAGATCTGCTGGCCGTGCTAGACGACACGCCCCCTGACAGCACACTGCGTCTGGAATACCTGCGAAATTTGAACTTTCCGCAATCGGGCAGCTACCAGCGACAGATCTACACGTTGCAGGTTCCTCCAGTCGCCCTCGCCCAGACCGCCCCCTCGGAGGCCGCGTGACTCAGGTTTTGGTCGCCGCAAATTCGGCCGTAGCGCGGGCAGGGCTATCGGCCCTGTTGAGCGAAGCGGGTCTGGAGGTCGTGGGGAGCGTGGGACTACGCGACCTAGCAGGGCAACTCGCGGGGCTGCATCCCGACGTGCTGCTGCTGTTTGTCGAATCCCGCGAAGAGCCAGGGGCGCTGGTGGGCGAGTGGCTATCGGAGGGGGCAAGCCTGCTGTCTACGCCGATAGTGATGCTCACCGAAGACCCCTCGCCGGAGTGGGTGGCAGAAGCGCTGCGGTTGGGGGTGCGGGGTGTGCTGCCCACGCTGGCGATCGCCAGTGAAATTGTGGCTGCCGTGGCTGCTGCTGCCGCTGGTCTGGTGCCGCTCCACCCAGACACGCTGGAGACGCTGCTGCCCGCGTTGCCCGTCAACGACCCCATCCTTCCGCCTGCGCCGTTGGACGCCACCCTCACGCCCCGCGAGTCCGAAGTTCTAACCATGCTGGCAGAGGGGCTGAGCAACAAGGCGATCGCCCAGCGCCTCCACCTGTCAGAACACACTGTTAAATTTCATATCAGCTCCCTCTTTGCCAAGCTCCAGGTGTCCAGCCGGACAGAGGCAGTCACCCTCGGCGCACGACGGGGTTTGATTCTGCTGTAGCGATCGCGGCTAAGAGGAATTGTCGAACGATGGCAAGAGGGGCTATGCAAGTTCTGCAATTCTAAAATGCGTTTTTCGCATAATAGGTCTGGCAAATCCCTGCTATTTACGTTAACTATGAGAAAGCAATTGCAAGTCACCTAACCGAGGCATTATCGGCTCGACTCATGAACAGCACTCAGCCCGACACAAAGAGCGTTGACACTCCGCCTACCGGAGTCAAGTTAGAGCAAAAGCCCGATTCTACTGCCAGCCCCGTTGAGGTTAATCCAGTTAATTTTGACCAGTGGGCGATTGCCGTTCGCCAGCAAATGCTAGACGCACTCCGCAAGCGCGGCACCCGCTACTAGCCCCCCGCCGTTGAAGAGCCGCATCGTGCAGACTGCTAGGCTCGCTGCAAAATTTCCTCATATTTTTGAATAGCCCGCTGGGCGATCGCCCGCCAGTCGTAGTGTTCGCGGGCCCAATGCTGGGCGGCGATGCCGCGCTGTGGGCGGTCGGCGGCTTGCAGGGCGATCGCCAGCGTGTGGGCCAGGGCACGGGGTTCGCAGGGCACCACCCAGCCTGCCTGCGCCTGGGTCACGTCTTCGTGCAGCGGCACTGCGTTGGACACCACCACGGGCAGCCCCGCCGCCATCGCTTCGGCAACGGCAATCCCAAAGTTCTCGTAGTAGGACGGCAGCACAAATAGATCCGCCGTCAGCAGCAGCTCGCGCCGCGCCTGGGCGGCCACGAACCCGGTCTGGGTGGTGCAAGCCCGCAGCGGAGAAGCATTCAGGCGATCGCTCACCTGTTTTTCGTAATTGGGGTCTTGGGGGTTGCTGCCCGCCAGAATCCAGTGAAACGGGATGCCCGCTGCTTGCACCTGCTCTAGCGCGGGCATCAGCAGATCCAGCCCTTTTTTCGGGTCGAGCCGCGAGAGAAATAGCACCACCGGGCGATCGGGCGGAATGGCAAGGCGATCGCGCACGGCTTGGGCGATTCCCGTGGGGATTGCTTCGCGAATCGCCCGTCGTTCGGCAGGCGCAGCGGCAAACTCCGCCAGATCTACCCCCAGCGGCAAAATCCAGTCCCGCAAGGTTAGCCCAAACCGCTCGGCGGTGGCCGCCTCTTGGCGACTGGTAAAGTGAACCGCCGCTGCACCCGCCAGGTTTTGCCGCTCGATCAGCGTGGCATACAGCTGCTTCAGCCGCCGCTTTTTTTGCAAATCGATGGGGTCGAGCGTGCCCAGCGGCCGCAGGACGTAGGGCAAGTGTCGCGTGCGGGCGATCGCCGCTGCGGTTGAGCTGACGGGCGAAAACAGCGCGTGAACATGCGCCAGGTCAAACGCCGCCGCATGGGTCGCCAGCCACCCCAGCAGCCCCGCCGAAAACTTGTAGCGCCGCCAGCCCGTCCGCCGAAAGTAGCGAATCTCATACCCATCCTGCGCCACAGGCACGCCCAGCGGCACCGCCAGCGGCGCTTGCCCAACATCTCCATTGGCATCCGTTGTCAAGATCGTCACCGCCACCCCGGCCGCCGCCAGCGCCTTCGAGAAGCCCGCGATCATTTGGCTAGGGCCGCCGTAGACGGGAGAGATGGCAGGAATGATATGGACAAGGCGCATTGAGGATGGGAAGTGAAATCACATCAACTGGTCATAAAACGCAAGCTGTTTTTCTGCTAAGACACGATTGGTAAAATGGGCGATCGCCCGCTGGTGGCCACGGGCGGCCAGTTCGGCGGCCAGGGCAGGGCGCTGCATGAGGGACTGGAGGTGATCGCGCAGGGCCGCGACCTGACCTTCGGGAAACACCAGCCCCGCATCGCCAATGACGTGGGGAATTTCGCCAGAGTCGGAGCCGATCACGGGAACCCGGCAGGCCATTGCCTCGATCAGCACATGGCCGAACTGCTCCTTCCAGTGGGGCGTGGTTTCCGACGGCAGCACCAGCGCGTTCATCACGTTGAGATAGCGCGGAATGTCAGCATGAGGCACAGACTCCACCCATCGGAGGCGATCGCCCAAACCCGCTTTCTGCATTCGCGCCGCCACCTCTGCCCGCAGCGGGCCACGCCCCACCAGCAGCCAGCGCCAAGGCAACTCAGGCAGCCCCGCCAGCGCCTCGGCCAGGGTTCGCAGCCCTTTTTCGGGCACAAATCGCCCAACATAGCCCATAACAAATTCTTCGGGTAAAAAGCCAAGTTCTGCCGCCAACGCCGGCTGGGGACAGGGGCAAAACCGCTGCTCATTCACCCCAAGCTGGGGCAATACGGCAATCGGGCCGCCATAGCCATGCTGTCGCAAAATCGCCGCTGCGTCCCGATTTCCGGCGATCGCCCCGTCGGTGTGGTGCAGGTTATAGCGTTCCAGCCAGAGCAGCGGCGGCCGCAGCGCGTAAGGTAAGTTCCACCAGGTAAACAGCACCCGCTTTGCGCCCAGCTTTAGCAGCCGATTCAGGGCAATCAACTGGGCATAGGCCAGGGATTTTGCCCCCTGCTCCACCTGAATCACATCCGGCGGATGCCGCCGCAGCAGAGATATCAGTTCGGCGCGAAAGCAGAGCAAGCCCTGGTGCGTCTGGCTAAAGTTTCCCACAGGCAACACGCGCAGGTTGCCCTGATCATAACCCTGGGGACGAACCGTGCCGCCGACCACGCCGCCCGGTTTCCAGGTGCGCGGCACAACTATCGTAATATCCAGCTTCCTGCCTCCATCAGCCGCCAGTGCCGCCAGCGCCTTCAGCTTGTCGCAATTCAAATCCACGATGTAGGTATGGCTGACGACCCAAAGGCGCATCTAGGGCGAAACCTGGCAATAGGTGTTGATCTCCTCCACCAGCGGGCTTTCCTGATTGGCAGCAGTCAGAAATTCCTGGTGGGCGGCTCTGGCTGCGTCAAAGTTTTCCTGCTGAAGCGCAGTAGAGACTTTGCGGGCGGCGGTGATGATCTGGTCGTACAGAGTCAGCAGTTGTCCTTTATAGTCATTCAATTGGGCATCGCTCAGCTCTACAGCAGACACAGTAGCTTTGCCCTGCTCAAAGCGGTCGGCGACGGCCGAAAATGCTTTATCGTTGGGCTGGCTATTGGCTTGCACGACCGCTTGCACCTCGGCGACCGTGCCATTCACCACCTGAGATAGCCGATTACACTGAGCCAGCTTGCTTTCGCTACAGCCTGCCGCCAAGAGGGCGATCGCCAATCCACCAGCCCAAACGCCACGGCGAGATGCTCTAGCCCCAACGGAAGGGCGATCGCCCCCGGCCGTGCTTCGCCCTGCATCTGGGGTTGCCGTTCGCAATGTTGAAATCACCATGAGATGGCCCCGAAAAAATCGGCTCTGGAAAATGCAATCCGGCTCGATGATACAGCATTTTCTTGCGGGGTGAGGCACACGCTGCCCTCACGAGGCAAGGGCTTATTGACCATCCGTGTGCCTCACTAGCTTCAAAAATGCTGTAGCAAGCTCCGATGGCCGCCGCTACTGCAAATATCGCTGAGGGGCATGACTCCTGGCGCAGGGCAATTGACGGGGGCGATCGCATCCAGTACAATCGTCCATCAAGCTGCTCGTTGATTCCCTTCGACGCGGCTTACCTTTCCCCCGAAATTTTGGTCGTTTAGTCACTTACGGCGCTGGCAGGTGTTCGCCGCACCCACCAACGCCTGACCCCTCGACAGTCCGAGGCTGTCTCAGGGCTGCGTCCA
>NZ_JACYLP010000016.1:0-63715 GCF_015272455.1 Thermoleptolyngbya sp. C42_A2020_037
GGAGCTTCATAGGGTCAAATGTAAAGTTTTATGTCTCAATTCAACACTTCTGGGTTCGAGGTTATTTGCTCTAATCAAATTAGGCTCCAGTTTCGCAGCGCGGGGATGCCGCAAAAGATGAGTGCTGGGTCACGATGAATGCGGGCAGCGAGGGTTGGGTTTTGTTGAGAAAGCGCCTGGTGGAGCAGGGCGGAGTCGCCGCCTGTAAGGGCGATCGCCCCCAAACCTGCGCCCCTGGCCCAGCGACACCACCGCAGCGCTGCTGCTCTCTCGCGCCACCCGCACCAGCAGCGCCGCCGACACCAGGCTGGCGATGACGGAACTGCCGCCATAGCTAAAGAAGGGAAACGGCAGCCCTGTGGTGGGCAGCGCCCCCGTGGCCACGCCAATATTCAGCAGCGATTGCCCCACCAGCAGCACTACCACGCCGATCGCTACTAGTTGATGAATTGGGCTTTTGGCCTTTAGCGCCACCCGCAGCCCCAGCGCCGCGAAGGAACCCAGCAGCAGCAGCAGCAATAGCCCGCCCAAAAAACCAAATTCTTCGGCATAGACCGCAAAGATAAAGTCGGTGTAATGAATCGGCAGGTAAAACAGCTTTTGCTGCGATAGCCCAAAGCCCGTGCCCGTGAGTCCGCCAGAGCCGACGGCCAGCAAGCTTTGAATCAACTGATAGCCGTTTTGGGCGGGGTCTGCCCAGGGGTTCAGGAAGGAGATAATGCGATCGCGCTGATAGTCGCGCAGGCTGACGCTGAGAACAGCAGCCCCCAATCCGGCGATCGCCGTGCCGCCCAGATATCGCCAGGGCAGTCCCGCCGCCAGCGCCATCAGCCACAGCAGCATTCCGCACAGCGCCGTGGTACTCAGGTTGGGCTGGAGCAAGATGCTGGCCAGCAGCAGCATAAAAATGCCCAGCCAGGTAAACCGCACCCGCCACGACAGCCGATCCCACCGCCCAAAAATTCGCGCCCCTTGCAGCACCAGAAATGGCTTGATCAACTCCGACGGCTGCAAAATCGGCAATGGCCCAATCGCCAGCCAGCGACTCGCGCCGTTGACCGTTGTACCAAATCCGGGCACCAGCGTTAGCAAGATCAGCCCCAGGCAGACCAGCATTAGCAAATCCGCCACGCCCAGCACAAACCGCAGCGGCGTACTGACCAACAGGCTAAAGCCCAGCAGCCCGATGCAGCCATACAAAATCTGGCGCTGGATATAGTAAAGCCCGTTGCCATACTCGGTATCGGCGATCGCATAGGAGGCAGAAAACAGCACCGCCAGCCCCAGGCCCAGCCACAAAAACGTCAGCCAGCGCAGCATCCGCGCCTCCATCGCCCAGGTATCGACGGGCGTACTTTCCCAGGGCAGCGCAGACGACCCAGAAGGGCGATCGCCCGACTCTGGCGGTTTCTGGGGCGGCTCGATGATTGGCTGCACAGCCGAGGGCATCGGCGCAGACTGCACCAGACGGCGATTTTTCCCGATACTTCTCACGCGGCGGCTCATATCGCGGCGACTCGTAAAACGATTCACAAATGCAGATTCACAAATCCAGGCTTACAAATCCAGACGGAGCAAGCAAACAGCTATCATAAACCAGACTGCCTCTAACCCTAGCGCAACTTTCCCGGTGCGTTAAAACAAAATCCCTGCTGACCCCACTCTCGGATTCCCAAGATGGCTATCTTCAATGTGCGATCGCTCCGCAAAGACTTCGGCATCAAGGAAATTCTCCGGGATGCCAGCTTTAGCCTGGAAGAAGGCGACAAGGTGGGGCTGATCGGCACCAACGGGTCGGGCAAGTCTACTCTGCTGAAAATGCTGGCGGGGCTAGAGCCGGCGGACGGCGGCGAGATCTGGCGCAACTCCGGTGCAAAGGTGGTGTACCTGCCGCAGCAGCCCGCTGTGGATGAGAATCGCACCGTGCTGGAGCAGGTGTTTGCCGATTGTGGCGAGCAGATGGCGCTGGTGCGCGAGTATGAAGCCCTGTCGGATAAGCTGGCACATGGGCACGGCGACCCCGACGTGCTAATGGCAAAACTATCCAGTGTGTCGCAAAAGATCGAGATGGCCAACGCCTGGGAGCTAGAAACCCAGGCCAAGGTGATCCTCAGTAAGCTGGGCATTCAGGACTTTGAGGCGCGGGTAGGCGACCTGTCGGGTGGATATCGCCGCAGAATTGCGATCGCCACTGCCCTGCTCTCCGACCCCGACGCGCTGCTGATCGACGAACCCACCAACCATCTCGACGCGCTCTCGGTGGAGTGGCTCCAGGATTATCTCCAGCGCTTTCGCGGCGCGATTTTGCTGATTACACACGATCGCTACTTTCTCGATCGCGTCACCAACCGCATTTTGGAAATCGACCGGGGCGACCTCTACGCCTACGCCGGCAACTATAGCTATTACCTGACGAAAAAAGCCGAAGCCGAAGAATCCGCAGCCAGCACCCAGCGCAAACATGCCGGAGTCTTGCGGCGCGAACTGGAATGGCTGAAGCGTGGCCCCAAAGCCCGCAGCACCAAGCAAAAAGCCCGTATCCAGCGGATTCAGGACATGCAGGCGCAAGAATTCAAACAGGCCCAGGGTAAGGTCGATATCACCACCGCCGGCCGCCGCATCGGCAAGAAAGTCATCGAACTCACGAATATTTCCAAGGCCTACGGCGATCGGGTGCTGATCAAAGACTTTACCCACAGCTTCAACCCGGAAGATCGCATCGGCATCATTGGTGGCAACGGCGCGGGCAAATCTACCCTGATGAATATTATCACTGGGCGCGTGCAGCCCGACGCGGGCACGGTCGAAATCGGCTCCACGATTCACATCGGCTATTTCGACCAGCACTCCGAAGACCTGGAAATCAACGAAAATCAGCGTGTGATTGATTACCTCAAAGGCGTGGCGGAACTGGTGAAAACGGCAGATGGCAGCGTCATCACCGCGTCGCAAATGCTGGAGCGTTTCCTGTTTTCGCCCAACCAGCAGTATGCGCCGATCAACAAGCTCTCCGGCGGCGAAAAGCGCAGGCTGTTTTTGCTGAAGGTGCTGATGGGCGCGCCCAATGTGCTGATTTTGGACGAGCCGACCAACGACCTGGACGTGCAAACGCTGGCGGTGCTGGAAGAGTACCTGGAGGACTTCAACGGATGTGCGATCGCCGTTTCGCACGATCGCTACTTTCTCGATCGCGTGGTAGACGTGATCTTTGCGCTGGAACCGGGCGGCACGATTCGCCAGTATCCTGGCAACTACACCACCTATCTGGAATACCTGGAGCGGCAAAAGCAGGAGGCCGCCGCCGAAGCGCCCAAACCTGCTCCCAAAGCAGCCGCGAAGCCTACGACTTCTGAGTCTGCAAGCACGGTTAATTCTTCAAGCAGCGCCACCAAGCCGCGCAAACTGTCTTTCAAAGAAAAGCGCGAATATGAAACCCTGGAGGCGAAAATTCCCGCCCTGGAAGCGGAACGGGATGCGCTGGAAAAGCAGCTTTATGACCAGCCGCCTGCCGACTTTACAGAAATGCAGCAGTTGACAGAAAAGCTGGCCAGCCTGACGACCGAAATTGATGCCGCCACAGAGCGCTGGCTGGAGCTAGCCGAACTGATTGACGCTTAGCGATGTCCTTAAAGAACGCAAAGAACGCCTACAAAGAACGCCTGCTTAAAGCCTTTAGAACACCTTAAGAATGTCCTTGAAGCACTATCCCTAGCGTTCCATTGTGGCTGATCCATGCTACGCTTAGGGGTGGAGCTGGCGCAAAGCTGTGTGTTCGATGCATTCTGGATGGATAGCCTGTCGGATGGATGCCATCGGTCTGTTTCAAGGAGCAATGTGCAGCCCGCCGCTCTGCTTCGGTTCTGGTGGGGATCAGCCACCAGACGCAAGGGGGAAAGTTCGGTGCAAATCCGACGCTGTCCCGCAACTGTGATGAGCGCAACCGCGCAGGATGCTTGACCCTCTGCTTGCCAGGTTCCTTTGGCAGGGCAGATTTGTCAGTTCTTTAGCCTGAGCGCGTTATCTCTGAGTCAGGATGCCCGCCGATAGCACCACTTTATGATTCATCTGCGAGGCATAGATGGTTTCAAGTTTAAGTTTTTTGGGACGTGATCCGGGGCGATCGCCCACTTTGATTTACTCCTTTCAGGCTGCTCGATCCTTTGAAATATCTGAACCGAACGTGGCAGATTCGCTGGAATTTTCACCAGATGTTTGACCACGGAGATCAAAGACAACTGCCAGACTCCTTCAGTTCGGCGGTTGGCTCAGCATTTCACAGATTAAAGCTTCAGCATGAGCATGATCTGCATGTCAATGTTTTTGCGTCGTTGGGATTTGCGTCTTTAGCAAATTTTCAGCAAATACAGCGTTTTTGAAGCTAGTGAGGCACACGATGGTCAATAAGCCCTTGCCTCGTGAGGGCAGCATGTGCCTCACGAGGCAAGAAAATGCTGTAGGGTGGCTAGATTCCTCGACTGCTGACCCAATTGACTGAGCTTTTTCTTGATGATCTAGCGATTCAAAATTGCCTCAGAAATACGCTTGAAACTTCTTTTCTAAAATCTCGTCTAGCTGATGAGCCGTGGGAAAAGAAGGCTTCAAGCAACGCTCTGTTTGGTGCGACCGCAGCAGTAAAGCTTTGCAGCGAAATTTTGCGAATTTGCCCACCTATCGGATAGGTTTCTGATTGGCTAATTTGAGATTTTATCGTTGTTATAGAATCCCCGATTTTGAGGTTTCTTTGCAGTTGATTAGTCCTCTGTTATTAGTCGAATGTTATTAGCCGAATCGGGTGTGAAAAACTCTCAAAATAACCTTGCAAACTCGCGTGGAGATTGCATCTGAAAACGAGTGCATCCCACTTTTGTAACCCTCACCCTAAATCCCTCTCCCAGAGCGGGAGAGGGACTTTGAATCGCCCCCCTTCTCCCAAAACGGGAGAAGGGGTTGGGGGATGAGGGCAAATTTGCATAACTGGGAGTCACCCTCTGAAAACTGCGTAGGTGCGATCAGGTGTGATCAATTGTTTGACCTTTTTGAGTGTTTGATGAGAAGCGGCATGAATGCAAAGGATTGTGTTTGGCAGGGCCTTTTGGGCTACTGGCAAAACTTGTTTATCCACCAAAATATGCTGATGTTGGGGTATGCAGCTTGGCACGGCTACATCAGCCAGGGGCGCGGGCTGCTGGTCTGTCGGGTGGCGATCGCCCATCCCCACACGGTGGATTGGAGTGTCGAAACGGTGCCTTTTTCGATGCAGTTTGTGGCGCTGGCAGCCGTACCGGAGTTTCTGCGATCGCTGGCGGCAGAAGTTCAATCAGACTTGCTAGATGAAGTGGCGATCGCCCGGCTAATGGAGGCGATCGCCCAGCATGACCCGACCCAATCCATGGTGCTGCTGATCGAGAACAACGGCACGGTCGATATTAACTTGCTTCAGCACTTGGCGATTTCTCCGGCAGACTGCCATCGCCAGGTCGAGCAGCGCTGGAACGAGTTTCAGCCCTATCTGACCGCGTTCCATCGGATGGATTAGCACCCGATTCTCCACATCCGATTTCTCTACATTTTTCCTACCGGCGCAAGCCAGGAGTTTATTCTGCATGACCGATGCCCATTTCAATGTGCCGCGTCCCCGCTGGGACGTGATTAGCTTCACTCTGTTTTTGCATCTGGCTGCTTTGCTAGCTTTTGTGCCGGCCTTTTTTAGCTGGTCAGCCGTAGCGCTGGCGGTGTTCTTGCACTTTGTCACCATTGGGCTGGGCATTTCTCTCGGCTTCCATCGGCTCGCCACTCACCGCAGCCTCAAGGTGCCGCAATGGCTGGAGTACTTTTTGATCATCTGCGGTACGCTGGCGGGTCAGGGCGCAGTCAAGGGCTGGGTCGGCTATCACCGGATGCACCACCTGCATTCCGACGAGGCGGGCGACCCCCACGACTCTAGCCTGGGCTTTTGGTGGTGCCACATCGGCTGGCTGATGCATCAAGTGCCGAGCCAGTCTCAGCTTGCTCGCTACACCAAAGACATTGCTAACGATCCTGTCTATCGCTTTTGCCATCGCAACTACATCTGGATGCAGGTGGCGCTGGCGGTGCTGCTCTACGCGCTGGGCGGGATGCCGTTCCTGGTGTGGGGGATTTTTGTGCGGCTGTTTGTGGGATTCCACAGCACCTTCTTTGTCAACAGCGCCTGCCATAGGATGGGCTATCGGACATATCAGACGGGCGATCGCGCGACAAACTGCTGGTGGGTGGCGCTACTCACCTTTGGCGAAGGCTGGCACAATAACCACCATGCGTTCCAGGCCTCGGCTCAATTTGGGCAGCGCTGGTGGGAAATTGACGTGGCCTGGCTGGTGATTCGCGCCCTGCAAGCAGCGGGTCTGGCGACTCAGGTGAAAACCATGCCCGCTTTCAAAGCGAATCAATAGGATAGAACTGACGCAGCTAGATCCCCCAAACCCCCTTAATAAGGGGGCTTCTAGAATTCCCCCCTTTTCAAGGAGGGCTAGGGGGATCAGCCGTTTAGGCTCTCCCTACGAATCTCCTAGTCGGCAATCTTTCTCACAAATTCTCACAAAAATGTTTCCCGCAGGTATCTCTTATGACAAAACCCGTTTCTTCGGTCGAACGTCAGGCCTTGCAGCCGGATGCAGCGACTCATGCAGGCACGACAGGAGCGATCGCCGACTGGCGCAAACTACCCAGCGGAGAGCGCTACCTCTACCAGCTCTTTAGCCTGATCGACGCGGCCGACTTTACCGTGATCAACCCGGCGGGGCAAGAGTTTCGCTTTGGGCAGGCGGGTGCATCAGAGCCGCTGCGGCTGATCATCCACCATCCCGGCACCTACGATCGCGTCTTGTCCTTTGGCACGCTGGGCTTTTGCGAAGCCTACATGGACGGCTGGTGGGACGAGGCCAACAACAATCTGGTGGAGCTGATCGGGCTGTTTTATCGCAACAATGTCTATTCCAAAGCCAGCAACAAGGTGACGCTGCCGCTGTTGTTTAAGGTGCTGACCCAGCGCCTGAAGACCGTGCCCGTGTTGATTCAAAACAGCCGCAAAAACGTCCAGCATCACTACGATGTGGGCAACGATTTTTATCAGCTTTTTCTCGACCCGACGCTTACCTATTCCTGTGGCTATCGGCGGCAAGAGAGCGACTCGCTGGAAACGATGCAGTTGCAAAAATATGAGCTGATTTGCAAAAAGCTGGGGCTAAAAGCTGGCGAAACCCTGGTGGATATTGGCTGCGGCTGGGGCGGCATGTTGATCTACGCGGCGGAGCGCTACGGCGTGTCGGGAACGGGCATCACCCTCAGCGTGGAGCAGGCCAAGCTGGCGCAAGAGCGGATCGAGCAGCGGGGGTTGGGCGATCGCCTCAAAATTGAAATTGCCGACTACCGCGAGTTTCACGGCCAGTTCGACAAGTTCGTGAGCATCGGCATGTTTGAACATGTCGGCAAGGGCAGCTTCGCCACTTTCATGCAGCAGGCCAACGCGCTGCTGAAACCCAGCGGTGTTGGGCTACTGCACACCATCGTCACCCAGAGCAACGAGCGCAACGGAGCCTGGGTAGACAAGTACATCTTCCCGGGCGGCTATGCGCCCCAACTGCATGAGCTGACTCAGGAGCTATGGGCAGCCAAGCTTGCCGTCGCCCATTGTGAAAACCTCAAGCCCCACTATGCCGAAACGATGAAGCGCTGGGCTGCCAACCTCGTCCGCAACCGAGACGCGATTCGCGCATTGGGCAATGCTTATGACGAGAAATTTCTGCGGATGTGGTATCTCTACCTGCAATCTTTTGAGGCATCGTTCCGCTACGGCAGTCTGCACGTTTATCAACTGCTGTTCTATAAGGGCAAGCCCTGGCCGCTGCCCATGCCGCTCGATTTCAGCTGGTGATGTTTATGCAGTGGGGTTTGCTTAGCTCAGCTTGGGCGATGACGGCAGCCTGGAAGTCGGGCGATCGCCCAAACCCCGCCAAGTTACTGGCCCAACACCAAGGCCCAACACCAAGGCCCAACACCAAACGCTTCTAGCTGCGGCTCATCACGCGCAGCAGCCAGAGCGAGGCGACAATGCCGATAAAGTGCGCCATGTTGATGTTGGTCGTTGCCAGCACCAGCAGCATATCCAGCGGATTGACAAAGCGGGCGGCACTGCCCGAAAAGATGGCGAATCCCTGGGCCGATGCCTTGATCACCAGCGACCCGATAATGGCCTGTGCGCCCAGAAACGTGAGCAGCATTCCTGCTAGATTGATCATCAGCCCCACGCGCAAAAGCTGAAAGGCCTCGCCGCGCTTGGGACGCACCCGCGTATCGGCGGTCTGGAGGCGGCGGCCGAGTCGGGCATAGCGAAAGGCCCAGAAGACGCTGGCGGCTAGGGCAAGCAGCCCCAGCGTCGAGAAAAACGCGCCTGTGCCTGTTTCGGTCGAGGTGGGGGAGGGCATGCCGGGGGTTGCTGTGGTGGCCCCAGCAGCCAGCCCGAAACTCGCAAAAACCAGCGACCCAGCCGAGATTACCCCTGGGACAAGCTGTGCCCAGAAGCTGATCCAGCCCGTGCGCCGAAACGCCAGCGCCACTCGCTGCACCGCAGGCGGCAAGCTGTAGGAAGACTCGATGCGGCTAGACTGGCTGGGTCGGCTGGAGCGGCTGGAGATGGGGCGATCGCTATAGCTTTCTGGCATGTCTGGGCGGGGGTAAGGGTGTCCCTGGGGTTTCGTCTATTGTATCGGGTGGGTGGGGTGATGAGGAGACGCGGTAGCGGAGAGGATTATTTAGAAGATTGATGGAAAACGCGCGATCGCACGCTGAGCGCCAGCCCGCCCAGACAGAGAAACCCCAGCACGCCCGCCAGCGGATTTTGGTTGATGCCCGTCATCCATGCGGGCACTTGCCCGGTATAGCGAATCAGCGAGCCGACATTCACCAGATAATAGCCCCAGACCATGCCACCGTGTAGCCCAATCGACAGGCCCAGTCGCCCCGTCTGCCGCTTGGCCCACACCAACAGCAGCCCTAGCAGCACCAGCCCCAAAAACTGGGGCGCGGTTGCAAGTACCTCATTCAGCGGGCGGATGAAGTGCAACACGGCAAAGGTGAGCGCGTTCGCCCAGAGCGCGGTTTTGGGAGAATAGTCGCGCTCTAGTTCGTCCAGCAGCCAACCGCGAAAGACGGTTTCTTCGGCAAGTCCATAGCCCAGCCCCACGCCCAGCCCTTCTAGCAGAAGGCGTGGAATTGGAAGAGAGGGCGATCGCCACGTAGCCCAGCCCAACCCGTTCATGAGGACAAATAAAAACAGGAGGCTGCAAAAGCCCATGCCTAGTCCTTGCAGCAGATCTCGACCCATTGCCCGCGTGCCCACCAGGCCATAGTGGGCGAATCCGCCCCGCCGCCCATAGACCCAGCGCCCCCACGCCCACAGCAGCCCAAAAAACAGCCCAAACAGCACGGGCATTACCAAAATGCTAATCGTGTTTGCGTCGTTTACAAGGGCATAGACCAGCGCGACGTAGGGCAGCCATAGGCCCAGCAGCACCAGCAGCAGACTGCCAATGCGGAGCGGAAAGGGTAGGTAGGCGAGGCGATGCAAGGGCAGGAGTTTGCTGAGTGGGTTGGCGGATTACGGCTCCACCAAATTTTCCAAGCCCGAAGTCACCTTCATCGACCGGATCGCGTCGCCTGCCTTCAGTTTTTCCAGCACTTCTTTGCCTTCGACGACATAGCCGAAGATGGAGTAGCGGCCGTCTAGCAGGTTTAGCCCGGCGGGGGTGAGTTCGGGTTCAAACAGGAAGAAGAAAAATTGGGAGGAGCCGCCGTTGGGGTCGCTGTCGGGGTGGGCCATGCCGAGTGCGCCAAAGGCAGAGAAGGGCAGCACGGGCTGATCCAGATAGCGGCCCGCGTCCTCCAGCGTAATGCCGTAGGTGGGGGCTTTGTCGCCCTGCACCATCACCTCCAGGGGAATCTTGCGCTCTTGCTTGGTTTTGGGGTCAATAAAGCCGTCTTCGGGCCCTGGCGGATCACCAATTTGCAACACATAGAAGTCTTCGGCGCGGGTGAACTTTAGCCCGTCGTAGAAGCCGCGCTGCACCAGATCGACAAAGTTGCCTGCTGTGACTGGGGCGTTGTAGCCGTCCACCACAGCCACCATATCGCCCTTATCAGTCTTGATGCTAATAGTGGCGCGGCCTTTGAGCTGGGGTAGGTTACTGTATTCCTCCGGCACTTCGTAGGGGAACTGGGCGACCATCAGTTCCTCAAGCTGCCCCACCATGTCGAGCAGTTCGGAGCGCTTTTCCCACAAGGCAGCTTTGTTGTTTTCTTCAACGGCACTCCGCATGGCGTTGATGCCCATTTCTAGCTGGGTAATCAGCAGCCCAGCCGCCGCTTGGCGATCTGCTGGCACGCTGGCTAGCAGTTCCTTTTGCTTCGTGTTCAGAATCCGCTCCATCTGCGACAGCTTGGGGTTGATGGCGTTGAGGCTGGTGCGGCTGATGCGGAGCGGCGTGGACAAATCTTCGAGCAGGGTTTGCAACTGGCGCACGGGTTTGTTGTTAATTGGCAGCGCGTAACGCAAAATGGCGCGGCCGTCGGTGATGGCGTTGCCCTGGGGGAGGGCGATCGCCGCCAAGTTGCTATGGGCGGTTCCCCATCCCACCAGCAGCAGCGTCATCAGCAGAGAAACGGCTCCGGCCTTTAGCCAGCGGGTGAAGGAACGCTTGGGCAGTTGAGTCATGGTTCTGCAAGAGCAACAACAGGAATCGGCTTCCTGTCTGATTTTGCCATAGCGCGGGCCGCGTGGCGGGTTTGGAAGATGGGGAGTGGAGATTCCACATTGCTCCAATCTTCTAACACTTCAACACACTTAGCGACAGCGATACAGGTCGTAGCTATCTAAGTGCCCCAAAATATTTATCACAAATATATCGAACACACTTAGCGACAGCGATACAGGTCGTAGCTATAGCCGTTGATCCAGATCTTGCGAATCTCCTGGGCGGTGCAGTCCGGCTGGTTCACGTTTTCAGAAGCGTGCCAGTTGACCAGCCACAGGTCGAACGGGCGCGGTACCTGGCTTAGCACCTGGTTTAGCGTGGCAGCGGGGGTTAACGTGTTCTTTTCGCCATGCGCTAGGACAAACTGGGGCAGCGTGTAGGGGCTAGCATCGGGCGCAAGTAAGAACTCGCGGGCAATGCCCATCATTTCGCCCGTCTGCACATGGGTTTGGTGGTCGGTAGCGACGAGGATGGGGGCTTCGGTGTATTTCCGCATTTGGGCCGCCAGTTGTTCAGGTCGGTAATATTTCTCGTAACCCAGGTTTACTGCAACCGAGAGGGCGCTGAGAAATCCTAGAAATAAGATGCCCAAAACCGCCGTTTTACCCGTTTTGGGGAACTGGTGGCGGGGGGCATACCAGCGGCGCGAAGTCCAGGGACGGGGCAAAGTTGCCAGATCGAGCAACCTACCCCGGTTCCACAGCGTTGCCAATGCTGCGCCCAGCAGCGCTACCACTGCCGGAAAGTAGATAAAGTTGTAGCGTGCGCCCCGCGTCACGTCGCGCCCCAACCCGTAGGTAATCAGCGTCATCACGGCGATACCTCCCAGCACTAGCCCGCCCAGAAGCACTACTGCCCAGCGCGTTTGGGGATTTTTTAGAAGTGTTTTGAGGCTGTAAATCAGCAGCGGCACGAACCAGATCAAGAAGGCAATCATGACCACTGCCGCTACGCCTGCCAGCGGCAAGAAATCTGCCTCCAGCGGCAACAAAATCACCATCACGACCCAGGCCGCAAGGAACTGAAAAATGGGGTTTAGCCACATTAATAGGTCGCTGCGGTCGTAAAAGATCCACTCAGTGAGGGGGCTGGTTTGCGAATTGGCCAGTTCGGGCAGCCAGACGAGGCAGGCCGCGAGAGAGAAGAGGGCAACCGCAAGGAGTTTGGGCGTGAGGAAGGATGAGATGGGGTGAGCGTGGCGGGCAGGAGCCTGGAAGCGCCAGAAGAAGAGGAGGGCGATCGCCTCGCTCAGCAAACTCAGCAGGACAAAGTAGTGAACCGCCACGCCCAGCGCATTCACCGCCACCCATCCGGCACACAGCCAGAGCGGAATCGGCTGTCTTGCCTGCATCTTGCGAACAGCAACCACCAGGCAGCAGAAAGATAGCGTAATCAGCAGCAGTGCCAGCGTGTAGTGGCGGGCATCCTGCGCCAGAAATACCGCATAGGGCGAAACTGCATACATCACCGCCGCTAGATTCGCCGCCAAGCGCGATCGCCCCGCCAGCCAGCCCAGCGCGTAGATCGCAGGCACCGTGAGAATAGCAAACACCACCGAGAGCGATCGCCCCGCCCACAGGCTGACAATGCCCTGCGGCAACGCCGGAAACAGCTTTAGCCAGAAATGCGACAGCAAAAAATACACCGGCGGGTGCGTACTCTCGCTCATGAGATAGCGCACCACGTCCTGCGGCGTGCCTTCCGGCTCTAGGCGCAGCGGCGACAGCAGCCCCTCCGACGAAATCACCTGATCCAGCGGCACCGTGCGAAAACTGTGCCCCAGGCTAAACACCAGCGTCGAGAACTCATCCGTCCAAGGCGGCTTGCTGCTCAAATACGCAAATCGCACCAACGCCGCCAGCGCCATCCACAAGAGCAGCTGCGCCCAGGGGCATGTTGCAAACCAATCCCTTAAACCTTTACTCACACCACGAATGGAAATCGACAAGTCTTTAGGCTAGCAGGTGTGGGAGGAGTGGTATACAGCATTTTCTTGCCTCGTGAGGCACATGCTGCCCTCGCGAGGCAAGGGCTTATTGACCATCCGTGTGCCTCACTAGCTTCAAAAACGCTGTAGCTGAAGGAGAAGGTCGGGAAAAAACGAAGGAGGGCGATCGCCCCAGTTACCCCTGCAATGCGAAGCGACCTCTCGGCAAGACCAGACCGCCCATAGGAGGGGGTGTGGGGGACGCTTCGTCCCCTGCAAAAGGGGGTTTGGGGGATATCCCCCAAGGCTGTTGGCTCGGCAGACAGAGTCCGCCCAGTCGCCAAAAACTCCTGCAAACTCCAAAGACACTGAGCATAAAAAGCGCTGCTGCGAGCAACCTCGAAACAGCGCCGATGGGTTTCTGTCTGTGGAGATAGAGGGCGATCACCCTCCGATCCAAACCTTTCTGGTTAAATCTCCGCCACTAAATCTCCGTCACTAAATCTCCGCCACAGCCCGCTCAATCAGGCGACGAGCCAGCGTTTGCGTGCCCGTGTGGGAGTAGTATTTCACCGCAATATCCAAAAACGCGCCCAGATAGTCGAGCTTATCCTTCGACACATCCGCCACCTGCACCAGCCGATCCACAATCCCTTCCTGGGTCAGACCGTTTTGAGTCACCAAATCACCCATCCACCCCTTCACCGACTCAAAGCTCTGGCCAATAAAATTCAGTTTCCCTTCTGAGTTTCTACCCGGAATCAGTTCATTCACCCCCTTAAAAGTCTGGTTTTGCTCCAGATCCTTCGGCGAGAGTCCGTTGATATAAGTCCCCACCTTCTGGATAAAGTTGGGCCCCAGCGGCACCAGCCCGTCAAACGACACCAGCGCCGCCATCCGCAGCAGCGACTCGCCGCCATAGTCACCCAGCGCCGCCAAAAAGTCGCCCAGGCTGTCACCGGGGATGCCATTGATCTGGCAGAAGGCGACCACCTCCGTCACCAGCTTCACGGCCAGGTCAATGCTCTGTGCCTGTTCTGGCTTGGGCGCGAGGTGCTTGAGCAGTCCCAAAAAGGAAATATCCTGCCCGACGCGACTGGCCAGCGCTGCCGCCCCCAGCGCACCGGAGGCACTGTCCACCGTGTTGTAAAGCCACAGCGCCTTTTGATAGCCCTGCGACTTGTCGTTATAAAGCTGGACAGCCCGTTCTCCAATCGCCTGGATCATGGCGGGATCGGTTTCCATCGTCACTGCTTTGATCGTGTTATCAAAGCCGACCAGGTTTTCCCAGTGACCCGGCACCACAAAGTCCAGAGATTTGAGGGCGCGGACAGTCAACCCGGTGGTGGGCAAATCATCCACGATTTCATAAATCGGTTTACTCATGGTCAGCGCTCCATTACTTCAGCTTGGACAGGCCAATCAGGTCAAATTTTTGAATCCAGGCGCGGCGATTTTCTTTGGTGAATTCTGGATCGCGGCTGAGGGCCTTGACCTGATAGCGATCTGCCACGAGAATGCCAGTCTGGGTGTTGCCGATTTCCAGGACAGGATAGCCCGCCAGTTTTTCGGTGGCGCTGTCATACTTTTTGGCGGCGGTCGGCAGACTGATGGTGTCAGAAATCGACAGCAGCGCCATATCTTTTGCGTCTTTCTTGAGCTTGGCTTCGGCAAAGCCTTTTTTCTCTTGAGAAAAGACAACGGTATAGCCCTGACCAGAACCTGGGAAGAACTTGTTAAAGCTGCTGCCTTGTTCGGCATCTTTGGCAACGGCCCTCGCGCCCCGCTGGGTGGACTCTTTCTGCGCCTGGGCATAGGGCGAGTTGTCTACTTTGCTACAGGCCGTAGCGCCAGACAACAGCAGCACAGATAGCAATAAAGCAGCTAGTGCTTTACGCCAGTTAAAACGGATCATCCTAACTCTCCTTTGCAACACGGTTGAAGGTGGCTGGGTTTTACGGGCGATCGCCGCTGGGGTGCGGAGCAAACAGGTTGTAAACCTGGTCTAGCGTGAGGCAAGCCAGACTTCTGGGAAGGAGCCGTCTGGTCAAGCCACAACTCATCTAAAACACCCTGTTCTGAGGCTTTTTGCGGCGTTCAGGACATAGCATACCGTTTGTGGTTCCCTTTTCTCTGTATCTATTCCGAACGCTTGGTTAGGTTTTGTAAATCTCTGGGGTTTGCGGCGGGCGATTTTTCTTTGCATTCTGCTTTGCGGAGGAAGGCAGGAAACCGGGTGTGATACGCTCTGGATTGCATAGAATCCCACGAAAACTCTCACGAAAGCGTGCGGATCAATCGTGTGATATATCGCATCAGCAGCATTTCAGCGGCATCTCAGCTTCTCAAGGGTTTAGCAGCAGGGCTATGGCACACCACACCAGTCTGGGGCAGGCGGCACAGTTCAGCACGGGGCAACGGAGATGGCGACCCCGAAACCTTCTCCAGACCAGACTATTGTCCTTGGCCTGCGGGCTGATGCTGGGCCTATCGACCTGGTTTGCCCGCCCCGCCCACAGCGCCGAGCGCGTCATTGTCAACCTGGGTAATTTTGAAATTTCCCTGGCGGTAGACGACCTGGAAACCTACGCCACTACGGGCGAGGTGCGGGGCGGGCTGAAGCTCTATTCGCGGTTTTTGGGCGAAACGGGCATGGTGGAACTGCGCCAGTTTCTCCAGCGGCGGTTTGACGTTGATCCGGTCGTGATTTCCCAGTTGCTTTATTCCTCATTGGGGGAGGAAACTCTGCTGCGACTGGGAGCAGTCGTGCGAACCGACACGCGACAAAACGGCTTTTCCGCGATTCGGGCAGCGGCGATTTTGGCGGCGAGTGAGCCGGAGGGACTGTCCATCATCGGCTGGCTACGTCAGTATCCGTCCTACAGCATCCGCCTGAATGCCCAGCAGTTGCTCGAACTGCGGCAGCAGTTTTCCACTCAAATCAACTATCGAGATGCTGTTGTGCGGGCAATTAACGAAGAAGTAGCCGCAGAAGCGGCCCAGTCGCCCCTGCCCGCAATCACCGGATTGCCCGATCCGGGGGAGTTGGGCCCCTACCGCGTCATTTCGCGCACGCTGGAGTTTAGCCGCGATCGCCGCACCCTCTTGGGCGATCGCATCCCCCGTCCGTTTCGCGTGCTGCTGCGGCTGCCCGACGGGTTGACCCAGCCCGCACCCGTCGTCGTCATTTCCCACGGGCTGGGGTCTACGCCCGAAGCCTTTGCCTACCTGGGCGATCACTTCGCGTCCCACGGCTTTGTCGCCATTCTGCCGCAGCACATCGGCAGCGATGAGAGCCGCCGCACCAGCGCCCTGGCAGGTGTGCTGACCAGCCCCGTGACATCCGTGGAATTTGTCGATCGCCCGCTAGATATCAGCTACGTGCTGGATACCCTGGGCGAACTGGCAGATACCGACCCAGGGCTGGCAGGACGCATGGACTTGCAGCGAGTCGCCGTACTGGGGCATTCCTTTGGCGGCTACACGGCGCTGGCGCTGGCGGGCGCAAGCTTGAACACGGGCGACCTGTTTCAGCAGGAATGTGCCCGGCCGCAGGCGCGACTGGATGTGTCGCTCGTGCTGCAATGTGCGGCCAGCCGCCTGCCACCCTACACCTACACGCTGCGCGACCCGCGAGTCCAGGCGGCGATCGCCGTTAGTCCGCTGACCTATCCCGTCTTTGGGCCTGAAGGGCTGGGGCAAATTCAAGTGCCCGTGATGATGATGAGCGGCAGCAACGATTTCATCGCCTCAGCGGTACAGCAGCAGATTCATCCCTTCCTCTGGCTCAACACGCCAGCAAAGTACCTGGCCATCATGGTGCCCAGTAGCCACACCTTTGCCGACAACACGCCCTCCTCTGGGGCGACGCTAGACACCGTGAGCCTGCTGCTCTCTGGGCCGTCGCCGCGCTTGGGGCAAGAGTATGTGCGCGAGATGAGCCTGGCTTTTTTGCAGCGACATTTGAACAATCAGCCCGCCTATGAGGTGTTTCTGAATGCCGCCTATGCCGAGTCAATCAGCGAGGAGCCGCTGGACTTGCGACTGGTGCGATCGCTCTCTACGGAGCAACTGGAGCAAGCCTTTGGCGGACCACCGCCGATTCCCTTTGTGCCAGAGGTGACGACCCGCTTACCGAGCGATCGCCCTGGATCGGTGCTGCGGGCGATCGCCGAATCAGGGGTGCTGCGAGCCGCCGTACAGCCCGACTCGCCGCCCTTCGGCACGGTCAGCGGCGCAGGGAACCTGTCAGGCTATTGCGTCGAATTACTCAACGGCCTCACCCAGCAACTCCAGGCACAACTGGGCCGCCCGATTCGCCTCGACCTCAGCGCCGCCGAGGTGTCGAACCGCTTTAGCCTAGTGCAGGCGGGCACCGTACAAATTGAGTGCGGCCCCAACACACTGCGGTCGGATATTGAGGGAGTGCTATTTTCTGCGCCCTTTTTCCTGACGGGGGTACAGCTTTTGGCCGCGGCCGACACCGCCAACCAGTTCAACGCGCTGGGCACGCTGGCCGGAGCCAGGATCGGGGTTCTGCGCGACACGGTGACCGAGCAGGTGATTCGGCAGCGCTATCCAGCGGCGCAAATTGTGACGCTGCGAGGCGCAACAGCCCGCACAGCAGGGTTCCAGGCGCTGCGGAGTGGCGCGATTGACCTATTTGCAGGCGACGGCGTGCTGCTGCTGGGCGAGGCACTGCAAACCAGCAGTTCCCTGGCCGGGGCAGGCTACACGCTGCTACCGCCAGAGCCGCTGTCCTGCGACCCCTATGGAATGCTGCTGCCCGCCACCGACTCTACCTGGCGCAACACGGTGAACCAGTTCCTCACCAGTCAGGCAGCGCGGCAGGTGGGCGATCGCTGGTTGACGCAAGACCTGCGACCCTACCTGTTGCTGACGCTCGATCGCTGCGTGGCAGAGTAGCGTTTGCCAGACTTTAACTTCGTCTTTATGCCGACACCAGCGCCGTGTGCCGCACCGGAATCCGAATCACAAAGGTCGTGCCCTGACCCGGCGTAGACTCGCAGTACATCTCCCCCTTGTGCTTATCCACCACAATTTGATAGCTAATCGATAAGCCCAGCCCTGTGCCTTTGCCAACGGGTTTGGTCGTGAAGAAAGGATCAAATAGGCGCGATCGCACGGACTCTGGAATACCCGTTCCATTATCTGAAATCAGGATTGTTGCCCAATCTGGATCGCTCAATCGAGTTTTGATCTGGATAACGTTCGGATGTTCAGAAATCTCTTGAAAAGATCGCGTTTGATTGGCTTCCTCTAGCGCATCAATTGAATTAGTGATCAGGTTCATAAACACCTGATTAAGCTGCCCTGGATAACATTCCACCATCGGCAAATTCCCATACTCCTTAATCACCTGGATCTCTGGACGCTCTGCCTTGGATTTGAGGCGATGCTGTAAAATTAGTAGCGTATTGTCAATTCCTTCATGGATATCTGCTGGCTTAAATTCAGCTTCATTTAAGCGCGAGAAATTGCGAAGCGACAGCACGATTTCGCGAATGCGGCCGGTGCCAATTCGCATCGATTTCAGAATTTTCTGCAAATCTTCTACCAAAAACGCTAGATCAATTTCTTCCAGCGTCTCTTGCAGCGCTACTGGAGGGTCGGGGATGACTTTCTCGTAGGCATGGACTAATCTGATCAGGTCTTGGGTGTAGGTATTCAGATGTTCTAAGTTGCCGTGAATAAAGTTCACTGGGTTATTGATTTCATGGGCAACGCCCGCAACTAGTTGACCCAGGCTAGACATTTTTTCACTCTGCACCATTTGGGTTTGGGTGCGATGCAATTCTTCCAACAGTTGCTTAAGATGATTGTTCTTTTCCTGAAGTTCTTGTGTGCGGAGGAGGACCTTTTGCTCAAGGGATTGGCTATAGGCTTCTAGCTTTTCATTGGCGGCTTGCTGTTGCTGCAAAAGCTGATTGACAAAGGCAATCAGTTGATTAAAAGATTGGGCGAGGCTGCCGATTTCATCATTGCTGGAAACCGAGGCTTGCAGGTCAAATTTTGCGTTCTGAATGGACTGCTGAGCAACATCAGTGAGCACCTGAACCGGACGGGCGATCGCCCGACTAGTGATAATGCCCAGGACAATGGCGATCGCTGTAGACAGCATAATGCCTGCCACAATCGCCTGAAACCGAAATGCATCTGCCTGATCGAGATGCTGATAGGCTAGAGTTTTCTGATTTTCTGCGACCCGCTGTATCTGCACCAGCTGCTCCGACAGCTTTTCAAAGCGAAGCCGCATCCGAACGGCCTCTGCATCTGTCAGGCTTGCTAAGATCATCTGCTGGGCAGGGCCAGCCGTCTCCCGTGTTAGTTCCTGCGGGTTAATCCGCTTCCACAGTGCAGCAATATGCTGGCGGTAGCCCTCAATGGTGGAATCGTAGCTTTGAGCTATTGTTTCTAACGTTTCTATATCCAAATTTTCCTGGGAAGTGTCCAGGTTAATAAACGAATCTAATTCTGCCAGCAGGGCCTTAGCCTGATTAAAATCATTCGTAAACTTACTCATCTCATACTGAAACCAGATTGGCTCTTGCAGCACTACCAGCAAGCGTTGGGGATGGGATTGGAGAGATAGCGATAGCAGCGACAGCTTATTCAGCTTGTCTTGCTGAATCTCAGCAACCTCTAGGGCTTCTTGTGCTTTCTGCTGTGAATGACTGCCTACCGCCAACCCCAGCAACGCCCCTAACGCAGCAATACTAATCGCCACGCCATAGCCATAGCCAATCTTCTTGGAAATACTTTGGCGAGAATCCAGCCAAGCATCCACACCCGCACCTATCTTTGTAATAAAAGCCATACTGATAAGCGTCCAATCTTAAAACAATCAAGAGCCAATACATCCCAAATCGCGCATACTAAAGACGCTCAAGTTCTTTGACAGAAAGGGTTCCGCCATCGCCAACCCATCCAACGAAAAGCTCTGACGAAAAATTCTGACTATTCTGACTGTTCTGACTATTTAGGGCTACCTACTTAGGGAAACAAAACCATTAGCGACCTAAAACAATTGAAGAACTAGAAATAGAGAATTAGAAAAGCAAAACAATTAGAGGAATTTGTCCTGTCCAATAGCGCGATAGGCTTCTCGAATCATGTCGTAGTCCGCATCATTTGCTACGGAGAACTGACTGTCTTCTGGAAAGCGGACTGCCAAACTTTCCACCGAGCGAATTCCCTGAAGCAGTTTGTTTTGTTCCCGCAGCATACGAGCCTGAATCTCTGCTCCGACCGCCGAGCTAAACGCGCTGCTTAAAACAAACACATCACCAGGCAGCAGTTCACCTCGCGCGACGATTGGATAATCTTGCTCAGAGGCATTAAGCGCTTTTAGCGCAGCTCTATATCGAGGATTTCCCCTAACACAGGCATCCACTTCCCCAAGCCGTAGCGATTGCAGGTCATTTTCCCCAGTCATGACCGCTTTGTAATCTACTTGAGGCGTTAGCCCCGCATCCATTAGCATTTTCGTTCCAGCCAGATGGGAGGCTGTAGAGCCAACTTTCCACATATCAACGGTTTTTCCCTTCAGATCCGCCAAGGATTGAATCCCACTATTGGCACGAACCACCAGAACGGCGTAATAGTTGGAGCGAATCAAGCTGACCAGTGGTGTGGCTTGAGTGCGGGCATGGATGGTGACATATTCAGATGGGCCGGCCCAAACCAAATCCAGCTGATTGGTTTGCAATGCAGAGGCGGCCGTGAGCAAATCATCCATAGGAAAAAACTCAACGGAAGTTTCTAAAACGTCTTCTAAAGCCGCCCGAAACGGATCGTACTTTTCCTTTAATTCATCGATTCCCTGAACATCCGTAATTGCGAATCTAATTTTCTTAGGTAACTTGACAGTGGATACACGCGAAGCCGTGGAGGTTGCACTACAGCCAGCAATAAAGAGACTGGAATACCATAGGAAATTGCGTCGTTTCATGGCATTTTGGGGACTATGCTAGATTGGCGGAACTTAGCCTAGAGTTCCCGTCCAACATAAAAAGTCACCAAAATATAAACAGGATTTACTAAACTTATTTAATCTTATGCTTTGTTAGGATGTACGCAGTTAAACGATTTCTCGCGGGCGGCGCTCGCGAGAAATCGTTCAAAATCCAGAAAACCTATCGCAAGTGCGTAAGGTCTGCTTATTTTGGAAAGCCACAGGTATCGTTACAGACTTCCTGATTCCACGACCTTTTCGAGATACTGGCTTTCCAGCAAAAACGCGCCGCGCCCAAACCGAACGCCCCAATAGCCACCGGGGCGGCGATCTAGTACAATGCCTTCTTCTCCAACCTTAATCAGGTCGGGTGGACGCAGCATGGGCATGGGTTCTGCGGTTTTGAGGTAGGCTGGCAGGGCGATCGCCCGCACCCGATCGCCCACCTGAAACACCTTCTCCTCTGTTCCATCCAGTTCTGCCATTGCTTCACCCTCGTTCAGGGAACTTGCCAGATTTTTTCATGATACTGGCTCGGTTCCGCATAGGGATCAATCATTTCGCCATGATGATGCCCATGCGTATGGCTGTGGGGATGCCCGTGGGCGTGGCTGGGTTCATGGTCATGCGTGTGATCCTGCGGATGGCTGTGTCTATGTGCATGATTTTGAGCATGATTTTGAGTATGTTCATGCGCGTGTCCGTGTGCATGTCCATGATCGTGCCCGTGTGCGTGTGCGTGTTCATGATCGTGCCCGTGTGTGTGTGCGTGTTCATGCCCGTGGACTGCGCCATTGCCCACAGCTACCAGACGAAACTTGCACATTTCGCAATTCATCTGCACCTGCCCAAGCTGCGTTTCGATTTCGCGATCGCGCAATACAGAAAACAGCGTCCTATGCAGCCCCATCTCTGGCAGGCAGACCATTGAAATGTCGGGAAACTGGGACTGCTGTTGGGCTGTGATCGTGGCAATTTTCTTAACCAGCACGCCCGTAAACAAAAAGTAGGGCAGCACGATAATCCGCCTGGGCTGATACAGGCGGGCGCGGCGGAAGCCCTCTTCTAGCCGGGGATGGGTAATGCCGATAAAGCAGGTTTCGACGGTGCGATAGCCGCTGCCTTCCCAGAGAATTCGCGCCATTTTATAGACATCGCCGTTGGCATCGGGATCGCTGGCCCCGCGCCCCACAAACAGCAGCACCGTGTCTTCCCGCGCAATGCCCTGGGGATTCCACTGCGGCTGGTCGAGTTCTGCGAGGCGCGATCGCCACAGATCCAGAATTCCTGGCGTAATGCCAAAGTGCCGCCCATAGTGAAACGTGACCTGGGGATGGCGCTGGCGGGCGCGATCCAGTTCATTGGTCACGTCGAACTTGTTGTGTCGCGCCGCAAATAGCAGCACAGGCAGCACCGACAGGTCGGTATAGCCCCTGGCAACGCACTCGTCTACGCCCTGCTGAATCGACGGCTCTGTCAGTTCCAAAAAGCAGGGCACGACTGGACGCGAGGTGTCTAGCGCTTGATACGCCGCCGCAAAATCTAGCAAGCCCTGGCGACCATCGGCATCGCGGCTGCCGTGGCCCACCAGCAGCACCGGGCGCTGCATCGGTAGCGGGGGAAGATCGAGCTGGAACGAATTTCCGAGGGCGATCGCCTGCTGCTCTGGCTCCAGAGGATACATCAGCGGCTGCGCTAACGGCTCAGGGTTCCCAGCAATGGGTAAATTGGACTTTGAAGAAACGGGGTCAATAGAAAGGGTCATAAAAATCAAAACTCCATTCCCGTGCGACGCGGGAGCTAGAGTGAAAAAACAGCAGGCTGGCGTTCTGGCTGGGGAGTTTTGGTTTGATCAATGTCTAACCAATTCAATATGCTCAGACTCCCATCACAGCTGCGGCACAGCGCCGGACTCTCACCGGACTTTCCCACCCTGCGGCTGTTCACATGTGCCTAGCCATCTTACCCCAGGCGGGGAATCGTGGAATGGGGGAGAGGGGGATTGGGATGTGTCCCAGATTGGGAATGAGGGGATAATAAGAGGATCGCGGGATCGCGTCCTTCCCCGGATTGCGTTTTCAATTGCGTTTTTTAGTGCGTTTTCAATTGCGTTTTCCCAATGTCCTTTCGCAAGCGCATCGCCTTTTACCTCGAAGATATCGACACGCCTACCGGAAAGGCGCTCAACCTGCTGATTACCGGGCTGGTGCTGCTGTCGGTGGCGATTTTTGTCGCGCAGACCTATCCGCTGTCGGAGGAGTGGCGGACGGTTTTGGGGGCGCTGGATCTAGCACTGCTGCTGCTGTTTTCGCTGGAATATTTGCTGCGGCTGTGGTGTGCAGAAGATCGGCTCAAGTTTGTATTCAGTCTCTTTGGGCTGATTGATTTGATGGCGATTTTGCCATTTTTCTTGGGCGCAGTGGATATTCGGTTTATCCGCATTTTCCGCTGGTTTCGGATTTTGCGGCTGGCGCGATTTTTTGAAGGGCGGACGGTGTTTGGCTATGTCACGACGGAAGACAGCGCCATTTTTGCCCGCATTTTGTTCACGCTATTTTCGATCGTGTTTGTCTATTCTGGGCTGATCTATCAGGTCGAACATCCGGTCAACCCGGAGCAATTCAACACGTTTTTTGACGCGATTTACTTCTCGATTTCGACCATTTCCACGGCGGGCTTGGGCGATGTGGTGCCGATTACCGATGGCGGGCGATCGCTCACCATTTTGATGCTGTTGACCGGAATTTTGTTCATTCCCTGGCAGTTGGGCGATTTGATCAAGCAGTTGGTTAAAACGGGCACCCGTGTCGCTGTGCAATGCCTGAATTGCGACCTGTCGGTGCATGACCAGGATGCCCTGTTTTGCAAAAACTGCGGGACGCGGCTGCCTGCGAAGCCAGAGATTTTTTTGGGTGAGAGTGATACAAATCCAACTCAAGTGGAGAACGTGATCAAGTAGACTAGGGTGCAGTTTTATTTCTGGTTTTCCAGAGCGCTCTGGGCTTGCACTCGTCAGCGGGCCCAGGGGTGCGCTAGTTCTATCGTGAGGAGCAAACAGCAATGCAGCAGCGAGGGGTCACAGTTTGGTTTACCGGGCTGAGCGGCGCGGGCAAGACGACGATTCGCATGGCGGTGGAAAAGGAATTGCGCGATCGCGGCTTGGCGGTAGAAGTGCTGGACGGCGACATTGTGCGCCAGCATCTCACCAAGGGGCTAGGCTTTAGCAAGGAAGACCGAGACGAAAACATCCGCCGCATTGGCTTTGTGGCGCATCTGCTCAGCCGCAATGGCGTAATTGTGCTAGTGTCGGCGATTTCGCCCTATCGGAACGTGCGCGATGAAATGCGCGATCGCATCGGAGATTTTGTGGAAGTATACGTCAATGCACCGCTCAGCGTGTGCGAAGAGCGCGACGTGAAGGGCCTCTACAAAAAAGCGCGGGCGGGCGAAATCAAGCAGTTCACAGGCATCGACGACCCCTACGAAGCGCCGCTAAATCCTGAAGTAGAATGCCGCACTGACCAGGAAACCCTAGAAGAGAGCGCCGCCAAGGTGCTGAATTTCCTGAAGCAGCAGGGCTACCTGTCTGGACAACCCGCCGCCTCGCTCAAAAAATCGTAAGCGTCTGGGCTGCTTGAATCAGTCCTGGCACGGCCGCTGCGTTCCATCCCACCTCGGCGCGGCGGCCCGTCAGCAGGATCATCCGCAGACTGTAGGACTGGGGAAACCCTTCGACCTCTAGCCAGAGGCGATCGCTCTCCAGTTCACAGGCAATACGCTCCTCTTCCATTAGTTCTGCCCCCATCTGGCTCATGGTTTCCGCCAGTTGCCCCGCCAGCCGACAAAAATCCTCCAGTTCCGCTGCGGTTAGCTCCAGCGCCCAATCGTCGCCGCCGACGAGTCCAGCAAATTCGGGCGCGTCTTCGTCCCAGCCGATTTGCCAGCCGGGGCCGCGTTTGAGGGTACGAGGCATTGGGAGTAATATCGATTTTGGATTTTGGATTTGCGATTTTGGATTTGCGATTTTAGATAGCCAGTCAAGCGTCTGCGGGGCTTCTCACACCTTCGTTCGTCGCTCCGCTTATTCCGCCATTCGGATCGGCTCAACCACCAAAATATTCGTGCCGTCGAGCCGCCCCAGCACGCGCACGGGCGTATTGACCGGGAGATGAAGCTGCCGCCAGGGCAAATCCAGGCACGCTTTCCAGCGAGTTCCCTCGTGCATGACCCAGCCCGTATAGCCGGGGTAAATGGCTTCTTTCACAACGCCTTGGTCGCTGGCAGGGCCCACGCCCAGCAGGTCGGTGATGGGCAAAACTTCTTCTGGCAGCCAGGTGAGTGGGGCAGGGGTTGCCTCAATCCCAGGAGCAGGCTTGGCTTCGGCGGAATTGGGGTCAGTGGTGGGGGCGCTATATTCGGGACTGGTGCGCTCTGGCGCAGTCGGCACGGTCGGCGCGGTCGGCGCGGTCGGCGCAGGTGGCATAGGTGGTACAGTCGGCGCGGTCGCAGTCGGTACCGCAGGCGTGGGAACCGCTGCTGGCTGGGGCGCGGGGGCAGGGAATGGAACAGCAGGCGGCGTGGGTTGGTCGGGCTGGGCGGCGGGTTGGCTTAGGTTTGGCATGGCGGTGGTTGATGGCGGTAGAGCATCCAAATGGGTAGAACTCGGAGTTCTCCATTCAGAATTCCCAGGAGTGGAACCCGGAATAGAAGCATCCCATAAAGTTTCCTCTGGGGAAATCTGTCGAGGATGGGAGAAAGCCTCGGCAAGGGGGAGGAGATAGGTTTCGGGCGGGGCCACGGCGAGGGGCGATCGCCCGTCAGGAGCCGCTTGTACGGGTTCTCGGAAGGGATGCTCCTGATCTCCATATCGCCCCTCTCGCGCCAGATTATGCCGGGAGTCCAGGCTGGTCAGCGTGGATTCGGCAGGGTTCCCAAACCGCTGCCCCAACGAGGTGGCTTGCAGCGCCATCCCTTTCTCGCCTAGCAGATCTGCCCAACTTGGCGGCATCTCGGCTCGATTTTGAAAAATCACAGGCAACCAACTGGCGCAGGGAAAATCGCGCTCCAGTTCTGCTAGACGCTGGCGGGCCTCCCGCACTGACAGATACAGCGGAGTGCCGCGACAAAAGGCGCTGAGGAAGTATTTCAGAAATTCCTGGGCGATGCGATCTGGAACGGGTTCGCGCATGACGATGAGCTGGGGGATGTGAAGCTGTCGCAGATCTTGCGCCAAGCCCAGCCCGTTGCAAGAGTTCAAAATTGCCAGCTTCAGGCCGCGCTGCACGGCTTTGTCGAGGCTGGCCCGAAAGTCGGCGATCGCCAAACTGTCGGTCTGATTGATAAAAATTCGCCCGCGATCGCCCCCCTTCGCGCCCGCCCCCTCAACGCTTTCGCTATGCCCAGCAAAAAAGAGAATGTCCCAGGTTTGCTCAAACAGGCGACCGCTAATATCCTGGCGCGACGGTTCCACTAGAAACTTCACCTCCGCCAGGGGCAATTGCTCTAGCAGGGCGCGGTCGGTGGCGACATCAATCCCGATGCTGTTGCCCAAAATTGCCAAAATCCGCACCCGACCGCTGGGCGGCACAGCCAGCACCGGACGAGTGCGCTGGGCAGCAGGCGAGCTAAAGGCCAGTTCCGTATTGGGATAGCGCTCAAAAAAGTCCCACAAGTGCCAGGGCAACTGCGCCAGCAGCGGGTCGCGGGTATGGACTAGCACGCGCACGGTGTCGTTGCGCTTGAGTTCGCAGAGCAAATCCTCTTTGATGGGGCGAAATTCCCTTGCCGCCAGCCAGTTCGACATTGCCCGCTGGAGATAGTTGGCCGCCGTCTGGCAAGCTCGGATGCACGACCAAACCGAACTGGTATAAGACACCTGTTTGGGGCGCAGGCGCGTCGGCATGGGCAACTGACGATAGCAATACCGCCAGTAGTTGAAGTATTCCAGCAGGCGGGGCTGGGGCGGCAGCCGACCGGACGACTCTAGCTCTGGCTGCTTGCCGTCTTCGCCCACTTCCAGACCGACCTGCACGCCCGATGCCAGATCGCCGTCTAGTCTTAGCAGAACGAGTTTCGTCATGGCTATGCCTCCGGAGTAGGCGTAGGGGTTGGGGATTGGGAGCTAAGGGGGGTTTGGAAAGGCTCAAATCAGGAAGGTTTCGACGTGGCGATCGCCTCCCAGGCTGATCACCACATCAAATGCTTCGCCCGTCTGTCCTTCAAACTGGAGTGTGGCTCGACCGCTGCGGCTGGGCTGGGCAGACATCGACTCATGACCCTGCTGATCGACCACCCACAGTTGCAAGCCTGCGGGCAGGTCGCCGCCATCGCGGGCCGCGCAGATGACGGATAAATCAAATACATCAGGCTGCTGCGTCGGGCAGATCTGCACAATCAGCGCCACCCACTCCAGCCGTCGGTCAAAATGGCGCACCTCGACGAATTTGCCACGGGCGACGGGCCGCGGGCCGCCAGCGGATGACAGGGCGGCATAGGGCGATGCGTCGCGGCAAATCGTGCCCAGATGTCCCTGATCCCAAATGTCTGCCAGCGGCAGCCAGGACGCATCGAACTGTCCATTGTGCCAGGTCGCCAGATGCGTGATCGAGCGGGCGGGGAGAGGGAAGGAATGGTGAGCTGGGGGCTGGAGCGATCGCCGCAGGTGATATTCCAGCACATCGCGCGGCGACAGCACCGGAACGCCCGCGCCCTCAAACTGTTCTGGGCGATGGGTAATCAGCCCGTCCATGCGGTAGTGCAGTGCACAGGCAATTTCTTCAGCCGAGTCGTATTCAAAGGGCTGGCTATGGGCCCGCAGCCAGATGTTGGCATCGCTCCGACACACCGTCAGCATCCGCATCAGCATTTCGGCGAGGGTCTGGGCATGACGAGCGTCGCGCTGGTTCATGATAATGCAGAGCCGCTGATAGCCCAGTTCGGTAATGCAGCCGTGGATCTGCCGCTGCTGCAAGCATTGCCACAGAAAGCTGGCATAGTCGGCGCTGATGCTCGGACGGCTCAAAATCAGATCCACCAACAAATCTGCGTCTAGCATGTAGCACCGGGTACAGAGCGATTGGGGGAAGCGATTAGAAACCATGAAACTCTCTCCTGAGCGTGACGTGAGTAGCGGTGCAGACTCCTCAAGGGGTTTGGTGAGGGGGCTTATCTAAAAGACTCAGCCTGATGACTCAGCCTTATGATTTGGCGTTGGCCCCAGCCCCAAAACTCCTCCTAAAGACAGAGCAAACCGGGCGCGAGGGTCGGTCATCATCCACAAGGCGGCCGTTGCGCTAAACCGTCAGAACCAGGACGCGGGCAGTGCGATCGCCCTTTGGCCGTGTGGACTCCCTCGACAAAGCGCAGTTGACGGCAGGATTGATGGCGGGATTGATGGCGGGATTGATACCGAAAAATGATATCTTTGACTCGGATGGGTTGATGATAGCATTATTTGCTTGTATTCGGGGGCAGTTGACACAGCCGTTGAATTATTTGCTGAACTAGCTGAGCTAAATGAACTTTTTGGACGGGCTGAGAATCTGGCTGGGGCACGGCCGCTAGCCGATGGAGCGGGGCTGTTGTTGCGTCGCCTCTGGAGCAGGCTCAGGAGCCGGACTGCCCATGAGTCGCTGTGCGTCGCTGAGGGATAGCGTATTGGGTTCTGCGACGGGGGCAGCGGGTAGGGGGGCGATCGCCTCGGGTTCTGCTGCGGGCGGATGGGTCGGCGCAGGTGGTCGCATCAGGGCTTGCGCCTCCTCCAGCGACAGCAGCGGCGCAGCAGTCGTCGCCGGATCTTCAATCAGGTCTTTGAGATTGCAGTTCAGCGCATCGCACAGCCGGATCAGCTTGACAATCCAATCCAGGCCGCCGCGACCACGTTCCCAGTTGGCAATAGTAGTTTCTGTCACGCCGACTCGCTGCGAAAGCTGAAGCTGAGTGAGTCCAGCCGCTTTGCGAAGTTCCGCAATGCGAGAGCGGGGTTCTGGGGTGTGCATTCAGTCCTCCCGATCTGATGGTTCTAGAGGCTCAGCCTAACACAAGTTTTAGGCAATTTTAGTTGTGTATTAAACCTTATACAAGAATGTAAACCTAATGCTTTAACCCTGTAATTTTTTAGGTTAAACTATTTATAGTTTCCGCCAATCGGCTTTGGGAGCAGCAGACTGGCTGGCAACGACAAAGCCTTGAAAATATTTCCGGGGGAACTGAAAATCATGCTGATTTTGCCAGACGACCACAACGACGATTTCCGCAGCGACTCTCGCCGCCTGGTCAAGCTTTCCGACCGGGAAGCCTTTGACCCCAACACGGGCGATCGCTATCGCATCGAACGCCAAGACCCAGCAGGTGGCCCCAGCGGCGGCTTCATTCTGGCGATTTTGCTGGGAGTGCTGCTGTGGCTCGTGATGAATACGGGCGGGGTTCAAACGCCTCGCTCGCAGCCCACGCCTGAACGGATTTACCCAGTCCAGCCGATGCTGCCGATTGGATAATCCGGTGAACCGTCTCCGAACGTCGGGTTGCGTGAGCGAGTCCGCGCAGCCCAAACACTCCAGCCCAACGATTCCAAACAGCCTTTACAATCCAAAACAGTTTCCTTTTCTCTTGCAGGCAGGCCAATGGCTCAGGATGCTGATTTCAGCCAGGATCGACTCAAGCTGCTCTTCATTCGCCATGCCGAGTCGGTGGGCAATGTGGAGCGGCGGATGCAGGGCCATGCCGACTATGAGCTAACGGCACGCGGCCGGCAGCAGGCGCGGCAACTGGCAGAACGCCTGTGGGCAAGGGGACAGCCGCCCTCGAAGGTCTACAGCAGTCCCCTCAAGCGGGCAGCGCAAACGGCAGAAATCTTGCTGGCTCAGAGAACGAGCGAACCAGTTCCGCGTCCAATTTCTATTCCTACGATTGAACCGACGATTGAATACGCTGAGGAACTGCTGGAATTTCAAAACGGCATTTTCAAAGGGCTGACCTGGGACGAAGCGCGGGAGCGATATCCCGAACTCTGTGCTGATCTGGAAGCCTCACCCGACTGGATTCCCGCACCAGGAGCTGAAACCCTGCAAGACGGGCGCGATCGCGCTGAGCGGTTTATCCAGCGGGTTTTGGCCATGCATTGCAACGGCGAAACGCTGTGGATCGTCACCCATAGCTGGATCTTGCAGCATCTCATTGCGGCCATGCTGGGGAGCGATCGCACTTGGCATTGCTCTACAAAAAATACGGCTGTGTTTGAGTTTTGGCTAGAGCGATCGCGCTGGGGACTATCCCCCGACAATCCCAACCGATGGAACAGCGACCTCTGGCATATCCGTCGATTTAACGACACTAGTCATTTGCGAGATTTCTAGCTGCCCTAGCAAACCCAGAAATGAGAAGAATATAGCGAGAAATAGTGCCTGATCTGGAGCTATAGGCTAAGGGCTGCTCTCTTCAAGGGCCGCCAGCACCGCTTTGGGCTGGAGCTTATCTTTGAACCAGACGATGCGGGCGGGTGAGTCCTGCGGCTTTACACCCGCCTTTTCCAGATTCAGCCGTTCGGAAACTGCCAGAATCAGATTCTCGCAGTCTGACTGTCGCACCTGCGAAAACTTTTTGCGGAGATACTCTGGTCGCCAGTAGCCGACAATTTCCAGCAGCACCGATCGCCCGTCGGGATGCACTAGCCGAAAGTCCGGAATCATCACGCTGCCGGGAATTGGGATCAGGTCTACCTCGCGCTCCAGCCGCCAGTCGGTTTTCAGCGCATCCCAGCGTTCGGCAAAGGCAGACTCCAGCATACTGTCGTAGGGCTTGCCCGGTGGATAATGGCTCACCAGTCCGCAGTCGGAATCCAGCGCAAAGCGGCGCAGTCGCACTTCGCCCGTGTAAGTGTCGCGCCATTGCAGTTCAGCTTTCAGGCTCCATTTGGTGACGTGCAGCAGAGCAGGCAGCAGCTTGGCAATGTCGGTGCCGTAGCGGGTGCTGTTGCCAAACAGGCTGGCGGGCCCGTCGATGGTGATGGTAAAGCCGTGATCCGCATCGCCCTCGATGTAGGCCATTAGCCCAAAGAGCTTGAGATAGCGAAACAATAGCTTGTATTCGCCGGGATCGTTGCGATGGGCAGTGAGGGTGAGGTGGCTGGCTTTATAAAACACGCCCTGCACCTGAGACAGGTTGTAGCGATGCAAGAGGGCATCGGGCGTGGGCGGCTCGAAGCGGGTGAGGATGCGGTTTTCGGACAGGTCGGCGTAGAGTCCGGCGCGAATGTGGTCGGGGAAGACTTCGCGCTCTAGCTCGGCGCTGAGCTGGGTCGCCAGGGTTTGGAGCGTTTGCTCGGTGGCTGGGGACGAGGGGACGCGCTGGGCAGCCAGAGCAAAGACGCGCTCTCGCAGTTGTGTCGGCTCCAGAGGACTGACGATTTCAAATGTGCTAAAGGCCTCGCTTTTGAGCAGGTGCGCCAGTCCCCGCTTGACCTTGAAATCCGTTTCTTCGCCCTCCATTTCGCGGAGTTGGCTGTCGAGTTCGCCCTGGGTTTTGCCAACGTGCTGCTGGAACTGGTTGATCAGGTCGGTGGCGATCGCCCGATTCGGGTCATTCAGCGCCAATCGTTTCGGCTCTAGGCTTTCGCCGCGGGGTCGGTGGATCAGCAGGTCAGAGGGCAGCATCGGGGGACAGGGCGAGACGGGCGATCGGGCAATCAGGCGAAGGTCGAGAAGCCAAGGTCGGGGGGCACATCCTGCCAGCGGCCCTGACCGACGGCACGGACCGCCTCCCGGAGCGACAATGCGCCCGTGTAGAGTGCCCGCCCCACGATCGCCCCCGTCACCCCCATCGGCTCCAGCGCCATCAGACCCATCAGGTCGCTGGTCGAGCTAATGCCGCCAGAGGCAATCACAGGAATGGAAATCGCGTTGGCCAGTTCTCGCAGCGCCTCGCGGTTGGGCCCTTGCAGCGTGCCGTCGCGGTGGATATCAGTATAGATAATTGCGGCTGCGCCCAGGTCGGCCATTCGCTGCGCCAGGGGAATTGCATCTACTTCTGAAGTTTCCAGCCAGCCACGAGTGGCTACCTTGCCGTTTCGGGCATCAATGCCGACGATGATTTGCCCTGGGAACTCTTGGCACAGTTGCGCGACTAAATCGGGATTTTCTACCGCCACCGTGCCCAAAATCGCCCAGCGCACGCCCAGCCTCAGCACCTCCGCCACGCTCTGGCGATCGCGCAAGCCGCCACCCACTTCGACCGGAACTGGCACAGAACGGGCGATCGCCTCGATCACATCCCCATTGACCACATACCCCGCCTTGGCTCCATCCAGATCTACCAGATGCAGCCGCGTTGCGCCCTGCGCCACCCACTCCTGCGCCACCACCACCGGATCGTCGTGAAACACCTCCGACTGGGCATAGTCGCCTTGATAGAGCCGCACACAGCGGCCGTCGAGGAGGTCAATGGCGGGAATTACATCCATGAGGGAAAACAGGAGTGCTTCAGGTTATTTCAGTCTTTCATCATCCCATGATCTCAGGATCACCCCAACACCAGCCCCGACCGACCCGGCAGGCGCAGGGTCAATTGTCCTTCTGTAATGTGAAAATCGCCCGTGCCCCAGAGATGGCGATCGACGGGGTTGGTGGGTAGGGTGTCGGCGGTCAGGGTGACTTCAGCGGGGTCGAGACCAGCATTGACAGCGACGAGCAGGGAATCCTGACCGAGGGTGCGCGAGAACACATAGCAATGCCCTACAGCGGCGAGGGTGCGATAGTCGCCCGTGCGGAGGGCCGGATGATTGTGACGCAGGGCAATGAGTTCGCGATGATAGGCCAGTGCGTCGCGATCCCACTGGTCGGGGGTAGGGAAGCCGCGCCGACAGTCGGGGTCGCTGCCGCCCGGTAGCCCCACCTCGTCGCCATAGTAAATGCTGGGCGCACCGGGAAAGGTAAGCAGCAGCAGGGTCGCAAGCTTCACGCTAGTGCGATCGCCCTGAGCAATCGAAATCAGCCGGGCCGTGTCGTGGCTATCCAGCAGGTTCAACTGCGTCAGGTGAATCTCCCAGGGATAAAGGTCAAGCAGTTCTTGGATTTTGGCGGCGTAGCCTGCGGCATCTAGCGCCGGATAGGGACGATAGGAGCGATTTTCCACTAGGGGCAAATCGACGCGATCGCCCGCTGCAAACGCAATCGTCGGCGCAGTAAACAAATAATTCATCACACCGTCAAACTGCGTCCCATCCAGCCAATGCCGTGCATCTTCCCAAATCTCGCCGACAATATAGGCTTCGGGGTTGATCGCTTTGACGCGATCGCGAAATTCCTGCCAGAACCCATCGGCTTTAATCTCATTGGGCACATCCAGCCGCCAGCCGTCTACGCCCCGCTTGATCCAGTATTCGCCGATTTGCATCAGGTATTCCCGCACGGCAGGGTTGTCGTGGTTAAACTGGGGCAGTGCCCGCAATCCCCACCAGCTGGCATAGTTGGCGGGCTTTTCGTCGTCGTAGGCCGAGAGCGGCCAGTCGTGGATGCGGAACCAGTCTACCCAGGGCGATCGCGACCCGTTTTCCAAAATATCGTTAAAAAAGAAAAATCCCCGACTGGAATGATTAAACACGCCATCCAGCAAAATACGAATGCCCCGGCTGTGGGCAGAGGTGAGCAGCTTCTCCAGCGCCTCATTGCCCCCCAGCAGCGGATCGACCTGATAGTAGTCGTGGGTGTGGTAGCGGTGGTTGCTGGCAGACTGGAACACGGGCGTAAAGTAGATAGCCGTAACGCCCAAATCTTGCAGATAGTCAAGCTGATCGACCACGCCCCAGAGGTCGCCGCCCTTATAGCCATGAAAGGTGGGCGGCGCGTCCCACGGCTCCAGCGCTGCTGAGCTAAACACTGGATGAAGCTGGCTGCTGCGGGCAAAACGATCAGGAAAGATTTGATAGAAAACGGCGTGTTTTACCCAGTCAGGTGTGTGGATGGACATGAGCAATGAGAACAGGGGGTAGAGGTGGGGGTCAGGGCTTTAGAACAGCGGTCTGTTTCCGGGTCTATGTCCCCGACACCCGAACTATGCCACAAGCCACCGAAATGCTGGGTCTATCAGTTGGATCAATTAACGATCTGTCGGTGGAGACGGATACTGACTTACTCAGCTACAGCGTTTTTGAAGCTAGTGAGGCGCACGGATGGTCAATAAGCCCTTGCCTCGTGAGGGCAGCATGTGCCTCACCCCGCAAGAAAATGCTGTATCGTGTCCGATACGATAGATAGCAGGGGCTTGGAGAAAGGAAAACGGTTCATGCAACGGACGATCGGTATCGCCGCCAAAAGACGAATCTGCTGCCCCAAATCGGTTGCGCCCATTTTGAGCGCCGCCAGAATATCTTGCGAGACTTCGAGCGTAATCGCTTCAGTCGCCATTGTTTTAGTGATTTACCCACAATCGCACTGACGTTTCTGAATTTAGCTTAATGAGTCAATCAGAAAGGCTGATTGCCAAATGACAACCTCTGCTGGAGATGTTTCTAAGAGGGTGTTTAGAAATACGGAGAGTGTAGCAAAACTCCAAGCCAGCCTACGCAGCATCAGACGAATCATCGCACTGTGGATGAAGGCTTCGGATGAAGCGGTCAAGCGCTCGTAATCAAGATTCAGCCGACGACACCAGTGCAGCCAACCGTAGGTACGCTCTACTGTCCAGCGTCTAGGGAGCACCACGAAGCCTTTTGTCCCCTCGCGCCGCAGCACAACTTCGATGCTCCAGTGGCAGGTATCCATCAATGGGGAGGTGAGGAACATGGAGGGCGTGCAGCAGAGAGCAGCGGAGATCCGGAGGTGATAAAGTGGGCTGATGTGGAAAGGACACACGCTGGGTGGTGGGCGTGCGACTTATAGGGTTAGTGAATGGGTGCAATGAATCAGCGCGATCGCCCTTCAGAAGATTCTCAGTCTCTTATCTGTCTCCGCTCGGGGAAGCCTTAGGCTGGCTTCAGCTTGAAGGTTCATGCTTAAGCCGACACCTCCTGTAGAGGTGGCTTGCCTGCTATCTATCACTCACCTTAAGGATCTTCCCTATGCAACTCCCACCCAAATCTCTGCGTCTTTTTGGGTTGTCTGTTTTGACCTCAGCGCTGGCTCTTGCGGCCTCTACCGGAGCGATCGCCAATCCTCCAGCCCAGACCCGCATCCCCACTCAGATTGAAATAGCCCAACAGCAAGTGTCTGTTCTGGTCGCCGGTGTATTCAAGGCGGCCGAAGCGCCGACCACCGGCAATGCCCGGATCGTCGTCGAAGGGGGGCAGCGCTATCTGGAGTTTGACTCGACCTTTAGCACCACAGATCAAGCGCTAGACCTGCATGTGGTGCTGGATACGGATGCTAATCCGCCGCAGAGTTATAGTAATCTGGGTCGATTCGTGAACTTGGGAAGCCTTCATTCGACCACCGGATCGCAGCGCTATCCTATTCCTGACTCGGTGAATGTGTCTTCCTTCAAGTCTGCTGTGATTTGGTGTCGCATGGCAAATGCCACCATCGGCTACGCCACGCTGGGGCAATAGAATAGTCCGGCTTTCCACATTTACTACTGTCTGCTCAGCACAGGGCGATCGCGCATCGAGTGATCCATCGCCCTGTGCCATTTCTTGTTCGTGAGGAAGCCTCATCAAGCAGCGCGTTTAAGCATTCTAGGGTTGCACCACGACTTGCTGGGTCGCTTGAATTGGCTGTCCATTGTGCATCAGCGCTTCGTGCCCGTTTGCGTTCAAGCTGACGGTAATTTCGTGGGTTCCAGGGGCGAGGCTTTCCAGGTAATACCAGTTTCCATACAGGCGGGTTATCTTCACCCCGTCAATGTACAAATGACCGTGCCCTTCCTGGAAACTGCTGGTCTGATTGACCCGCTCTGGCGCAAAGGTAAAGTTTGTCACCTGAATTTCCAAATTCCAGCCCCGACGAGCGTCTGGATGAATCACCAGTTCGACTGTGGGAACAGGCTGTCCTGCGGGAATTTCCAGCATCCCGTGTTCGTGGTCATGTGCGCCGTGATGCGGGGAGTGGGGCGGATGGGTATGGGTTGAGCCTACGCCGTGCGGTTCGCTGTGCGAGTGTCCTTCGTGGGCGTATCGCAAGGGCATGGGGGTAGAAGCGTGAATCAGTCCTGTGGGGACTGCGATCGCTCCACAGCCAATGGCGATTCCTGCAAGGATCGCTTCGCGAATCGCCCAGCCCAATTTGAAGCCTTTTTTCATATTATCTAATCTTTTCTTACTCACTTGCATCTTGAAGGCGTGAAATGCATACGCGAAATGAATGCGTGAAATGAATAACTGACGCTAGCCGATCGAGGTGTGCGATCGCCACTGCTTGAGCAACTGCACCGCCTGTCGATAAGCGTCTGGCGCAAGCTCCGGGTGTTCGCCAAAATAGCGCACTGACTCGCGCAAATCGGCGATCGCGCTGCCGGCCTCGCCGCGCTGCTGTCGCACCATCGCCCGCCCAAAATACGCCTCTGCATAGGTTGGATCAATGGCAATGGCCTGGTCAAAATCGCTCAGAGCCGCCACCAGGTTTCCGTCCCGGTGATAGGCGCAGGCGCGGTTGAGATAGGCACGGGCACTGCTGCTATCCAGTTGAATGGCTTGCGTTAGGTCGGCGATCGCCCCTCGCGAGTCGGCCACCAGCAGTTCCGCCAGGCCGCGATCGGTATAAATCTGGGCTAGCATTTTGCGATCCTGCGGCGGAGCCTGTCGCAGCGCTTCGCCATAGTCCACAATCGCCTCTCGGTATGCCGCCTGCGCTGCCTTTGCCAGTCCGCGATTATATCGGGCGCGGGGGTCGTGGGGCGTAAGGCTGAGCAGTTGTGTAAAGTCGGCGATCGCCTCAGCATAGGCACCCCGACGATACTGCGCCAGCCCGCGATTGAGATACGCTTCGGTATTGCGCGGATCGAGCCGCAGCGCTTGGGTGCAGTCGGCGATCGCCTCGGTATACTCGCGCTGATAAATTCGCACCAGACAGCGATCGCCATAGGCCGCCGCAAAATTTGGGTTGGCGCGAAGGGCTTCACTAAAGGCTGCGATCGCCGCTGGATAATCTCCCTGCCGAAACGCTGCCACTCCAGCCGTCAGCGCTGCGCGATCAGGCTGTTGCAACACCACCTCCGCGGCGATCGCGCTGGAACCTCTGCCCCACCAAAGGGTCAGCAGCAGCCCCAGCGCGATCAGCCCCGAAACCACACGCTGCAAAGCCCGTCGCGGGTCTGGCTTCTGCATGGGCAACCTACCAGCCCTTCTCGGCTTGATCGAGAACATAGGCAGCGACGGCGGCAATTTGCTCATCGGTCAACCGTCCCTTAAACGCAGGCATCCCGGCTTTGCCGTTGGTTACCTGAGTCGTGATGGCAGCGATGGAATTCATGCCAAATTTTTCCAGCGCTTCTTTCTTCAAGGTTTTTTCAGCGTTCACCAGGTTAATGCCCCCCGCGTGGCAGGCGGCACAGTTGGCGCTAAATACCTTTGCGCCAGTCGCCAAATCCGCATCGGCATGGGCAGGCAGGGCGATCGCCCCCAGCCCAATCACCAGCGACAGCACAATCGAAAGCGCCTGCAAAATTCGTTTCATCGTTGTGTTCTCCAGATATCAACCTTCTGGAGGCTTATCGTCTCGAAGTCTAGCCGCATTGTCAAAAGACAGCCTGTCAAATCAGAATCCCTTTGGCGAGATCCCTTTGGCGCTTCACCAGCGACTTCAAGCCTCTCTTGCTCCCCTTCTCCCGACTTGGGAGAAGGGGTTGGGGGATGAGGGCAAATCGAAAGTACACATCGCGTTTTTCTTGCCTTTCCTCAGCGTTCAATAAGCTGGTTCTCAGTTGGAGGCGGCAGTCTAAGGGCAGCGTCTCCAAAAGTTAGTGAGCGCATCGCCCGCCCAACTCTGGCGGCGGTCTGAATCCCTCAGGACGCTCCGGATTCTAGCAAAGCCGTTTAGTTGGATTTCCGGCTGCTGCGTCAATGCTGGCGGGTGTGGCGATCGCCTCCTTTCCTGGTCAACACCAGACTGGCGGCACTATCAAACCAAGTTCATTAGCTCCTCAAGCGGGGTGGGCCTTGCCTGCTCCGCCTTTTCTTGCATAGCGCCAACGCTGCGATGTCTGTGATTCTTGATTAGAACAAAAGGCGCAGAGATACCTACTAGATACCTTTGCGCCTTTCATGTTGAATCGGAACCTGAACGAGGCTTAGCCCTGGGTCAGCCAGGCTTGCAGGCCTTCGGGAGCTTTCACCTGGGCGAGAATCGCCGCCAGCGTGTTGCCTTCCAGCACCTCCTCTTTGAGCAGGGTTTGGGTGGCAGACTCCAGCAGGTCGCGGTTGAGGCGGAGGATGTCTAGCGCCATGTCGTGGGCCTTATCCAGTGTTTGCTTGACCTGGCGATCGATTTCGGCGGCCACCTCCGGGCTGATGGCGCGGCGGGTGCTGCCCCCATCGAGGAACTGCGCCTGGTTTTTGTCAAAGGCGATCGGGCCGAGGGTTTCGCTCATGCCGTACTGGGTAATGGCGCGTTCGGCCAGGTCGGTGGCCCGCTGGATGTCGTCGCTGGCTCCGGTAGACACCTTGCCAAAGACGATTTCTTCCGCAGAGCGCCCGCCTAGCAGCGTCGCCAACTGGCCGCGCAGTTCATCCTCCAGCAGCAAGAAGCGATCGCTCTCCGGCGTTTGCATTGTGTAACCTAGCGCCCCCATGCCACGCGGCACGATGGAGATCTTGGAAACCTTGGTGTTTCCAGGCATCAGCGCTCCCACCAAGGCATGGCCCACTTCATGATAGGCGACGGTTTTCCGCTCCAGCGGGGTCAGCACGCGAGAGCGCTTCTCCAGCCCCGCAATCACCCGCTCAATGGCTTCGTTGACATCCGCCATCAGCACGGCCTGGCGATTGTTGCGGGCGGCCATCAGCGCCGCTTCATTGACCAGGTTGGCCAGATCAGCACCGGAGAAGCCCGCCGTTTGCGCGGCGATCGCCTCCAGATCCACATCCTCTCCCAGCTTCACCGGGCGGGCGTGAACCTTGAGGATTTGCAGACGGCCGCTCTTGTCTGGACGATCCACCAGCACTTGCCGATCGAAGCGGCCGGGGCGACGCAGCGCCGGGTCGAGAATTTCGGGGCGGTTGGTGGCGGCAATCACAATCACGCCGTCGTTGCCGTCGAAGCCGTCCATTTCTGTCAGCAATTGGTTCAGCGTCTGGTCGCGCTCGTCGTTGCCGCCGACGGGGTTGGCGCTGCGGGTTTTGCCGATGGCATCCAGTTCGTCAATGAACACGATGCAAGGAGCCTGCCGCTTGGCGCGGTTGAACAGATCCCGCACACGAGACGCGCCCACGCCGACGAACACTTCCACAAACTCCGAGCCAGACATGCTGATGAAGGGGACACCCGCTTCTCCGGCGATCGCCTTGGCCAGCAGCGTCTTGCCCGTCCCCGGCGGGCCCACCAGCAGCACGCCCTTGGGAATCTTCGCCCCAATGCGGCGATACTTCTCGCCATTCGCCAAAAAGTCCACAATCTCTTGCAGTTCTTGCTTTGACTCGTCTACGCCAGCTACATCAGCAAAGGTAACCTTACCTTTACCCGCCTGGTTATAGACGCGGGCGTTGCTCTTGCCCATGCCCATGCCCACGCCCAGCCCGCCAAAGCCGCCGCCAAAGTGATTGCCAAAACCAGTCCCAAAACTGTTGCTAGGGGTGCTGTTGTTGGAGCCACCCCCCGCCTGATTTAGCCTTGCCAGCCAGGCAAACATCCCCACCAGCATCCCGGTGGAAAGTAAGATACCTGCCACTAGCCCAGAGGTGTCGCCGTTGTCATCAAGCTTGGTAAAGGGTACGCCGTGGCGACGCAGCAGACCCGGCAGCGTGTCGGTCGGGCCGTTGGGAAGGGTGTAGAACTGCTCTCCGCCAAACTCTGGTTTCAGCGAGTAATCAATGCGATCGCGCTTAATTACAACCCGCTGCACCTGGGATGATTTCACCTGATCGAGAAAGGTGCTGTAGGTCGAAAGGGAACGAGAATCCGGTTTCATCGGCAGTAAGTCCTGAATGCAACAAGCATGAAAAAGGCGATCGCATAATTCACATTGCAGAATTACATCGCACTTTTCACATCCCTGATTTTCAGGGCGATCGCCCCTAGTCAGAGCGTCGAAAACCTCACCTAAATGATGCGGGTTCTCCACCCTTCAGCTTAGGAAATTACGGTTGCTACGACTCTAATATCCGGTTTTCCCGTATCTATATTCAGCAAAGGTTATCGCGGAAGGAGTCTCCTACTACCTCGATCTGGCGATTTCTGAAATTCTTATACAGCGTTTTTGAAGCTAGTGAGGCACACGGATGGTCAATAAGCCCTTGCCTCGTGAGGGCAGCATGTGCCTCACCCCGCAAGAAAATGCTGTAGCGTGGTCACGCTTGATCAGTCATTTTGAGGATGGCGAATCAATCGGGACACTAACGGATTTTGGATTTTGGATAGGCAACCTGAACCGCCAAAATCCAAAACCCAAAATCGCCCTTATCTGTTCTTACTCATTCGTGCCAGGATTGCTCCGGACTTCACGGTGCAGGCAGCGCAGCACTTCGCCGGGTTGCTCGGCGTTGAGGACGATGCCGTTGGGCGGAAATTCGAGGGCGCGAGTCCACTCGAAGCGTTCGGCGTAGCGGAGCAGGTGCAGCCGGTCGATGGCCAGTTGCGCGTCTTCGGGCAGGCCGATGATGTAGTGGCGCAGGCGGCGACGGCGCGGCAGTTCGCAGGTGAGCGGGGGCAGCGAAAACTGGGTCGCCTCCGAGCGTGGGGACGACCAGGTGTATTGAATTGTCAGCATTTGGGGTTTCCTCCAGGAAACGAGTGGGGTAGGAAACCCCGAAATGTTGGCCGCCCCCGGAGGTGAAGCACTGGGACAGGGCGGCCTACAATGGACGCAGCCCTGAGACAGGCTGTAGCTGTCGAGGGGTCAGGCGTTGGTGGGTGCTGCGAACACCTGCCAGCGCCGTGGATGACTAAACGACCAAAATTTCGGGGGAAAGGTAAGCCGCACTGACTTGGGGTCATTCACAGCTTGATGGACGATTGTAGTCGATGTGTTTGTATCTTGCAAGAAAAACTTAGAAAGTTTGAGTTTAGAAAGTTTAGATTCTGCGCTGCCCCGCCTGCGAGTTTCCTGAAAACGGGACGACTGTATCTTCTGCCACCCCATAGGCGATCGCCCCTGGTTTTAGCCGCACCTCATAGCCGCCCGTGAAGCCGCCGAAGGACGGCAGGATCAGCCGATGGGGCGGTTCCAGCAAGAAGCACGGCAGTCGGAGCGTGTCGAGTCGAGTCTTGAGCCGCAAACAGGGATGAATATGTCCACAAAGATTCACGCAGTCAGGAATGTCAGCAGGTTCGTGACTGAGAACGAGTCCAGGATATTCGATGGGGCGGGTGTGGAACGAGATTTCAAATGAATCTAGCAAAGAGGCGATCGCCCGATCGTGATTGCCCAAGATCACTTGCACTGTCACACCGCACGTCTCAGTGAAGTGAATCCAGGATTGCAGAATTGCGTCATCCAGTCCGCGTGGTGAGTGGAACAGGTCCCCCAGGACACAGAGCGTTTTGGGTGAGAGGCGATCGCACAGGGTATTGAGTCGTTCCAGCGTATCCTGATTCACACGATTGGGAATCGGCACGCCCAGCGATTGGAACGCTTCGGATTTTCCCAAATGCACGTCTGCAACCAGCAGCAAATCCAAATCAGGAACATACACGGCCTTGTCTGGCAAAAGCTGGAGGCGCTGATTGAGAACAGAGATTTCATGCATGGCGAAGGATGATATGCAGAATTTACGAACGCCCCAGAGTTTGCATGAGCGCATTCAGAACAGGCGTGGGCTGTTGGGCCTGCAAATTCGACGGATTCGCCCAGCTAAAGGGAGCCTGTCGTTCGGCGGCCATCCACAGCAAGCGGCGGGCGCGGGTCATGGCGACATACAGCAGGCGATACTCTTCCGCAATTTTAAGCTGCTGCGCCTGCTGCCAGGCGGTGTCGATGTCGGGCAGGGGGGACTGGTGAACGTGGGCGCGAATCTGGGCGCGGGCCACTTCTGCCAGGTCAAACTCGCCCAAAAACTGCTGGGCGGGCGGCACCCAGGCTTTGCCGGGAATTGTCTGCTGCTGCAAAAACGGCAGAAACACAAAGTCCCAGTCCAGTCCCTTCGCCTTGTGCATGGTGATGATGGTGAGTTGCTTAGGGCGGACGTAGCGCGTGTCGATGTCCTCCGTTTCCACAGGCTCAAACCGCTCGGATTGAACAATTTCGCTCAGCACCTCCAGCGTGAATTGCAGCGATGGCTCACTGGCGGTTTGCTGGGCAATGCGGGCGGCGAGCTTGTCGGCCGTGGCGAGTTCTGTCTGGTCATAGTTCAGCGTCAGCGCCAGAAACGGAATCAGTTGAAACTGGGGCAATTCTACCCGCGCCCGCAGCAATCCGGCACAATAGCGCCGCGCCTGCACGACCGGATCGGGCTGGGCTGTTTCCAGCGGGCCGGGATAGAGAAAATCTTCCGGCTGGCTGCTGAGCGCGTCGAGATCTTGCGGCGGGATGAGCTGCCGATCGGCCAGCACCCGCAGCGCGGCTTTCAGGTTGTCGGGCGAGTGGGGGCGATCGCAAAATTGCAGCAGGGTCAAAATTTCGCCGGGGACGTGGGAATGGCGATCGCGCTCTCCCACCTCATACACCGCAATGCCCAGCGCCCCCAAATCCGCACCCAGCTTATAGTCCGTCGGATTTCGCAAGACGTTTGCCACAAAGCGCCCCATGCGATTCTCGCGCACCAGCACCGCCGCCCGCGCCTCTGGCTCTCTGGCAAACAGTTCCGCCACCCGCTGAGCAATCAAATCCACGCTGCGGTAGATATCCGGCGGAAAGCGGATCTCCACGCCTTCGCCCTCTGGCGGCGGATTGCTGTCGGCCTGCGGGTCGCCGGGGGGCACGGGACGGATCGCCTGGAGGCGAAAGGGGAGGGGGCTTGCAGCAAGGGGGCGATCGGGTGCGTTGTTGACCCACTGCACCAGGAAATTGGCGGCATCGATGACGGGCTGCGTGCTGCGGCCAGCCTGATCCATTTCGGCAAGGCGGCCCTGCTGCTGGCACTGGGCGCAAAATTCGCGGAAAAACAGAGGGTCAGCAGGGGTGAAGGTGGAGTTGATGGCCTGGTTGGGATCGCCAACGCGGACGAGGTTGGGTTGTCCTGTGTGGGGATCGGCGGCAAGCAGTTCCAGCAGGCGCGTTTGCAAGGGCGAGGAATCCTGGGCTTCGTCTTCAAACACGGCGTAGACCTGCTGCTGCCAGGATTGCCGCGCTTCGTCGTTTTGCAAGACGCGCAGGGCAGCGAGGATCATGTCGTCGTAATCCAGGAAGCTGCGCTGATGGAGCAGGGTTTCGTACTGTTCGTAGAGTCCGGCGGCGACTTGCAGGGCAATGTCATTGGGCAGGAGGTTAATGCCGTCTTCGGTAATGTAGGACGGAGAAAAGTCGGCGCTTTGGGCGATCGCTCTCACGTCGTCAGGACTCAAACCCGAACTTTTGGCTTCGTGAATCGCGGTGTTCGCCAGATTCGGCAAAATCTCCGTGCCCAGCACCGATCGCCGCCGCAGTCGCTCGGTTTCTTCGCCATCGGCCTGTTGCCCTTCCAATAGCTGACGATAGAGGTCGGGATGGGCGGCGCTCCACTGCTCCACGGCGGTTTTGATCAGCCGACTGCCCCGCTCCGGCGTGATCAGCGTCAGCCGCGTCAGGTCAAGTTCGGACAAATCGGGGTGGCGGCTGGCAATGTTCAGCGCTAGCCCGTGCAGCGTGTAGACTGAAAATCCGGTGGTGGGCAGTCCCAATTCTTTCAGCAACTCGCGGATTTTTGCCCGCAGGTTTGCTGCCGCCGAGCGCGTGAAGGTGACGAGAAAAATCTGGCGGCTGGGTAGGGTACGGTCACGCAATGCGTTCTGATAGCGCCGTCCTAGGAGAATCGCCGTGGCGATCGCCATGCCCGTCGATTTTCCAGACCCCGGCACTGCCGACACCGCTAGCGGCCCGCCCGTCCAGTCGGCCATGCGCTGCTGCCCCGGTCGCAGGCGATCGCGCAGGGCTTCTAGCTTCGTCTCTAGCGTTTGTAGTTCTACAGAAAGCACCATGCCTTATAGCGTAGCGCCTGAAACCCAATTCGCTATGCTAAACGAAAGCGCTGCATTGCGAGAACTGCCGCCATGAGCGCAGAACCCCAATTTCACCGCCGTTCTCCCCAAGAGTATTTAGATTGGGAAGCCATGCAGGACATCAAGCACGAATATCTCGATGGGGAAGTGTTCGCCATGACGAGCGGCACGATTGCCCATAATTTGATTGCGCTGAATTTAGCCTCCACGTTGAAAGCATTTTTGCGGGGCAAGGGCTGTCGCGTGTTTATGTCAGATGTAAAAGTGCAGGTGTCTGAGCGTGGGGCGTATTTCTATCCCGATGTAATGGTGAGTTGCGATGAGCGCGATCGCCCAGCGGTGAACCTCATTCAACATCCCTGCCTAATTGTAGAAGTGCTGTCTCCCACGACCGAAGCCTTCGATCGGGGCGAAAAGTTTCGTCGCTATCGCCAGCTTTCGACGCTGCAAGAATATGTCTTGATTGATGCTACGCAAATTAGTGTCGATCGCTTCCGTCGCCTTTCAGAAACGCAGTGGGAACTGCAATCTTTTGCCGCCGAAGACACCCTCGAACTCACCAGCATCGACTGGCAAGGGGCGATCGCCCTGCTCTATGAAGATGTAATTTTCGAGAGCATTCCACCTTCAAGCTAGATGGAAATAAAAGTAAGAAAGAAGGTAGTTGGATTGCTTTATCAAGCAGCTTCTCAGGTGATCAACCCGATTTCGATTTCCAGCCTTTCCCAAGGATCATCAGCAGATTTTCGATTGGCAATTTGGGCAGTCAGCGTTTCGCCGCGATCTAGCATTTGCGCCAGGGTTCTGTTTGCAACACGAGGCACATAGCCCAATTTCCGGTCTTGCCAGTAAACCTCGATCGCATATTCGTCATGCTTGTTGTCAGGCTCACGGACAAGCCGCACGGCATCTCCGACAGCCAAGTTTTTCCATACTTTTTTACCATCGTAGTATTGAAAACCAGCGACAAACACAGTTTGAACCAACTTGATGGTGCCGTTAGAGTCAGCACTTGAAGGAGAAGATACCCCTTTCGCAGGAGCAAACCACGACAATATCCGATTAAGGTCAGCTTGGGTAAGATAGCGAAGACCGGAATTCGGAGTTCCCTGGGTAGGGGCAAACCATGACAATACTAGCTCAAGTTTCTGTCTGTCCATAATTATTGCCAGATCCGTTTAGATTCATCCAAACCCATTCAGATTCATTGTGTTGTCAATTACATTGGCTATTAACGCTGGCTAAGTCGTGATGGTTCTGGCTAAATAGCTTTGGCAGGGAATATACCAACTATTCAATTATTCAATTAGCTTCTCAATTCAATATTCCTCATTCCTCAATTCAATTAGTTTCAGCGTTTTGGCATCCGGTTCGCCCTGAAAATATTGGTCGAGCAGTTGGTGAAACACCGAACCAGCGGGCGATACCTGGGCAAACAGCGTGGCGCAGGAGCGCAGCTTCAGGTCATCGGGTGAGCCAAAAATCTCGTAAGCTGATCGCCCGTTTACCTGAAGCGCTGCCTCGGCGCACTCGATCAACCGAGCGCCCAAAATGGGATGTTGCAGGTATGCCTCGGCCTCGGCGAGGCTTTTGATGGCGTAGTGCTGAGACGTGGCGCTGAAGCCCAGCCCTGCATATTGCGGGAAGATGTACCACATCCAGTGCGATCGCTTTTTGCCCTGCCGAATTTCCGCCAGCGCCCGCGCATAGTCAGACGCTTGCGCTTTCAGGAAGCGATTCAGGTCATAGAGGTCGTCTTGCTCTGCCATAATTCACGATATGCGGATTTTAGATTTTAGATTGCCGATTTTAGATTGCCAAGCTGAGGCGATGTAAGACTTTCAGCTCTCGTTATGGGATCGTCTTCAAAAGATTTTCCAAAAGACTTAACCTCAGCCAGCGAACGGGCTTTCCAAAGACCGTGCCCAAGCCTTGTGATGACTTGCCATGAAACTTCACCGCCCGCCTCTGATCCTTGCTTTCCTGCTGCTGTTGGGGCTGGGGCTGCGGTTTTGGGGGCTGGACTTGAAGCCGATGTGGCTGGATGAGGTGATTACGGCGATCGCCGCGATGGGTCGTCGCTATGACGAAATCCCGGTCGGGCAGTTCTTCCCGCTGTCGTATCTGGATGAGTTGTTCACCGTGCAGCCGGGGCTAAGTTGCACAGACATCACGCAGCGGCTGATCGCCACCTCGCCCCATCCGCCGCTGTTTTTTTGCCTGATGTATGGCTGGATGGAGGCGCTGCGGCCGGGCGAGCACTGGGTCTGGGCGCTGCGGGCGCTGCCGGCGCTGTTTGGGGTGGGGGCGATCGCCGCTGTGTATGCACTCAATCGGGTCGCCTTTTCGACTGCGGCGGGGCTGGCGGGGGCAGCAGCGATGGCGGTGTCGCCGTTTGGGGTTTATCTCTCACAAGAGGCGCGGCACTATACACTGCCTGTGCTGCTGATCACGCTGGGGCTGCTGGGGCTGGTGCAAATGCAGCAAGACTTGCAGCGGCATCGGTTTCGCCCGTGGGTGTGGCTGGGCTGGGCGGCGATCGCCGGACTGGGACTCTACGTTCACTATTTTTGCCTGCTGGCACTGGCGGCGCAGGGGGGGGCGCTGCTGGGCTGGATGCTGCTCAATCGGGGGCAAATTTCGCGCTGGGGCTGGGGGGCGCTGGGGCTGGCGATCGCCGCCGTTGTCCTGATGTATCTGCCCTGGCTGCCGATTTTCTGGGAGCATATGAACCGCCCGGAAACCGAGTGGCTGGGGCTGGCAGACGGCATTTTGGGAAGACTCTCGCCGCTGCTGCAAACGGCGGTCGGCTGGGTGCTGATGGCGGTGATGATGCCTGCGGAAAAACAGCCCAGGGCGATCGCTATTCCGTCGGCGCTGTTTATGCTGGGCTATGCCGCGTGGCTGGGGCGACTATTGTGGCGCAGCGGGCGAACCCTCTGGGGCAAAACGCCGCAGCAGCCTGCGTTGACCTTGCTGGTGGGGTTTCTGGGGCTGGTGCTGCTGGAGTTTGCGGTCATCGTCTACGGACTCAACAAAGACATCACCCTGGCTCCGCGCTATAACTTTGTCTACTTTCCGGCGGTGTGTGCGCTGGTGGGGCTGCTGCTGGCGCATTTGCCAAAGGGGATGAATCCGAAGCGGGTGTGGGCGATCGCCCTGGCAGTCGGCATCGTCAGCAGCCTGGTCGTCGCCAGTGGACTGGGGTTCTACAAAAGCTTCAACCCGCTGAAGGCCGCCAGCGAGATATATTCCGACGACCCCACCACGCCCACCCACATCGTCGTCAGCGCCCCCAGCACCCAGGAAATTGCCCTCGGACTCAGCTTTGGGCTAGAAATTCGCCGCCGCGCCCTGCAAGATCATTCCACCACGCCGATTCGCCTCGGCTTTTTGGCACAGCCTGCGCGAGACGCGGCATTTTGGGAGTCCCTGGCAAATATGCCCCAGCCCCAGGAATTACCGCTGAATCTCTGGGTGGTCGGGTCTTCGCAAATGCCCAAACAGAGCTTTCCGGTGCAAGTGTGGCTGCGTCGCCCGCCCGGAAGCCGTCCCCGCCGGATACGATGCGCGATCGCCCCCGACGAAACCCACCACGCCGCCAACTATCCCTACCAGGGCTACGTTTGTCAAGCGGGGGTAGGGCGTGTCTCCCGTGCCCCTACTCCTCTGCCTCCGCGCTCAGATCCGGCGGCAGCAGCGGCAGGCGGATGGTAAAGGTGGTGGAGTGGCGATCGCCCGATACCGACAAGCTGCCGTGAATTTGCTCAGCTCGTCGTCGCGCCAGCGCCAACCCCAGTCCTGTGCCGCCATGCTTCCAGGGGTCGCTGTTGGGGATGCGGTAGAACTTCTCAAAGATGCGATCGCGCTCTGCTTCGGGAATCGTGATGCCCGTGTTGGTGATGTGGATGGCGTAGTGGGGAGACGCAGGGTGGGGAAGCTGGGCGCTCTCCGTTTCGTTATCTTCTAAATCTTCGAGGCGGGCAGAAACGCAGATCGTCTCGTTGGTGGGCGTGTACTTGCAGGCATTTTGAAGCAGTTCTGTAAAAACTTGCTCCAGGTAGGAAAAATCGGTGGTGACGATCAGCGGCTCGGCGGGCAGGTGAAAGTGCAGGTTTTGCTGCTGGCTGCGGGCACGGCTGACGAAGGGTTCGGCAACGTGCAGTATCCAGGATCGAAGCTCCAGACTGGTCAGCAACAGCGGCTCGGTGTTGGCAGAAAGGCGCGACAGGTCGAGCAGGTCGTTGATCAACCTCGTTTCGCGATCGCACTCACTTTGCAGAATTTTGAAATACTGACTGATTTGCGGGTCGTCGAACACGCCCTTGCGCCGAAGCAAAATCTCCAACATTTCTGCGGACATTTTGATACTGGACATGGGCGATCGCAGTTCGTGAGACACGGTGTTCAGAAAGTCGTCCTTTAGATGATTTAACCGGGCTAGCTCATCGACCTGGCGCTGGGCGCTCTGATAGAGCCGCGACTGGCGGAGGGCGATCGCGCACTGGTTGGCCACCTGCTGCACCAGCCGCATCTCCATCTCCCGAAACGCCTCCTGACAGGGCTTAAATAGCCACAAACTGCCCAAAACTCGCTGATCGTGTAGAATCGGGCAAACTAGCATCGCCATTGGCTGCTCAGCCCTTGAGGACGCAATCGGCACAGCAGCCTCATGAACAAGCCTAAGCACAGGGAGCGGTTCCAGACAGCACCCCTGCACAAACTGACCGGCGAGAACGGCTGTATGCACCTCAGAATGCTCGACCAAGTTCACCACGAGTCCCTCGCTAGAAGCTGCCTGGGGGCTACTGCGATACTCATAGGCGATGGTCAACGTCTGTGCCGCCAGATCATACAAGCCTGCCTGACACCGCTCCACTCCCAGCCCGATGCCCAACTCGGTCACAGCAGTTTGCAAAATCTGGCGTTCGTCTAGGCTATCGCGCACTTTGTCGGTGATGCGCTTGAGCCGGGCTTCTAGGTCAATGGCTTGCTGCAACTGGGTTGTGCGCTGCTGCACCTGCGTTTCCAGGTTGGCGTTGAGCAACTGCACCTGATGAAATAGCTCTGATTGCTGGATGGCGATCGCCAGCTGATCGGCGACGGACTGAGCAACATCGACCTCCCAGTCTTCCCACCCCGCCAGCGACAAATCTCGCGAGAGGCTAAGGCTGCCCCAGATGCCTTCTCCGACTTTCAGCGGCACCAGCAGCCAACGACCGGGGATCTCTGCGGCTAGCTTTTGGTTAACCGCTCCTTCTGCCTGGCGATTGTCGTCTAGCCGCACAGACACCCCTTGCATCAGTTGCCTGCCGATGGGATTGCCCCTGTGGGGAATGCGGACTCCCAGCAGTCGTTGGGAGACGGGCGACCCCGGCGGCACATATTCTGCCTGAAGCAGCCAGCACTGCTCGGCGGGCAGATATTTCGCAATCCACACGCGGCTGAGTCCCAGAAGAGAAGCGGTTTCGCGAACCGCAGTTTCAAAAATGGTGGGCAAATCCAGCGATCGACGGATTGCCTGAATCACCTGATTCAGCATTTGCTCTCGCTGCGATCGCTGCTTGAGTTCTAGCTCTAGTTGTTTGCGCTCAGTAACGTCTTGCGTCGTGCCATAAAGCTTGACGACGCGCCCTGCCCCATTGACCCGTACTTGGGCACGGGATTCTAGATAGGCAATTGAGCCATCGGCTCGGCACAGTCGCAAATCGAGAACATAGGGTTGCCCCAGGGCGATCGCCTGCGAAATAGCCGCCTCTAGCCGCGACCGATCCTCCGGGACGAGCTGTTGCAGCAAATCCAGATATTTAGGGGTGCCCTGGGCAGGGTCTAGCCCATAGATGGCATACATCTGCTCCGACCAGGTGATTTGCTTGGTGTCTACGTCAAACTCCCAATCCCCAATTTGACCCACCGCCTGGGCCGTTTTTAGGCGGGCTTGGCTTTGCTGAAGGGCTTCTTCGGCCTGCTTGCGGCGGGTAACATCTAAATCAACGGTTGTCACCCGCCAGCAGTCTTCCTGCGGTTCGTAGCAGCTAGAAGCAATGCAAGAGATCCAGCGAATTGAGCCATCGCGATGGCGAAACCGGTACTCATAGTTGGCAGGTTTTCCTTGCAGAAGTTGGGTTCGCATTTGGGCAAACACCAGCGGGCGATCGTCGGGCAGCACCCGCGAAATCCAGAGATGCTTATCATTCATGAAGTCCTGAGCCGGATAGCCAAACAGCGTTTTGTCTCCAGCAGAGCAATAGTCGTAGACCCAAGTCATATCGGCATAGAGCCGAAAACTGGTGACAGCGGCGCAGGCACCGTTCAATACTTCCCGGAGTTGCAGCGCTGTTTGCTCGGAGGTTTGCTCTAAGGCTTTGCGATCGCTGATATCTGTTACCAGCGCGTAGTACCCTCGCACCTGCTGAAGATCCCCCCAATCAGGAACTAGCAGCACCGAGACATGGCGCAATCCGCCAACCTTGTAGGGTAGTTTGGCTTCATATTGCACCAACTTGCCTCGTAGGGCCTGCTCGATAAATGGAGCGGCTACGCGATAGGCTGCTTCGCCAATCACATCTTGTACTGTTTTGCCATAGAGTTCTTCTCGCGGCTGTTCCATCCACACCTCGTAGGTGCGGTTCATAAAACGGTAGCGCTGCTCAGCGTCATTATAGGCAACGCACACCGGTAAAACATCGAGAACCCTCTGAAGGTGTAGTTCACAATCTTTGGGCAGAGAACTGGCAACAGACTGTGGTTCGCCGAATACAGCCGTCGCTTCAGGAGCAGCCGAAGCGTGGATTGCTGGGGTGGGCGAGTCGGATAGATCGCAAGGCTGAATTTGGGGAGTGGGGCGATCGCTCACGGGTATAGAATGCCTCAGAAAGCAGTCTGCAAAAGCCTAGAAGGATACCTGTACCTGAAGGAAACTGGGAGCTTGGCTATCTAGAAACAATAGCATTCTCGGTAAGGTACAGGTCTGCTCTCGCTATACTGTTCGATGATTGTCCCTGTAAGACATTAGAAGATGCAATCATGCTCTAGCCGAACCCTGCGAGAAACCGCTGCGTCGCTAGTATCGCTCTAGCAACTGCTGCACTTCTGCCTCTAGTTCCAGATTACCCAGAGCGTTCCACTCGGCGCGGCGCACCGCCAGAAATGCTTGCGCTAAGTCGGCTCCCAGCGCATTCAGCAGCACGGCGGACTGGCTGAGTTGGGCGATCGCCGCTCCCAGGTTGGTGGGTAGCCGATCAATCTGGCGAGCCTGCCGTTCTGCCTCGGTCAGTGTGGCGGGGTCTACGGCGACAGGTTCTCCCGGTTCTCGCCGCTGCTGAATGCCATCCAGCCCCGCAGCGATTGTCGCCCCCAACGCCAGATAGGGATTCGCCGAAGCGTCTACGGTTTTTAGCTCAAGATGGGTCGGGCTGGGCGGGTGGGGATTGCTGGGCACGCGCACGGCAGCCTCGCGGTTGTCCATGCCCCAGGCGCGAAAGGCTCCGCTCCAACTCTGGGGCTGGAGACGGCGGTAAGAATTGGTGCTGGGTGTGGTCAGGGCCATCAAGGCGGGGAGATGGTGCAAAATGCCGCCGATAAAGTGGAGGGCGATCGCCGACAGGGTTCCAGTCCGTCCTGGATCGGGCAACACATTCACGCCCTCGCGCCACAGGCTCAAGTGCAGGTGGCAACCACTTCCCGCCTGGTCAGCAAAAATCTTGGGCAAAAACGAAGCCCGCAGCCCGTGCCGCAGCGCTACACCGCGCACCGTTTCTCGCAAGGCAATCTGCCAGTCGGCCGCCCGCAGCGCGTCCCCATAGCGGACGGCAATTTCGTGCTGCCCTGGCCCCGACTCTGGATAATAGCGCTCGACCCAAATTCCCTGAGCTATTAGCGCGTCCGTGATGTCATCGATGACCGCTTGGTTCAGATCCATCCCCAGAGTCGCCGCAAAAGGTGTGCGATCTGCCGGGTGAATCAATCCTGACTCATCCAGCCGCAGCAGATAAAATTCAGGCTCAAACGCCGCCATCACCCGCAGCCCTGCCTCTTGCTCCAGACGAGCCAGCATTCGCTTCAGGAAGCCACGCGGACACAGGCTCCAGGGCTGTTCGCCTAGCTGCATGTCGGCCATCACGCGAGCATGACCTGGCGCGTAGGGCAAGGGGGTCAGCGTCTTCCAGTCGGGCACCAGCCACGCTTCGCCCACCGGCCCCAGTCCGCTGTCTGCGGCCACGCCGTCCACCATCACGGGAACCGCCTGCTGCGCTAACGAGATGCCAATTCCCCAGTCTCGATGTTCGTCTAGAAACTGGCGGTGAAAGGCTTTGCCGCGAATGACGTTGCCGTTGTCGCACCATAGCAAGCGCACAAAGCGGGTGTTGTACTGGGTGAGTCGAGTGGCTAGACAATCGGAGTCGGTCATGTGGTTTGTGGTCAATGTTGCGATCGCCCTTGCTGAACTTTGGGGGCAGAGAATGCTGCATAGAGTTCCATTGAAGCAAGATTAAAGCTTCAATAAAGCCTCTGTGAAGCCTGTGGAGGAGACTGAGTGCAGCCCTAATATACAGGAGGGGAAGTCATCTCAGTAATTCCACGCACTCATGCTATGGGTGCATTTAGGAACATTCTTTTAAGTTTCTTCCTGTTTCAGCAAAGTTTCATTGTTGAAGTGATTGCCTAGATTTTTCAGGCTCAGTTTTCGAGTTTTAGTTTTCAAGTCTCAAGCTTTTTAGGGTGCGAATTGGTTTGAAGATCAGGTCTGCTGAATGGCAGGCGATTTTGTGCTGCTGTTTGTGCTGCCCAGTTTTTGCTGAACTTCACGTTTAACCCTGTGTTCTCATCCGGAAATTGCCCCTCGACTCCCGCTTCCTATGGATAGCCAAACCCCGTTTTCATCTGCCAATTTTTCTCCAGTCCGCTCCTCCGATTTTCTAGAAATCGTCCTGGGTAGCGGCAATGACACGATTTTCACCTCTACTGAACACTCAGAGCGAACCGTCTATCGGGGTGGTTTGGGCATCGACCGGATTAATTTGGTGTTTACATCCGAACAACTCCAGACCATCCTCGACAGCGGCCAGTTGCCCGCTCTAAAGACTTACCTCAGCGATCCAACAAATCGACGACTGGAGCTGGTGTCGCTGCTGAACTTTGCGGCTGAGGGCTTTGAGATAGCAGCTTTGTATATTCAAGACACGAGTAACCCGGACTTGGGCGATCGCCTCGTACCCATTTCCACCGACGCGCTGCTCAATACAGATGCCGTTAGCATTGGTCGGGCATCATCTAGCTTCGGCAGTTCACCCTCCGTCCTACCTGACGATTCACCCGAGGTTCCCGGCATTCATGATTCGCCCAATGTCGAAATGCCAGAACTCGATGAGTGGATACCTCCGGTAGATGAGGCGATGGTGAGCCTTGATACCTTTTCCATAGCAAGCTCCGTGGAAAGTTCGGACAGGGCGATCGCAGAAATGCCAACCCTGGTTGGAACGCCGGGAGTTAACACGCTGTTCATTGCAATGGATAGTGCCTACACCATCAAAGCTAACAGCGGCAACGACTACATTTACGCTGGCAGTGGCGATGACCTAATCTACACCAGCAGTTTTGGTTCAACAGATACGAACCAGGTATGGGCAGGCGCAGGCAACGACACGATTGTTCTGAGCAGCGGTGCAGATACAATCTATGGCGAAGACGGCGACGACCTGTTTTTGTTCAATGTGCCGGGTTATGCAGACGGCAGCGCTCTGGATGGCGACACAATCTACGGCGGCGCAGGCAGCGACACCATCCGCAACGACACGCCCGGAGCCGACATCTTCCTCTGGCAAATCAACAACTTCTACCAGTTCCCCACATCAACCTGGATTCTGGGCGTAGAAGTGTTCGATGGCAACGGGGGAACAATCATTGGGCGCGATACGCTTACCAACTATCTCGACTTTTCAGTGTTTGAATCGGTCATGAATGTCCCGCTGATTCGGCTGGGAGAAACTTACGACCTGGTAAATGCATCTAGCTTTACTACACCTGTAGAAATTCACGGACTTGCGGGCAATGATATCCTCATTGGCGGTGCAGGCGATGACACGCTAGTCGGCGGGCCGGGCGACGATGTGCTGACAGGTGGCCCTGGTCGAGATACGTTTCACCTGAATGCACCCGGACAGGGCATAGACCAAATCACTGACTTTACGCCCAGCGTAGATCGCCTACGAATCGCAGCTTCTGACTTTGAAAATTTCCAAAGCGCTGGGCCGTTGCAGGCAAACCGATTTGTCATAGGTGTGGCAGCCCAAACTTCCCTCCACCGAATTATCTACAACCCGTTGAACGGAGATTTGCTATACGACGCAAACGGCTCTGGCGATGGCGTGGGCGCTGTGCAAATTGCGATCCTGCCAAGAAACCTATCGCTGAGTCACTCTGACATTCTGGTGATGTAGGAGTTTGGCTGGAGTGATGATGTAGATATCGGTAGATATCGGCTGTCTAAAGCGCAGCCACTTGCCTAAAGCGCAGCCACTTTAGATTGCAGCCGCTTCAATTTCGTCATCGGGAAGCGCCCAGACGAATCAGGCGGCCGTTTGGCGCGTCGGTGAGGACGTAGAGATAGCCGTCCGGGCCCTGGCGCACGTCTCGAACCCGCTGTCCAATAGGAATTGAAGATTCGTTGACAACTCGCCCTGCCTCATCTACCTCGATCTGGCGTACATCTTGTGAGACCAGACCACCCGCAAACAGTTTCCCTTGCCACTCTGGGAAGCGATCGCCCCGATAAATCGCCAACCCCGACGGAGCCGTAGCCGGAGTCCACACTAGGCGAGGATCAACCATGCCCGGTCGCGACTGTTCTGATGAAATCACGCCGCCGGAGTATTCGCGGCTAAAGGTGACCACCGGCCAGCCATAGTTTTTGCCAGGGGCAATCAGATTCAACTCATCGCCGCCGCGAGAGCCATGTTCTGTAGACCATACCCGCTGAGTTTCTGGGTCAAACGCCAGCCCCTGTATATTGCGGTGTCCATAGCTCCAAATGCTGGGTTCAGCGTTGGGTGTATTGACAAAGGGATTATCGACGGGGATAGAACCGTCGTCATTCAAGCGCACAATTTTTCCAAGATGCACATTCAGATTCTGGGCCTGGTTGCGGATTAGGTCGCCGTCAAGCTGCACCGGTGGGTTGCCGCCGTCACCAATTGACACCAGCAGCGTATTGTCAGGCAGCCAGGCCAGACGAGACCCGAAGTGTTGCCCCTGCGTCTTGGCGCGGTTCACTTCAAACAGCACCGTCCAATTGGTCAGGCGCGTACCGTCAAACTGGGCGCGGGCGACGCGGGTTTGGTTGGCATCTACGGCACCATGAGCATAGGTGAAGTAGACCCAGCGATTTTCAGCAAACTGGGGATGCAGGGCGATATCCAGCAGTCCGCCCTGGCCAACTGCCAGCACTGGGGGAACGCCGGGAATCGGGGTTGGGTCAAGCCTGCCGTTGCGAATGATCCGCAGCCGTCCGGGCCGTTCGGTCACCAGCATGTCGCCGTTGGGCAGCCAGGCGATGCCCCAGGGATGCTCCAGATTTTCGGCAAGGATGGTTTGCTGGATGCCAGGTTGCTGGGCGATCGCCCCGCTGAGGACAGGCGGAATGGCGGCATCAACCTCGCTAGCAGCAGAGGCAACGTCAAACGCAGCAGGTGCTTCAGCATTAGATGCGGCAGGCGGAATGTCGGAAGGGGGATCGGCGGGGGCGATCGCAGCAGGAGAGGCTTCGGGCATCTCTGGCTGCACCGGAGGCGAAGCAGCACAACCAATTAGGGAAACGAGAGCCACGAGATATCCTGGGGTTTTCAAGAGGTCAGGGTTCAGAATCGCCATAGGACATTGAGTTGCCGAATCACTGCATGAAAAATCAGCCCACTGAAATCATCCTGCTGAAATCCTGGTCGTCAGGCGCTTTCGGGGACTGCGTGGAGGGCGATCGCCCCCTACACAATACAGCTTGATTATAACGACGGGCTTTCCTGCCCCGGATCTGTCCCAGTGCAGAGCATTTGTAAAGACGCTGATCAAAGTACGCTCAAACAAGCTCAGATACGCTCAAATCCGCTTGAAATTAGCTGAAACAAAAAGCCCCTCACCGGATGGCGAGGGGGCTTTCAGTTAAGGATTCAATGACCTGAACTCCATCAATCTAGCCAAATCGACTAGAGGTTGAGGCGATCAAGAAGGCGGCATAGGTCAGGATGTAGCCCACCGTGAAGTGTGCCAGACCTACCAGACGAGCCTGAACGATTGACAGCGCCACGGGCTTGTCCTTCCAGCGCACCAGGTTTGCAAGCGGCGTGCGCTCATGGGCCCAGACGATGGTTTCGATCAGCTCTTGCCAGTAGCCGCGCCAGCTAATCAGGAACATGAAGCCAGTCGCCCAAACCAAGTGTCCAAAGAGGAACATCCAGGCCCAAACCGCTAGGTTATTCATGCCGTAGGGGTTATAGCCGTTGATTAGCTGAGCCGAGTTGAGCCACAGATAATCGCGCAGCCAACCCATGATCGTTGGCGAGCTTTCGTTGAACTGCGCCACGTTGCCTTGCCACACGCCCAGATGCTTCCAGTGCCAGTAGAAGGTGACCCAACCAATGGTGTTGAGCATCCAGAACATAGCGAGATAGAAGGCATCCCAAGCAGAGATATCGCAGGTGCCGCCCCGGCCAGGGCCGTCGCAGGGGAAGCTATAGCCGAAGTCTTTCTTGTCGGGCATCAGCTTCGAGCCGCGAGCATCCAATGCGCCTTTCACTAGGATTAGCGTGGTGGTGTGCAGACCCAGGGCGATCGCATGGTGAACCAGGAAGTCGCCAGGGCCAATGGTCAGGAACAGCGAGTTTGCGCCGCTGTTGATGGCATCCAGCCAGCCCGGTAGCCACACGTTGCCGTGATTGGGCCAGGCGGTCGCTGCAATGCTGTCAGGATTCGACAGCAGCGCGTTGAAACCGTATAGCGCCTTGCCCGAAGAAGCCTGGACGAACTGTGCGAATACAGGCTCTACCAGGATTTGCTTTTCGGGCGTGCCGAAAGCCTGCATCACGTCGTTGTGGACGTACAGACCCAGCGTGTGGAAGCCGAGGAACAGCGACACCCAGCTCAGGTGAGAAATCAGCGCTTCTTTGTGTTGCAGCATCCGATCTAGCACGTTGCCTTTGTTCTGAGCGGGGTCATAATCCCGCACCAGGAAGATTGCACCGTGCGCGAACGCACCCACCATGATGAAGCCAGCAATGTACTGGTGATGGGTATAGAGGGCTGCCATCGTCGTGTGATCCTTCGCAATGAAGGCGTAAGGCGGCATGGCATACATGTGCTGCGCCACCAGAGAGGTAATCACACCCAGCGCCGCTAGAGCAAAGGCAAGCTGGAAGTGCAGCGAGTTGTTCATCGTTTCATACAAGCCCTGGTGGGGCAGGTTGAACTGACCTTCGCTGCTCTTGCTCAACAGACCAGCCTTGGAGTTCAGCATTTCTTTGATGCTGTGCCCAATGCCGAAGTTGGTGCGATACATGTGGCCTGCAATGATGAAGATCACGGCGATCGCCAAGTGGTGATGCGCGATATCCGTCAGCCACAGTGCCTCGGTCTGAGGATGGAAACCACCCAGAAACGTCAGGATTGCCGTACCCGATCCTTCACCCGTGCTAAACACATGGTTCAGACCGTCAGGGTTTTCCGCATACACGCCCCAGTTGCCCGTAAAGAAGGGCAGCAGTCCAGCGGGGTGCGGCTTCACCGATAGGAAGTTGTCCCAGCCCACATGAATTCCGCGAGATTCAGGAATCGCCACGTGAACCAAGTGACCCGTCCACGCCAGAGAGCTGACACCAAACAGACCAGCCAAGTGGTGATTCAACCGAGACTCAGCATTCTTGAACCAGGACAGCGACGGACGGAACTTGGGTTGCAGGTGCAGCCAGCCCGCAAACAGGAAGACTGAAGCTAGCAGCAGCAGAAAGACCGCGCCCGTGTAGAGTTCGCCGTTTGTCCGCATCCCGATCGTGTACCACCAGTGATACACGCCAGAGAAGGCAATGTTCACCGGCCCAGAGGCACCGCCCTGGGTGAAGGCATCGACGGCTGCTTTACCGAAATGAGGGTCCCAGATCGCATGGGCGATGGGTTTTACATGCAGTGGGTCTTTAATCCACTGCTCAAAGTTGCCTTGCCAGGCGACGTGGAAGAGGTTGCCCGATGTCCACAAAAAGATGATTGCCAAATGACCGAAGTGAGAAGCAAAAATCTTTTGATAAAGATTCTCCTCCGTCATGCCATCGTGGCTTTCGAAGTCGTGGGCGGTGGCAATCCCATACCAGATCCGACGAGTGGTCGGATCTTGCGCCAAATCCTGGCTGAATTTTGGGAATTTAGTTGCCATAAGTCCTGATTGACAGACTCAGTTAACAATCAGCAGTTTTGCTATTTAGCCTCCAGTCTACCCGACTCAAGCGGTAGAACCTTGGGCACTTCGCTACAGAACCACATCAGATTTCATTAGGGAAATCAATGCAATCAATTGCTCAGCGCCCAACATTCACCGTCCTTGTCTAGCAGTCCAGAGAAGTCAGCACTTCAGAGAGCGCCTAGCCAACAGCAATAATTCGAGCCAGGAAGAAGGCCCAAGTCGTCGCGATACCCCCAAGGAGGTAGTGAGCCACCCCAACCGCACGACCCTGAATGATGCTCAGAGCGCGAGGCTGGATCGCCGGAGCAACCCGAAGCTTGCTGTGGGCCCAAACGATGGATTCGATTAGTTCTTGCCAGTAGCCGCGACCGCTGAACAAGAACATCAGGCTGAACGCCCAGATGAAGTGGGCACCCAGGAAGATCAGACCGTAGGCCGACAGCGCCGAGCCATAGGAGCCAATCACCTGAGAAGCTTGTGCCCAGAGGAAGTCGCGCAGCCAACCGTTGATGGTGATGGCGCTCTGAGCGAAGTTGCCGTTCGTAATGTGCGTTACCGAGCCGTCTGGTGCGACCGTGCCCCATACATCCGACTGCATCTTCCAACTGAAGTGGAAAATCACAATCGAGAGGGAGTTATACATCCAGAACAGACCGAGAAACACATGATCCCAACCCGACACCTGGCAGGTGCCGCCACGACCCGGCCCGTCGCAAGGGAAGCGGAAGCCCAGGTTGGCTTTGTCAGGAATCAGACGAGAACTGCGAGAGAAGAGAACACCCTTCAGCAGAATCAGCACCGTCACATGGATAGTGAAGGCATGGATGTGGTGAACCATGAAGTCTGCCGTGCCCAGGGCGATCGGCATCATGGCGACTTTGCCACCCACAGCAACCAGATCTCCGCCAAAGGCGAGGCTGGCAGGGCCGATTGCATTCGGAGCGGTAGCTCCAGGAGCAGCCGTATGCAGACCTTGCACCCACTGAGCGAATACGGGCTGGAGCTTGATGGCAGTGTCCGAGAACATATCTTGAGGACGGCCCAAAGCCCGCATGGTGTCGTTGTGGATGTAGAGTCCGAAGCTATGGAAGCCGAGGAAAATACAAACCCAGTTTAGGTGGGAAATGATGGCATCACGATGACGCAGCACCCGATCCAGCAGGTTGTTGACGTTTTGAGCAGGGTCGTAATCGCGAACGAAGAAGATCGCGGCGTGAGCGCCTGCACCCACCACCAAGAAGCCGCCAATCCACATGTGGTGGGTGAACAGCGAGAGCTGGGTGGGGTAGTCCGTTGCCAAGTAAGGATAGGGCGGCATTGCATACATGTGCTGCGCCACGATGATGGAGAGAGACCCCATCATGGCCAGGTTGATGGCCAGTTGGGCGTGCCAGGAAGTCGTGAGGATCTCGTAAAGACCTTTGTGACCTTCACCGGTGAAGGGCCCTTTGTGTCCCTCCAGGATTTCCTTCATGCTGTGACCGATGCCCCAGTTAGTGCGGTACATGTGACCTGCGATGATGAACAGAACGGCGATCGCCAAATGGTGATGTGCCGTATCGCTGAGCCACAGACCACCCGTGACCGGGTTCAGTCCGCCTTTGAACGTAAGGAAATCGGCATATTCGCCCCAGTTGAGGGTGAAGAAGGGAGTCAAGCCCTTTGAGAAGCTGGGATACAGATCCGCCATCAGGCTGGAGTTCAGGATGAACTCGTGCGGCAGCGGGATATCCTTTACAGCTACGCCCGAATCGAGCAACTGGTTAATGGGCAGAGACACATGGATTTGGTGACCGGCCCAACCCAGAGAACCCAGACCCAGCAGACCGGCCAGGTGGTGGTTCATCATGGATTCCACGTTTTGGAACCACTCCAGTTTGGGAGCGGCCTTGTGGTAATGGAACCAGCCTGCAAACAGCATTAGACCTGCCATCACTAGCGCACCAATGGCGGTGCAGTAGAGCTGGAAGCTGTTGGTAAAGCCAGAGGCGCGCCACAGTTGGAACAAGCCAGAGGTGATCTGGATGCCCTGGAAGCCGCCGCCAACATCTGCATTCAAAATCTCTTGACCGACAATTGGCCAGACCACCTGAGCACTAGGCTTGATGCCCGTGGGGTTGGTCAGCCAGGCTTCATAGTTTGAAAACTTAGCGCCGTGGAAATACATCCCGCTCAGCCAGATAAAGATCACCGCGAGGTGACCAAAGTGAGCGCTGAAGATTTTACGGGAGATATCCTCTAAGTCGCTGGTATGACTATCAAAATCGTGAGCGTCCGCATGAAGGTTCCAAATCCAAGTGGTGGTTTTGGGGCCCTTCGCCAACGTGCGGTCGAAGTGTCCCGGCTTGGCCCATAGCTCAAAAGAGGTAGGAACCGGGTCTTTGTCAACCGTCACCTTGACCTTCGCTTCTCGCTCCCGTGGGGTAGTTGTCATTAGAGACTCTCCTCTCTCTAGACAAGGAACGAAAATTAATCCAAACCCAGATGCCGCTTTCGCGGCAAGCCTCCCCGCTCACCACCGATCGCCGATGATGATAGCTAGGCATATAAGACCCAGGGGGAGCGTGTAAACCGCTTTACGGCAAATGCTTTGGCAGCAACGCTTTCAAGCAGTTGGGGAAGTGGGGGAGGAACGTCGCGATCGCCCTCGGCAAGGGCCAAAACGGCGACAGGACGTGACCTGGGTAGGTTTCTTAGAGATTATAGTGCTGTGTTTAGCCCAAGTTTCACGGCTATTAACAATAATTCAAGATGGGAAAACTTTGATTGATCCTGCGTTTCACGGACAGCAGGACGCAAAAGATGGCCCGTTTGTGGCCGAATATTTACAAATCGAAATGGTTAATCATAAACCAATCCTAAGCATAGAAAAGTCGTGAGGAAAGAGCACGGAAGAATCTCAGAGTCGTGTCGGATACAATCGCCCAATTCCTCTACGGGCAAGGCTTTTGTTTTTTGACGAGGCAGGTATAAGACACAAGAATTAATGCCATTAAAAATTCTCGATTTTGTCTCGATCTTGTCTTGATGCTGTTGTGGCTGGCGATCGCCCATCCCCACAAAAATTCTCGTACAAGAGATAAGCGCAGCCCTGTCGATCGTTTGCGTCTTTCTCATCTGCGGTTTTCCGGGGTGTTCGCTGCGGATGCTCCGGGGTTTGATGTCGAGAAGCGCGATAGGCGCTATGCCGGGCGCTACATGAATCGCGTTGTTTGGCGTGCGAGGCAGAGCGGAATTTGCTCTGGGAGAGAGGGGAAGCGGTATAGTTCCCTATGGATAGACTCAATTCATTTTGTTTGCAGGGAACGTGCTAGCTCGCTGAAGCTAAACGGCTGGCTAGCCTCCCTGGAATGGCGATCGCACAGGAGTGAGGCGCGTGGTGATGCAGCGGATACGGCAATGGGGCAAATGCCTGGTGATCTTGGGTTTGATCGCAATCTTAGGGCTGGGATCTGCCGCCTGTGGTGAAAAGCCTGCCCGTAAGGGCGATCGCCCCTCGACTCGTCTCAATAGTCCCCGTCCCAGCAGTATTTCCGAAGTGCCACCGCCAGCCCTGCTGCAAGACCTGCGCCCATTTTTGGAAAACTATCAGCCGCAGGTCAAAATCCTCAGCCCACGCCCGGACGAGGTGCTGCAAGATGACAAAGTTTCCGTCAAGGTGCAGGTTAACGACTTGCCTATCTTTAAGGACAAAACCCTGGGGCTGGGGCCACACGTCCATGTGATTTTGGACAACTCGCCCTATAAAGCGCTGTACGACGCTGCCGAGCCGATTGTGTTCGAGAATCTGGAGCCGGGGACGCATACCGTGAGGGCGATCGCCTCTCGTCCCTGGCACGAACTCTTCAAAAACGACGGAGCCTTTGCCCAGGTTACGTTCCACGTTTATGCAAAAACGCCGGACAACCGCCCCATCCGCAATCAGCCCCTGCTTACCTACAGCCGTCCTGTCGGCAGCTACGGCGCAGAACCCGTGATGCTGGACTTTTTCCTGACCAACGTGCCGCTGCACATCATTGCCCAGTCCAGCGAAGACGACGACATTCCCGACTGGCGAATTCGCGCCACGGTCAACGGCGAGAGCTTCCTGATCGACCAGTGGCAGCCGATCTATCTCAAGGGGCTGAAACCTGGCAAAAACTGGGTGCAGCTAGAGCTTTTGAACGAAGACGGGGAACCGATTCCCAATGCGTTCAACAATACCGTTCGCGTCATCACCTATGAACCAGGCGGCACAGACCCGTTAGCAAAGCTGGTGCGCGGCGACCTGACCCTGGACGAAGCCCGCGCCATCGTTGACCCCAACTACAAGCCCGCCCCGAAACCATTGCCCGCGCCCATTGTGAAGGAATCGCCCGCGCCAACGCCTGCGATGCCCCCTGTTCAAGAATCACCCGCGCCCGCACCCGCGCCCGTACCAGCGCCTGTACCAGCGCCCGCAAAACCAGCTCCTTCGCCCACTCCTGCTCCAGAATCTGAACCACCCAAGGCGGCGGAACCCAAGGCGACACCCCCGAAAGCGGCATCCCCTCGAAAATCAGATTCCAGCGTGCCAGAGCCAGCGGTGTCCCCCGCTCCCAAGGCGATCGCCCCAGAGCCTTCGCCCAGCCCACGCCAATCATCACCCGTGGTGGAGTCAGCGCCGACCCCAGTACCGACCCCAGTGCTAGCTCCCACACCAGCCGCCGAACCCAGCCCTGTGCCTGTCCGCCCAGCGCGATTCCCGCAGGGATCGCTTCGCGAATCGCCCAAAGCAAAGAAAGCCCAGGAAACCGTGCCCGCATCACCGACACCCGTGGCTCCTCCAGCAGCGACCCCCAGCCCCCAGCCCAACCAGCCAGAGCCAGTGAAAGAGCCAGTGAAAGAGCTAGGGGAGCCAAAGCCGTCCAGTCGAGAGCCATCGGATTTGGAGCCATCTGGCAAAACGCCAGCTCCTACCCCCGCAAAAGCGCCGCCGCCGACTCGCGCGACTGAGCCAGCGCCCAGAGTGTCCCCCGTGTCCGCCGTGCCGACTCCAGAGCCAAGCGTCATCCCAGAGCCGTTGCCAAGTCCCCCTGCCCAGCCTGCTCCAACCCCGTCTGTGCTGCGCGAACTAGAAGAGCAGGTGCAGGAGCAAGTGCAGGAGTTGCCTGCGCCCAGCCCCACACCGCGCGTCAGCCGACCCGCTCGACCCAAACCCAAGAGCTATCTGGACAGCCTGCGCGATCGCCTGAAAGAGTTTCAGTCTTCAGCCAGCACCAAGGTTGAGGCGCTGCAAGAGTCGCTCCAGTCGGGCGCAAAAGATTTGCAAGAGTCGCTCCAGTCGGGTGTGAAAGAGTTGCAGGAGCTGCTTGACTGACAAAACTAAGAGGCTGGAATGCGGCTGAGGACGATGAA